>DATBMQ010000158.1:0-22162 GCA_036554765.1 Steroidobacteraceae bacterium | reverse complement strand
CGCCCGCGGCGGTGAGCACGTCGTCCACCGTGATCCGCCCGCCCTCGCCGGTACCGCGCACCGCGCCGGCCGCCAGTCCGTGCTGTGCCAGCAGGCGGCGGACGGCCGGGCTCATGCGCGAATCGGAGGCCGCGGGACCGGACGGCGGAACCGCGCGCGCGCCGGCTGCGGGTGCGGCAGCCGCCCTCGGCACGGTCGCTGCCGCGGCCTGCGCGGGCGCCAGCCGCCCGAGCAGCGCGCCCGGCGCGACGTCCGTCCCGTCCGCGGCCACGATCTCGAGCAGCACCCCGTCCGCGGGCGCCGGCACCTCGATCGTGACCTTGTCGGTCTCGATCTCGACCAGCGGCTCGTGCAGGGCGACCGGCTGGCCGACGGCCTTCAGCCAGCGCAGCACCTGGGAACGGGTCCCCTCCAGCTGGTCGGCCGGCAGCAGCACTTCGATGGTCGCCATGGCTCAGACGCTCGCGATGCGCCGCATCGCGGCGACGATGCCGGCGACCGACGGCACGACGGTCTCCAGCAACTCCGGGTTGTGCGGGCTCGGGACGTCCGGCATCGCGAGCCGCTCGATGGGCGCATCGAGGCTGAAGAAGCAGCGCTCGGCCAGCACGGCCGCGATCTCCGCGCCGAAGCCGGCGGTCAGGTTGTCCTCGTGGACGATCAGGCAGCGGCGCGTGCGCCCGACCGAGGCCATCACGGCCTCGCGGTCCCAGGGCGACAGCGTGCGCAGGTCGATGAGCTCGACCTCGATGCCGGACTCGGACGCCGCCTGCTCGCAGCGCTCGACCATCGCCCCCCAGCTCACGACCGTGAGCTCGGTGCCGCTTCGCAGCGTGCGCGCGACGCCGAAGGGCAGCACGAAGTCGTCGCCCGGATACGGCCGGCGCGCCGCGGCGCCGTCGATCAGCGAGCGGTGCTCGAAGAAGATCACGGGATCGTTGCCGCGCAGCGCACGGCGCAGCAGCCCGACCGCGTCCTCGGCGTTCGACGGCATGGCGAGGTGCCAGCCCGTGGCGTGCAGGAATTCGACCTCGTTGCACTGGCTGTGCCAGGGATCGCCGCACTTGAAGAAACCGCCCGGCATGCGCACCACGATGGGCGCGGCGAAGCGGTTGGCCGTGCGCCAGCGCATGGTGCCGCAGTCATGCAGCTGCTCCGCGGCAGGCTCGGCGTACTTGCGGAACTGGATCTCGGGTACCGGCAGCAGGCCGGCGAGCGCCATGCCGACCGAGCGGCCGATGATGCCCTCCTCGGACAGGCTGGTGTCGAACACGCGTTCCTCGCCGAAGCGCTCCTGCAGCCCGAGCGTCGCGGCGTGCACGCCGCCCTTGCGGCCGACGTCCTCGCCGAACACGAGCATGCGCGGATTCACCGCGAGCTCATGCTCGAGCGTGCGCCGGATCGCGCTCACCATGTTGATGCGCGGGCCATCGGGCTGCGGCGTGGCCGAGCCTGCGGGCGCCGCGATGCCTTCCGCCAGCAGGCCGCCCTGCTGCTGCACGTCGATCGTGCCGTCGGGCCGGCGCTCGGTGAAGGTCCAGGCCGCGAGCGGGGCGGTCCAGGCCACCGGGCGCGCCTCGATCCGCGCCAGCGCGGACTCGACCGAACGCCCGGCCTCGGCGTCGATCTCCGACCATTCGGATTCCGCGAGCACGCCCGGCACCAGGCGCCGGCGCAGCGCGAGCAGCGGATCGCGCGCCTGCTCGGCTGCGATCTCCTCCGCGGCCTTGTAGGCCTGGGTGTCCTGGCCGGAATGGCCGGAGAGGCGCGGCACGGTCAGGCGCAGGAACGCCGGGCCCTCGCCGGAGCGCACGTGTGCCACCGCCTCGGCGATCAGCGCCGCGGCGGACTCGGGATCCGCGCCGTCGCCCGACAGCAGGCGCAGGTTGCGGAACGCGGCGAGATTTGCCGCGATGTCGCCGCCCGGCGTCTGGCAGCTGGACGGCACCGAGATGCCGTAACCGTTGTCCTCGATGAAGTACAGCAGCGGCAGCCGCCCGGTGGTCGCGATGTTGAGCGAAGCCCAGAAGCCGTTGGTCGCGGTCGAGGCGTCGCCGCCGTGGGCCACGGCGATGCAGCCGGCCGCGGACTCGTCGCCAAGCACGCGCGCGCGGTACCGCAGCGCCTGCGCCCAGCCGGTCGCCGGCGTGTACTGCGTGCCGACGCCACCGCAGGCGGGCAGCAGGCAGGGTCCGGAGCGATTCGGCCGGTTGATCACGACGCCGATGTCGCGGCCGGCGGACATGCCCTCGGCGCGCATCATCGTCGAGGCCAGCGCCTCCTCGAGCGGCAGTCCGAGCGCGAGCGCGAGCGGACGCGAGCGGTAATAGGGCGCGACGGCGTCGCGCAAGCCGGTGAGCTGCAGGCCGAGCAGCGCCTGGGTCACGTCATGGCCGCGCGCCGAGAACTGGTAGAGCACCTTGCGCTGCGGCACCAGGCGCGATTCCTCGAGCCGGTCGAGGGCGCGCGAAGCGCAGGTGATCGCCAGTACGCGCCGCCAGTCCGCCGCGGTCATGGCATGAGGGTCCGGCAGGCGGCGTGCGCTCATCGGCATCGGCATTCCCCCGCGGGCCGGTTGCGGCCCGACGCCATGGTAGCCATTGCCCCTGGGTGTTTTTGGCTAATTTCGCGTCTTTGGATCGTTGAATTAGTGATAAACTCCAAATTCTCTAAGTTTGATGGACTTCATTCACCATGCCCGCCCTGGATCGCACCGACGTGCGCATTCTCGAACTGCTGCAGCGCGACGGCAGGCTGAGTCACGTCGAGCTTGCCGAGCGCGTCGGCCTGTCGCCCACGCCCTGCACGCGGCGGGTGCGGCGCCTCGAGAAGCAGGGGTTCATCCGCGGCTATTGCGCGATCCTCGATCCCAAGCGCGTCGGGCAGACCGTGCTCGCCTACGTACAGATCAAGCTCGAGCGCCACACCGACGACGTGGTGGAGCGATTCCGCCGCACGCTCGAGGAGCGGCCCGAAGTCGTGTCGGCGCACGCGATGACCGGCGAGATGGACTTCCTGCTCGAGGTCGTGGTGCCCGACCTCGACGCGCTCAGCCGCTTTACGCTGCACCAGCTGCTGAAGCTGCCAGGCGTGCGCGACGTGCGCTCGAGCCTGGTGCTGGAGACGCTCAAGAACGTGCCCCAGCTGCCGCTGGACGCCGCCGCCGGCCGGCACTGAGGCCCGCCGGCCGGGCGGTCTGCGCTAGAATCGCCCGGCCCCGCGAACCCAGCCGCGCGGGCACGGTCACAGGCAGAACCACGCCTCCGGGAGGCACGCGACATGACACGCAGCACGATCGCCCTTCTCGCCCTGCTGGCCGCGGGATCCGCGCAAGCGGCCTGCATCTACCCGCGCGCGCCGGAACGCATCCCGGACGGCAGGACGGCGAATTATGACGAAATGCTGGCGGCCCAGAAGGCGGTGAAGCAGTTCAACGACGACATCAATACCTTCAATGCCTGCCTCGACATGGAAATGACAGCCTACGAGAAGAGCGGGCTGTACGACGAGAACCGCCTCGCGGAACTGCGCCTGATGCAGGCGAAGAAGAACAACGCGGCCGTCGACGAGGTCCAGGCGGTCGCGGACCAGTTCAACGAGCAGCTGCGCATCTTCAAGGCGCGCGACAAGCAAGACTGACGGCCGCGCCAACATGCTGACGCCCGCGCAGGCCGATGCGGCGATCGCAGCGGCGCTGGCGCCGGCCGGCGCCGAAGAACTCCCGCTGACCGCCTGCGCCGGGCGCGTGCTCCGCCAGCCGGTGGTTGCCGAGCGCGATGCGCCGCCCTTCGACCGCGTCGCCATGGACGGCATCGCGATCGCCCACGGCCCGCGCCGCGAGTTCCGCGTCGCCGGCGTGCAGCCTGCCGGCGCCCCGCCGCTCACGCTCGCCGGGCCCGCGGACTGCATCGAGGTGATGACCGGCGCGGTGCTGCCGGCCGGTTGCGACACCGTCGTGCCGGTCGAACGCATCCGGGTCGAGGGCGGCGTGGCGGCGCTGGAGCCGGGTTACGAGCCCCAGCCGTGGATGCACGTTCACCGCTGCGGGTCGGACGCCCGCGCGGGCGCGACGCTGCTCGCGCCCGGCACGCGCCTCGCGGCTCCCGAGATCGCGATCGCCGCCTCCGCGGGACTCGCGCGGCTCGCGGTGGCGCGCCAGCCGCGGGTCGCCGTGATCTCGACCGGCGACGAACTGGTCGAGCCGGGCCGGCCGGTGCTCGCGCACCAGGTGCGGCGTTCCAACTCCTACGGGCTCGGGGCCGCGCTGGCGCTCGCCGGCTTCGGCCCCGCGACCGACCTGCACCTGCGCGACCGCGAGGACGAGCTGCGCGCCGCATTCGCCCGCGAGCTCGCGCGCCACGACGTGCTGGTACTCTCGGGTGGGGTGTCCGCGGGCCGCTACGACTTCGTGCCCGCGGCGCTCGCGGCCTGTGGCGTGCGCCAGGTCTTCCACCAGGTGTCACAGCGACCGGGCCGGCCGCTGTGGTTCGGCGCGCACCCGGACGGCACGCTGGTGTTCGCCCTGCCCGGCAACCCGGTTTCGGTGCTCGTCTGCCTGGCGCGCTACGTGCTGCCGGCGCTCGCCGCGCTCGGCGGCGGGCCGCACCCGCCGCGGCCGCGCGTCGCCCTGGCGCAGGCCTTCGAATTCGGGGCCCCGCTCAGCTGTTTCCTGCCGGTCGCGCTGGAGTACGATCAGGAACGGACGCTCGCCAGGCCGCGTCCCACCGGCGGTTCCGGGGACTTCATCTCGCTCGCCGGCACGGACGGCTTCGTGGAGCTGCCGCCGGGGCCCGCCACCCACCCGGCCGGACTGAAGGTGCCATTCTTTCGCTGGTAGCCGATGGAAGACCGACTGCAACGACCGCTCGCGGACCTGCGCATCTCCGTCATGGACCGGTGCAATTTCCGCTGCCCGTACTGCATGCCGCGCGCGACCTACGGCGAGCACTACAAGTTCCTGGCCGCGCCCGAACGGCTCGGATTCGATGAGATCGCCCGCCTCGCCCGCCTGTTCGCAGCCGCCGGCGTGCGCCGCGTGCGCCTGACGGGGGGCGAGCCGCTGCTGCGCACGGGCCTGCCGGACCTGGTCGGCGAACTGTCCGCGATCGACGGCATCGAGGACCTCGCGCTGACGACCAACGGCGTGCTGCTGGCGCAGCACGCGGCGGAACTCGCGGCGCAGGGCCTCAAGCGCGTCACCGTGAGCCTCGACACGCTCGACCCGGAGACCTTCCGCCGCATGAGCGGCGGCTTCGACGGGCTGGCGCGCGTGCAGGACGGCATCCGCGCGGCGCAGGAAGCGGGCCTCGCGCCGGTCAAGGTCAATGCCGTGATCCAGCGCGGCGTCAACGACGGCCACGCGGTCGAGCTTGCGCGCCACTTCCGCGGCAGCGGCGTGATCGTGCGCTTCATCGAGTACATGGATGTCGGCAACCGCAATGACTGGAAGCCGGAACTCGTGGTGCCGTCGCGCGAGATCCGCGACGCGATCGCGGCACGCTATCCGCTGCGGCCGCTGCCGGGCGCGCACCGCGGCGAGGTCGCGCAGCGCTACGCCTACCAGGACGGCGCCGGCGAGATCGGATTCGTCTCCTCCATCAGCGAGCCGTTCTGCGGCGACTGCACCCGCGCGCGCCTGTCCTCCGACGGCGCCTTCTACACCTGCCTGTTCGCGACCCGCGGGCTCGACCTGCGCACGCCGCTGCGCGCCGGCGCGGGCGACGAAGAACTGCTGCAGCTGATCCGCGGCGCCTGGCAACGGCGCGAGGACCGTTACAGCGAACTCCGGCGCGTGCCCCTCGCCGGGGCGGCGCCGCGCAAGATCGAGATGTACTACATTGGCGGATGACAAGGGCAGCGCCCTCACCCACGTGGACGCGGAAGGCCGGCCGTCCATGGTGGACGTGACCGCCAAGCAGCCGACGCTGCGCGTCGCGACCGCCTGCGCGCGCATCCGCTTCCCACGCGAGACGTTCGCGGCCCTCACGGCATCCGGCTTCGAGACGGCCAAGGGCCCGGTGATCGCGACCGCGATCGTCGCGGGCACGATGGCCGCCAAGCGCACGCACGAGCTGATTCCTTTCTGTCACCCGCTCGGCCTCGAGCGCTGCGACGTGGAGATCGCGCCCGCGGGCGTGGATACGCTCGAGGTGCGCTGCACGGCGGCGGTGCACCACCGCACGGGCGTCGAGATGGAGGCGCTCACGGGCGCCGCCATCGCGGCGCTCGCCGTCTACGACATGTGCAAGTCGCTGTCGCACGGCATCGTCATCGAGGAGACACGCCTGCTCGAAAAGCGCGGCGGCAAGAGCGACTTTCTCGCGGAGCCGCCGGCATGACGCCGCTGTCCGGACTGGTGCTCGCCGGCGGGCGTTCGAGCCGCATGCAGGCGGACAAGGCGGCGCTGGTCTTCGGGCGCCAGCCCCAGCTCGCCGAGGCGTATGCGCTGGTCGCGGCGCGCGTCGGGCGCGCGTTCGTCTCGGTGCGGGCGGACCAGCAGGACGAGCCCCTGCGCGCGCGCTTTCCGCAGGTCGTGGACGGCAGCGCGGGACAGGGCCCCATCGCCGGCATCCTCGCAGCCCAGGCGCTGGACCCGGCCGCGGCCTGGCTGGTGGTCGCCTGCGACCTGCCGCTGCTCGACCGCGCGACGCTCGACGAACTGATCGTCGGCCGCGATCCCACCCGGGTCGCGACCGCCTTCAGGAGCGCCCACGACGGCCTGCCGGAGCCGCTGTGCGCGATCTGGGAACCGGCCAGCGCCCCCTTGCTGTTGCGCTGGGTGGAATCCGGGCAGTCCTGCCCGCGCAAGTTCCTGATGCGCCACGACGCGCAGCTGCTCGATGCCGCACGGCCGGGCGCGCTCGACAACGCCAACACGCCGCAGGACGCGGCCAGCGCACGCGCCGCGCTGGCCGCCGGGAGACCGGCCTGATGCCGCGCCTGCAGCTGCGCTACTACGCCTTGCTGCGCGAGCAGGCGGGCCGCAACGCCGAGACGGTCGAATCGCGTGCCCGCACGCCGGCGGAACTGTACGCGGAACTCGCGGCCCGGCACGGGTTCCGCCTGGCACGGTCGCAGCTGAAGGTTGCGGTCAACTCCGCGTTCGCCGACTGGGACAGGCCGCTCGCCGACGGCGACGAGGTCGTCTTCATTCCCCCGGTGGCCGGCGGATGAGCGGCTTCACGTTCACGCACGCGGCCATCGACCCGGGCGTGCTCGCCGCCGGCGTCCAACTCGCGGAAGCCGGCGGCTTCGCTGCCTTCGAGGGCCGCGTACGCAACCACAACGAGGGCCGGCGCGTGACCGGGCTCGAATACGAGGCCTTCGAGGCGCTGGCGCTGGAGGACGGCGCGCGCATTCTCGCGGCCGCCGTGCGTCGCCACGACGTGCTGGCCGCACAGTGCGTGCACCGCCTGGGCGCGCTGGCGATCGGCGACGTGGCGGTGTGGGTGGGCGTAGCCGCGCGCCACCGCGCGGAGGCCTTCGCCGCCTGCCGGGAGATCATCGACGAAATCAAGCACCGGTTGCCGATCTGGAAGAAGGAACATTACGAGGGCGGCGACAGCGGCTGGGTCAACTGCGAGCGTTGCGCGGAACACGCCCATGAACCGGCCGTGAGCTTCGATTACTCGCGCCAGGTGGCGCTGCCGGAAGTGGGTTCGGAAGGCCAGCGCCGGCTCGGCGCGGCGACGGTTGCCGTGATCGGCGCCGGCGGCCTCGGCTGCGCGGTACTCGCCGCGCTCGCCGGCGCCGGCGTCGGCACGCTGGTCGTGGTGGACCACGACGTCGTCGAGCCCGCCAACCTGCACCGCCAGCCGCTCTACGCGCTCGCGGACGCCGGCCGGCCAAAGGCCGAGGCCGCCGCCGCCCGGCTCGCCGCCTACAACCCGTCGGTGCGCGTGGTGGCGCGCGCGCTGCGGCTCGACGCCGGCAATGCGGATGCGATCGCGACGCAGTGCGACGTCATCGTCGACTGCAGCGACAATTTCGCGACCAAGTTCCTCGTGAACGACGCTGCGGTGCGCGGCGGCAGGCCGGCCGTGCTGGCGAGCGTGTACCAGTACGAGGGGCAGCTGCAGGTCGTGCGCGCGGACGCCGGCGGATCCTGCCTGCGCTGCCAGTGGCCGGAGGCGACGCGCGACGGGCTGGTCGGCAATTGCGAGCAGAGCGGCGTACTGGGACCGGTGCCCGCCGTGCTCGGCCAGCTGCAGGCGATGGAGACCCTCAAGCTGCTGCTCGGCCTGCCGGGGCAGCTGCGCGACGAAGTGCTGCTGGTGGACCTGCTCGACTGCAGCCAGCGCCGGCTCGCGGCGCCGCGCAATCCCGGCTGTGCGGGTGCCTGTGTCCGCGTCGCGGCGGCCGCCGCCGGCGCGCCGCAGGAACTCGAGGTCAGCCTGCCCATCGGCGAGGCGGCCGCGCGCGGCTACCTCATCATCGACATCCGCGAACCGGAGGAATGCGCATTCGCGCCGCTGCCGGTCGCGGGCCAGCAGTCGGTGCCGATGGGGCGCTTCCTGGGCGGCGGCGTCGAACTCGACCCCGAGGGGCGCTACCTGCTGGTGTGCGCGCACGGGGTACGCAGCCGCGCGCTCGCGGACTGGCTGCGCGCGCAGGGGCGCGACAACGTCTGGTCGCTGGAAGGCGGGCTCGAGGCCCGCGGCTGACGCCCCGGGGCGGTCAGAACGCGAAGCGGTCCGCCGGCAGGTCCATCAGGGACCTTGAGCCTGCGCCGAGGGCGTCGAGATGCGCCTCGGCCCGCGGCAGGATGCGCTCGAAGTAGAAGCGCGCGGTCGCGAGCTTGGCCTCGTGGAAATCCCTGCCCTCCGCGCCCTTCGCGAGCGCGGCGGTGGATACCGCAGCCATCCGCACCCAGCACCAGGCGAGGCAGAGATAGCCCGTCAGCATCAGGTAGTCCATGGCCGCCGCGCCCATCTCGTCCGGGTCGCGCGACGCGCGCTTCGCGACCTGCTCGGTCGCCTCGCTCCATTCCTTGAGCAGCCCCGCGAGCCGCGTGACGAACTCCGACAACTGGGAGGAGCCCGCGTGCCGCTCGCAGAACCCGCCGATCAGCCCGCCGAGCATGCGCGCCAGCGCGCCGCCCGACCCCAGCACCTTGCGGCCCAGCAGGTCCATCGCCTGCACGCCGTTGGTCCCTTCGTAGATCTGCGTGATGCGCGCGTCGCGGAAGAACTGCTCGACGCCGGTCTCGCGCACGTAACCGTGGCCACCGTGCACCTGGATCGCGAGGCTCGTGCACTCGAGCGACATGTCGGTGACGAACCCCTTCACGATCGGCGTCAGGATCTGGAGCAGGCCGTCGGCCCGCTCCCGTTCCGCGGCATCCGGGTGGTGCAGCGCGCGGTCCATCTGCATGCCTGCGAAATAGGTCAGCACGCGCCCGGCCTCGATCAGGGCCTTCTGCGTCAGCAGCATGCGGCGCACGTCGGGATGGCCGATGATCGGGTCGGCGGCCGCGGCGGCGCCGCCCGAAGACGTGCGCCCCTGGCGGCGGTCGCGCGCGTAGGCGAGCGAGGCCTGCCAGGCGCCCTCGCATTGCGCGAGCCCCTGCAGCCCCACCCACAGCCGCGCGTGGTTCATCATCGTGAACATGCACTTGAGGCCGCCGTTGAGCTCGCCGACCAGCCAGCCGCGCGAATTGTCGAAGTTCATCACGCAGGTCGCCGAGCCGTGGATGCCGAGCTTGTGCTCGAGGCTCGAGCAGCTGACGCCGTTCGCCGCGCCCGGCCTGCCCTGCGCGTCCGGCACGAACTTCGGCACCAGGAACAGGCTGATGCCGCGCGATCCCGGCGGCGCATCGGGCAGCTTCGCGAGCACCATGTGCACGATGTTCTCGGTCAGGTCGTGGTCGCCGCTGGTGATGAAGATCTTGGTGCCCGACACCCGGTACGATCCGTCCTCCGCAGGTTCCGCGCGCGTGCGCATCAGCCCGAGGTCGGTGCCGGCGTGCGGCTCGGTCAGCACCATCGTCCCGCTCCAGACGCCGCTCACGAGCTTCGGCAGGTAGGTCGCGCGCAGTTCCTCGCTCGCGTGCTTCGCGACGCACAGCACCGCGCTGTCGGTGAGGCCGCTGTAGAGCTTCCAGGACATGTTGGCGGACACCAGCATCTCGCCGACCGGGCCGCCGAAGCTCTCCGGCAGTCCCTGGCCGCCCGCGTCGGCCGGCCCGCACAGTGCGGCCCAGCCGTCCTCGACGTACTGGCGATACGCCTCCTTGAAGCCCGGCGGCGTCACCACCTGCCCGTCGTCGTTGCGCCGCACGCCGATGCGGTCGCCCGCCTCGCTGGTCGGCGCGACCACGTCCTCGGCGAAGCGCGCGCACTGCTCCAGCACGCTGTCGACGAGTTCGGCATTGACGTCGGTGCGGCCGATGTCGCGGTAGTGTTGTTCGACGCGCAGCACCTCGTGCAGCGCATAGCGCATCTCGCGGAGCGGGGCCTTGTACGCGGGCATCGGCGGCGGGCTCAGCGCGGCGCTTCGGCGCAGGTGATGCAGCGGTCGGAGTACGGCAGGACTTCCAGGCGCCGGGCGCCGATCGGCTGGCCGCACTGGCTGCAGCTGCCGTAGCTGCCCTGGTCGAGCTGCGCGAGCGCGCGGTTGATCTGGGCGAGCTCCGCCGCGGTCGCCTCGCTGATCCCGGCCAGCACGGCATCGTTCTCCATCTGCACGACCTGCTCCGCGAAGTCCTTCTCGAGCGGGCCGGAGGAACGCGTGATGTCGGCGCGGACCTTGGCGGCGCGGGTCAGCAGCTCCTGCTTGTGGGCAAGCAGTTTCTGCCGGATTGCGTCGAAATCCGTCGCCATGGGACCTCCCGCCTCGAATGGCGGGGCGGCGGCCATCGGCCGCCGCCCCCGGGGTCCCGTCAGTTTACCTGTACTTCGACCGTCCTGGCGCGGGCGGCTGGCTTCTTCGGCACCCGGATCTTGAGGATGCCGTTCCTGCTCTCGGCCTGGATCGCCGCGACGTCGGCATCCTCCGGCAGCCGGAAGCTGCGCGTGAAGCTTCCGTAGAAGCTCTCGATGCGGTGCACCTTCTCGTCCTTGTGCTCGAGCTCGTGCCGGCGCTCGCCGCTGATCGTGATCACGCCCTCGTCCACCGTGACCTTGACGTCCTCCTTGCGGACCTCGGGCAGTTCGGCCTTGATCAGGTACTCGTTCTCCGTCTCGGAAATGTTCGCGGCCGGAGTCCAGACCGCGGTTTCGGGCTGTTCGCCCGCCGTGGCCGCGCGGCCGCCCGGCAGGCGACCGAAGAACGGGCTGTAGCGCGCAAAGAAGTCGTCCATCTCCCGCAACGGTTCCCAGCGAATCAGTGTCATGTCGAACCTCCTTCGGCCGCAGGCGGCCATGGCCCGGTGGATGGGGACAGCCGGGTGCCATCTCAAGGCCGCCGGGCGTGACGACCCGGCTGCGGGGCGGCCCCGGCGTTGCCTTGATTCGGCCCGCGCCCGTAATATCGGGCGGCCCCCGGACCCCGCGCCGGGCCGGGGTCGCGCAGGGGAGCAGCATGGGCCGCGATCACAACCCGGTACCCGGGCAATGGTACGAAAGCCTCGAGGACGAGGAGACCTTCCAGGTCCTCTCGGTGGACGAGGATTCGGAACTGATCGAGCTCCAGTACGAGGATGGCGACGTCGAGGAGATCGACTACGAGACCTGGCAGGAACTCGACCTCGAGCTGACCGAGGAGCCGGAAGGCTGGTCGGGCTCGGACGACGAGGACGAGGAGGACGACGAGGATCTCGACGAGGATGACGACGACTGGGACGACGACGACGAGGACGACGACGAGGACGACGAGGATTACGGCGACCGCGACGATTATTGACGCGCCCCGCTTCCGGCCGGCGCAGCGCCGGAACCCGGGCAGGACCCGCCGGTCCAAGCGCGAGGACAACCCCGGATGACACTCATGAAAGCCATGACGCTTTCGCTCGCGCTGCTGGCCGCTGCCGCCCCGCCGCTGGCGCAGGCGCAGGCGCGGCCGATCGGCAAGGTCGCGCGCAGCAACGATTGCATCTTCCAGTCGTCCATCAGCAGCTTCCGCGTGCTCGACGACCGCCATCTGGTGCTGTACGGATTCGGGCAGCGCGAGATCTACCTCGCCGAGCTCGCCCCGGCCTGCTTCGACGTCGAGTCGCAGTCCTCGCTCGGGACGGTGGACGGCGACATGAACGGCCGGATCTGCGGCTACGGGCGCGACGGCATCAGCTTCCGGCGTTTCGCCCGGCGCGAGGAATGCCGCATCACGGCGCTCGAACGGCTCTCGAAGGCGCGCGCGGACCAGCTGCTCGGCGAGGACACGGGCAAGGACGAGAACCAGGACCCGGGCAAGGACCGGGATTGAAATCGCCGCCAGCGGCTCCCATCACAGGACGACCATGAAACGCATCCTGCTGTTCGTCATCACCAACTTCGCGATCCTGCTGGTCGCCAGCGCGACGCTCAGGTTGCTGGGCGTCGAGCCCTGGCTCGACCAGCAGGGCATCAACTTCACCTCGCTGCTGATCTTCGGCGCCGTGCTCGGCTTCGGCGGCGCCTTCGTCTCGCTCGCGATCTCGAAATGGACCGCCAAGCGCATGATGGGCGTGCAGCTCATCGACCAGCCGCGCAACGAGGCCGAGACCTGGCTGGTCGAGACGGTGCGCCGGCAGGCGCAGCTGGCCGGCATCGGCATGCCGGAAGTCGGCGTCTTCAACGCACCCGAGCCGAACGCCTTCGCGACCGGCGCGCGGCGCAACAGCGCGCTGGTCGCGGTCAGCACGGGCCTGCTGCAGCGCATGGACCGGCAGGAAGTCGAGGCCGTGCTCGGGCACGAGGTCAGCCACGTCGCCAACGGCGACATGGTGACGCTGACGCTGATCCAGGGCGTGGTGAACACCTTCGTGTTCGTGCTCTCGCGCCTGATCGGCAACATCGTGGACAAGGTCGTGTTCCGCAACGAGCGCGGTCACGGGCCCGCATTCTGGATCACGACCATGGTCGCCGAGCTGGTGCTCGCGTTCCTGGCGACGATGATCGTCATGTGGTTCTCGCGCCAGCGCGAGTTCCGCGCCGACAGCGGCGGCGCGCGCCTCGCCGGCCGCCAGAACATGATCGGCGCGCTGGAGGCGCTGCAGCGCAGCCACGGGCATCCGCTGCCCGACAAGATGGCGGCGTTCGGCATCAGCGGCGGCATGGGCCAGGGCCTGAAGCGGCTCTTCATGAGCCACCCGCCGCTGGAGGAGCGCATCGCGGCGCTGCGCGCGGCGCCGGGCGCCTGAGGCGCGGCCCCGCAGGGCGGCGCCGCCCTGCGTAAGATGTCCGGCATGAACCGGCCCGGCGGCGCGATTTCCGACGCGGACCTGCAGGCGCTCAGGGACCTGCTGGGCCCCGGCGGGTTCCTCGACGCGGCTGCCGACCGCGCGCCGTTCGAGACCGACCATCGCGGCATCTGCCGCGGCCGCACGCCGCTCGTCGCGCTGCCCGGCTCGACCGCCCAGGTGGCGGAGCTGGTGCGCTTGTGCGCGAGCCGGCGCATCGGCATCGTGCCGCAGGGCGGCAACACCGGATACTGCGGCGGCGCGACGCCGCGCGCGGATGGCAGCGACATCGTCGTGTCGCTCAGGCGCATGAACCGCGTGCGCTCGGTGGACCCGGCCAGCGATTCGCTCACCGCCGATGCCGGCTGCCTGCTCGCCACGCTGCAGGACGCCGCCGCGGCGGCACAGCGCTGGCTGCCGATGTCGCTCGGCTCGGAGGGCAGCGCCACGCTCGGCGGCATCGTCTCGACCAATGCCGGCGGCACCGCGGTGCTGCGCTTCGGCATGATGCGCGACCTGGTGCTCGGGCTCGAGGTCGTGCTCGCGGACGGGCGCGTGCTCGACCAGTTGCGCGGCCTGCGCAAGGACAACACCGGGTACGACGTGAAACAGCTCTTCATCGGCGCCGAGGGCACGCTCGGCATCGTCACGGCCGCCTGCCTGAAGCTGTTCCCGCGCCCGGCGGCGACCGCGACCGCGTTCGTGGCGCTGGCATCGCCGGCCGCCGCGCTCGCGCTGCTCGCGCGCCTGCGCGCCGCGCTCGGCGATTCCGTCACCACCTTCGAACTGGTGCCGCGCCTCGCGCTCGAAATGGTCTGCCGACACGTGCCCGGCAGCCGCGACCCCTTCGACCAGCCGCACGCGTGGTACGTGCTGGCCGAGGCCTCGCTGCCGCAGGCCGATACGGACATCGCCGGTCGCTTCGAGGACGCTCTCGCGTCCGCCATCGAGCAGGGCGTCGCGGCCGATGCCGTGACGGCGGCCTCGGAAGCCCAGCGCGAGGCCTTCTGGCGCCTGCGCGAGGCGGTCCCCGAGGGGCAGCGCGCCGAAGGTCCCGGGCTCAAGCACGACATCTCGGTGGCGCCCGCGGCACTGCCCGCCTTCATCGAGGCGGGACGCGCGCTGGTCGCCCGCCTCGCGCCGGGAGCCCGCCTGGTCGCCTACGGCCACCTCGGCGACGGCAACTTGCACTTCAACGTCAGCCCGGCCGCCGGCGACGACGGCCGCTCGCTGCAGGATGCCGGCGACGCGATCCGGCGCGCGGTGCACGACCTCGTGGCCCAGCACCGCGGCAGCTTCAGCGCCGAGCACGGCATCGGCCAGTTGAAGGTCGGCGAGCTCGCGCGCTACGAGGACCCGGCGGCGCTCGACCTGATGCACCGGATCAAGCGCGCCTTCGATCCGCTCGGCATCATGAACCCGGGCAAGGTGCTGGAAGACCGCCCGTGAGCGAGGCGCCTCCCGGGCAGCTGCCGCGCAGGCTCAACCTGGCGACCGCGGTCGCGACCATCGCGGGCGTCACGATCGGCAGCGGGATCTTCCGGGTGCCCGCGGAAGTCGCGACCCAGGCGGGCAGCGCGGGCGGCGTGTTGCTGGTCTGGGTCGCGGGCGGACTGCTGACGTTGTGCTTCGCCTTGCTGCTGGCCGAACTCGGCGCCATGCACCCGCGCGCCGGCGGCCTCTACGTCTTCATCCGCGAGTCCTTCGGCGAACTGGCCGCGTTCGTCTATGGCTGGACCTTCCTGCTGGTCAATCCCGCGGGTCAGGCCGCGATCGCGATGGTCTTTGCCGAGTACCTCGGCAGGTTCGTGCCGATGGCGGAGCCCGGCCGCCGCGCGGTCGCGGTCAGCCTGCTGGTGCTGGTCGGTGCGGCCAATTACCGGTCGGTCATGCTGGGCGCCGGCATCCAGAACGTCTTCAGCTTCGCAAAAGTGGTCGCGCTGGTGTCGCTCGCGATCTTCGTGATGACGCTCGGCGACCCGGCGGCAGGCTCGTTCGCGACCGGGGTCTCCTGGGCGCCGGCCTCGCTGCCCGGGTTCCTGCTGGCGCTGGTGGCGGCGCTCTGGGCGTACGAGGGCGCGTCCTCATTCTGCAACATGGCCGGCGAAGTCAGGCACCCGCAGCGCAACGTGCCGCGGGCGCTGATGCTGGGCGTCGGCGGCGTGATGCTGGTGTACCTGGCCGTCAACGTTGCCTACCTCTACATCCTGCCGCTGCCCGCGATCCAAGCCTCGCCGCTGGTCGCCGCGGACGCCGCCGCGCAGGTGCTCGGCGCCGGAGCCTCGGCCCTGATCGCCGGCCTGGTGATGGTCTCGACCTTCGGCTCGCTGGCGGGATTGATGATGACCGAGCCGCGCCTGTTCTTCGCGATGGGCCGCGACCGGAATTTCTTCGCCTCGACCGGCCGCATCCACCCGCGCTTCGAGACGCCCCACGTCGCGATCCTGGTCATGATGGGCATTGCCTGCGGCTACGCCGCGGTGCGGACCTTCGAGCAGCTCGCGGCGACCTTCGTGCTGGGACTGATGCCGTTCTATGCGCTCGCCGTCCTCGGCGTCTGGCGGCTGCGGCGCCTGCGACCCGACGCCGAGCGTCCCTACCGGGCCTTCGGCTATCCCTGGATCCTGGCGCTCTACGTCGCCGCCGTGCTGCTGGTGCTCGGCAATGCGCTGATCCACGCGCCGGGGATCGCCGTGCTGAACGTCGCGCTCGCGCTGCTCGGGATCCCGGTTTTCTTCGCCTGGAAGAAGCTCTACCGCTGACGCGACCGGCTACTTCTGCTGGCCCGCCGGGCTGGTCCACCGGCTGTGCTGGCGGATCAGGCCCTCCTGCGCGACGCTCGCGACCAGCACGCCGTCGCGGGTGTAGACCGAGCCGCGGCCGAAGCCGCGCGCGCCCGAAGCGCTCGGGCTGTCGAGCACGTACAACAGCCAGTCGTCCACGCGCAGGTCGCGGTGGAACCAGATCGCGTGATCGATGGACGCCATCTGCAGCTGCAGGATCGACACGCCGTGCGGCAGCGTCGAGGTCTCGAGCAGGTGGTAGTCGGAAACGTACGCGAGCAGGCAGCGGTGCAGCGGCTGGTCGTCCGGCAGCCGCGCCACCGCGCGGAACCACACCTGGCGCAGCGGTTCCCGCTTCACGGGATCCAGGTAGTCCGGCGGATCCACCGGCCGGATCTCGAACGGCCGCTGGTGGCGGAAGAAGCATTGCAGCCGCTCGGGCACGCGATCGGCGATCGCGGCGTTGAGCTCGCCGATGTCGCGCAGCCCCTCCGGCGGCGGCGCGGGCGGCATGGGCGCCTGGTGATCGAGGCCCTGCTCCACGGTCTGGAACGATGCCGACATGGTCAGGATCTGCTGGCCATGCTGGATCGCGACCACGCGGCGGCTGGTGAAGCTGCCGCCGTCGCGGCTGCGGTCCACCTCGAAGATGATCGGCGCGTTGACGTCGCCGCGGCGCAGGAAATAGGCATGCAGGGAATGCACCTGACGCCCGTCCACGGTGCGCGAGGCGGCGACCAGTGCCTGCCCCAGGACCTGCCCGCCGAAGACCTGCGGCGCGCCGATGTCGCGGCTCTGGCCGCGGAACAGGTTGTCTTCCAACCGCTCGAGGTCGAGCAGCTTCAGCAACTCGGCGAGGCGCGCTTCCACGGCGGGCTCAGTCCGGCGGCGCCACGCCGAGCCGCTCGCGCATGATCGGGCTCGTGGTGGTGTACTGCAGGAACTGGCGCTTCTCCGGATAGAGGTGATGCTGCACGCCGAATGCCGCCAGCGCCGCCTCGTGGAAGCCGGAGAGGATGAGCTTCTTCTTGCCCGGGTAGGTGTTGATGTCGCCGATCTCGAAGATGCCGGGCTCGCTGGTCTGGAACTTCTCGGTGTCCACCGCAAGCGCCTTCTTCTCGAGCGCGAGGCCCCAGTTCGCGACCGGGCCCAGCTTCGGGTGCAGGCCGAAGCAGGCCAGCACCTGCGTGCAGCGCACCTTGGTCGTGGACTTGTCGCGCCCCACGATCACCGCGCGCGCCACGCGCCCGTCCTCCTCCACCAGTGACTGGATCGTGCCCTCGAGGTAGCGCAGCCGGCCGGCGGCGGCCAGCTCCTTCATGCGCGCGACCGAGGCCGGCGCCGCGCGGAACTCCGCGCGCCGGTGCACGAGCGTCAGCGTGCGCGCCTTGCCGCAGAACTCGAGCGCCCAGTCGAGCGCGCTGTCGCCGCCGCCCGCGACCAGCACGTCCTGGCCGTGGAACTGCGCGGCGTCCTTCACGCGGTAGTGGACCTGCGTGCCCTCGAAGCGCTCCGCCCCGGTCACCATCAAGCGCCGCGGCTGGAACGAGCCGAGCCCGGCCGCGATGATCACGGCGCCGGTGTCGAGGCGGGTGCCGGCGGCGGTTGCGACCTCGAAGCGGCCGCCGTCGAGCCGGCGGAGTTCCGTGACCTCCTGCCCGAAATGAAAGCCGGCATGGAACGGCTTGATCTGCTCCAGCAGGCGGTCGATGAGTTCCCTGGCGCCGCAGACCGGCAATGCCGGGATGTCGTAGATCGGCTTGTCGGGATAGAGCTCGGTGCACTGGCCGCCCGGGTGCGCCAGCGAATCCACCACCTGGCAGCGGATGCCGAGCAGGCCCAGCTCGAACACCGCGAACAGGCCGACCGGCCCGGCGCCGACGATGACGCACTCGGTCCGGATCACGTTCTCGCCTGCGGCCTCGCCCACCGTCGCCTCCCTGGAACGCCAGGCCGCATCGCGCGCGCGGCTGGGGCCGGCATTCTAGCCGATGATAGGCTTGCACCCCATGATCCATCCGCTGGACGCCCCGCTCGCGCCGCTGGTGCGCGATTTCCTCGAGCTCCGGTCGCGGGGCGAGCCCTGCGTGCTCGCGACCGTGGTCGCGACCGCGGGTTCCACCTATCGCAAGAGCGGGGCGCAGATGCTGATCACGGGGCAGGCCGAGCTGCGCGGCCTGCTGTCGGGCGGCTGCCTGGAAGTGGACCTCGTCGAGCGCTCGCGGCGCGTGCTGGAGTCCGGCCGCGCCGAGCTCGCGAGTTACGACATGCGCGGCGAGGATGACCTGCTGTTCGGCATCGGCAGCGGCTGCGAGGGCGCGATGGACGTGCTGTTGCAGCGTGTCGGGCCGGCCGAGGACTGGCAGCCGCTCGCGCGGGCCGCGGACGTGGTGCGCACGCGGCGCGAGGAATCGCTCGCCGTCATCGTCACCGGCGCCGCGGCCGGGCGTGCGTGGTGGACGGGCGGCGGCGATGCGCCGTGGCCGGAGCCGCCGGAGGTCGCGGCCGCACGGGCGGCGGGCGGCACGCGACTGCTCGAGTGCCGCGCCGGCGGCGGTGCGCTGCGCGCGCTGGTCTTGCCGCTGCGACTGCCGCCGGGACTGCTGATCTGCGGCGCGGGCGCGGACGCCGTGCCACTGGCGCGGTTCGCCATATCGCTGGGCTTCGCGGTCACGGTCTGCGACCACCGTCCGGCGCTCGCGGCCGCACCGCGGTTTCCGCATTGCGAGGTGCGCTGCGTCGCGCCGCCGGCAGCGGCCCCGGAACTCGAGCTGGCGCAGTTCCGGGCGGCCATCGTCATGAGCCACCACCTGCCGTCCGACCAGGCCTGGCTCGCGCTGCTCGCGCAGCACCCGCAGGTCGGCTACGTCGGCCTGCTCGGTCCGCCGGCGCGTCGCGCGCGCCTGCTGGACGCGCTCGGTCCCGCCGCCGATTCACTCCAGCGGCGGCTGCACGCGCCGGTCGGACTCGACATCGGTGCGCGCACGCCGGAGGCGATCGCGCTCGCCATCGCCGCGGAACTGCACGCCTGGATCGCATCGAAAAAGGTGTCAGGCACCTTTTTCTGACCTGAAAAAGGTGCCTGACACCTTTTTCAGTAATCGCGGGCAACGCGGAAGCCGAGGTCGGACTGGCGGTGGGTGGATGGCTCGGCGCCGCGCGCGGGTGCGCGCGCGTCACGCGGGCGGCTCGCCCAGGAGCCGCCGCGCACGCCGCGCCGCTCGCAACCGCCCTGCCAGGTCCAGGCACGGGCATCCTCGGGCCGCCCGAGATAGCTCGCCGTGTAGCAGTCCATCACCCACTCGCGCACGTTGCCGATGATGTCGAACATTCCGAATGCGTTCGGCCGGTACTGGCCGACCGGTGCGACGAACGGCGCGCGGTCGCTGCAGCGTGCGTTGGGCCACGGCAGCCGCAACAGCTCGACGGACGACCGGTCGTAAACGTTGGCGTGATCGCAGGCGAGCGCCATGGCGACGTCCTCCCGCGAGTCGTCTTCGCCCCAGTAGCGCGGGAACGAGGTGCCGCCGCGTGCCGCATATTCCCACTCCGCCTCCGACGGCAGCCGGTAGCGCTGACCGCTCTGTTGCGACAGCCAGTCGGCGTAGGCGCGCGCATCCTCCCAGCTGACGCACACGACCGGATCGTCATCGCGCGGGGGCTGCGGATAGCCCGGGTCGCGCCAGCCGCGGTCACGCTCCTCGACCCATCCGCCGGCCAGCCAGACGCGGCAGCCCGCAGCCGGCTCCGCGCCCGTCGACTCCACGTAGCGGCGGAACTCACCCACCGTCACCTCGCGGCGCGACATCAGGAAGGGCCGCGTGAATGACAGCGCGAGGGACGGTGATTCCCCCGTGGCCGGATCCAGTTCGGGCGAGTCTGGAGGGGAACCGAGACGGAACCGCCCCGGCGGAACCACCGCCATTTCGGGGCAGGCCTCGCAGTCGCGGGCGGGCGCCGTCGCAGGCTGCTGCGCCAGCGCGGCCGGCGCAGCCAGCAGCAACCCGGCGATCGCGAGGCTCGCACGCATCAACGGTCCTCCGCGGCGGCCGCGCGCCCTTCGAGATCGAGCGCGACGCGAAAACCCGCATCGTCCGTGCGCTCCCCGGCGGGCGCGCTGTCACGATGCGCGCTGCGGGCCGCGTCGGGTGGTGTGCGCCAGCTGCCGCCGCGCAGCACGCGCTGTCCGCAGCCGCCCAGCCATTCCCAGGCGCGCGCGTCCGCCGGCCGGCCCACGTAGCTGCCGGTCGCGCAGTCCTGCACCCATTCGCGCACGTTGCCGATCATGTCGTGCAGCCCGAACGCATTGGCGCGGAACTGGCCGACGACCGCAAGATCCGCGTGGCCGTCACGGCAGCCGGCCGGCGTCCACCCGAGGCGATAGTGCAGGTCGGCGGTGACGTCGTAACCGTTGGCATGCAGGCAGCCCGCCGCCGCCTCGTCTCCCCAGGGGCGCAGCGCCGCGGATCCGCCGCGGGCGGCGTACTCCCACTCGGCTTCCGAGGGCAGCCGGTAGCGCGCGCCGGTCTCGCGCGCCAGCCATTGCGCGTAGGCCCGCGCATCGGCGAACGCCACGCAGGTCACCGGATGATCGGGCTGCGGCAATGCGGGCGTCGCGGGATCGCGCCAGCCGCGGCGTGCGTCGTCGTTGAGCCGCCCGAGCGCGGGATCCCAGTTGCTGCAGCCCGGCTGCGGCTCATGGCCGCTGTCGGCGATGAACTTCGCGAATTGCGCGCGTGTGACCTCGTACCGGCCGATCGCGAAGGCGCGCGCAATGCGCAGCGCGGCGGGATCCGCCTCGGCGCGCGCAGCACCGGCTGCGGCCGCGGCGCCGGGCGTGCCCATCACGAACGCACCTGCCGGCACCACGACCATCTCCGGACAGTCGTCGCAGCTGCGGAACACGGTGCCCGCCGGCCGCATCTGCTCGGCGGCGCCGGACGGCTGCCCCGCCGCCAGCAGCAGGGCCGCCGCGGCGGCGCAGCGCAGCGGCGCCATCAGGAATCGACCCGCAGGGCCACGAACGTCTGGGTGCCGCCGCGCTCGATCAGCAGCGCGACCGTCGCACCGGATTTCTCGACCGCGGCGCGGAACTGGGACAGCGTCTCGACCCTCGCGTCGTTCACCGCGATCAGCACGTCCCCCGGCTGCACGCCGGCATCCGCCGCCGGGCCGACGGCGCGCTCGACCACCAGCCGCCCCGCGGTGCGCATGCGCAACCGTTCGCCGCCGGTCAGCGGGCGCACGGCGAGCCCGAGCTTGCCGCCCTCCTCGTCGCCCGGCGCGCTGCGCGCGGCCACCTGCGGCGCGTCCTCGAGCTCGCCGACCTTGACGCGCAGCTTGCGCTCGGACTTGTCGCGCCAGATCGTGAGCGTCGCCTCGGTGCCCGGCTGAATGCCGGCGATGATCGCCGGCAGTTCGCCCGAGCGCTCGATCTCCCGGCCGTTCACGGCCAGGATCACGTCGCCTGGCTTGACGCCCGCCCGGGCCGCCGGGCCGCCCTCGTCCACCTCGGCGACCAGCGCGCCGCGCGGCCGCGACAGCCTGAACGAGTCCGCGAGCGCCTGGTTGACTTCCTGGATCACGACGCCGATGCGCCCGCGCTGCACGCGGCCGTGCTCGACCAGCTCGTCCTTCACGTGCATCGCGACGTCGATCGGGATCGCGAACGAGATGCCCTGGTAGCCGCCGGTGCGGCTGTAGATCTGCGAATTGATGCCGATGACCTCCCCCTGCAGGTTGAACAGCGGCCCGCCCGAGTTGCCCGGGTTCACAGCGACGTCGGTCTGGATGAAGGGCGTGTAGGCGTCGCCCTGCAAGGTGCGCGCGGTCGCGCTCACGATGCCGGCCGTCACCGAGTTGTCGAAACCGAACGGGGAGCCGATCGCGATCACCCATTCACCCGCCTTGAGGCTGGCGGCGTCGCCGACGCGCACCGTGGGCAGGTTGTCTGCCTCGATCTTGAGCACGGCCACGTCGGTGCGCCCGTCCTGGCCGACGACTTTCGCGCGATATTCGCGCCGGTCGGTCATGCGCACGGTCACCTCGCGTGCGCCGTCCACCA
>DATBMQ010000043.1:0-30766 GCA_036554765.1 Steroidobacteraceae bacterium | reverse complement strand
GTTCGATGCCGCCGGCGGGCGTTACGCATCCCCCTACACGCATGCCTGCCGTCCGGTGACGATCGCGTATGCGACGGCCGGGCTGGCATCGGGCGACGAGTCCGCGCCGGAAGCCGCCGCGGCCCTGCCCGGGTTCACCACCGCGACCGGCGGCTGCGGCACGGACTGCCTCGGGGACATTGCCCGCTTCATCGCGGGCTCGGACCTGCGCGGCGCACTGGCGGCGCGGCAGTCGGCGCCGGTGCGCTGGCTGACGCCCGTACCTGCACCGCCTGCGATTGCCGTGGCGGCAGACGACCATGCGATTTCGCGCGTCGATGACCCGCATGCCTACATCGAGCTGATCGCGCACGCGCATCAGCATGACTCCGCCGTACCTGCGGGCCCCGCGCTCTCCTCCGCCGGCCTGTCCCTTGCGTCGCCCGCAGCGCACCAGCCCGCGGTCTTCTACGGCCTCTCGGTACCGCGCCCGCGGCAGCGCTGGTTCGGGAACCTGTTCCGCTACGGCCTGCGTGCCACTGCATCGCCTGACGCGCCACCGGCCATCGTCGACCGCGACGGCGAACCCGCGATCGACGCAGGGAGCGGCTTGCCGTTGCCCGGTTCGCGCAGCGCCTGGAGCGAGTCGCCCGATGCGAACCTGCTGGCGGGCGGCGCGGCCGGTCGCCTGCCGCCGCCTCCGGAGCGGCGCGTGTACGCGACCCTCGCGTCGCCGGACATCAGCGACGCCGGCAACCGGGTGGTGCCGGATCACCCGCTGCTCGATCGCGCCACGATCGGGCTGGGCGCCGCCGATCCGGAGACGCCCGCGGACGTGATCGCGTGGCTGCTGGAGGCGCGACCCTTCGGCGACCCGGGACTGCACGCGCCGACCGTCGTGAACTACCCGGACGAGGATCTCGCGATCGCCTTCGTCGCGACGCATGACGGACTGCTGCATGCGGTCGACGCGGCGAGCGGCGTGGAGCGCTGGGCCTGGATGCCGCGCGAGATGCTGGCCCGCCTCACCGGACTGATGCGCGATGAAGCGACCACGGCACGCGGTCACGGCATCGATGGGCCCATCGTCGTGCACCGCTTCGATCCCGACGGCGACGGATCGATCGACTCGGCGCGTGGCGAGCACCTCTGGATCCTGGTCGGGCTGGGCCGCGGCAGGAGCGTCACTTACGCGCTCGACATCGCCGATCCCGACCGGCCGCAGCTGCTGTGGACGTACTCCGGTGGCGGAACGCCGGCTATGGACGCGAGTCCCGAACCGGTCGTCGGGCGGCTGTCCACGGGCGACCCCGCCCAATCAAGCCAGGGCTGGATCGTCATGCTGGCTGACGGCCAGGGCCTGCAGCTACTGGACGCCGAGAGCGGCCGCGTCCTCTGGTCCGCCTCCGCCGGCGACGAGGCGACGCTGCCGCTGCGCGATCTGACCAGGCTCGCATCGGCGCCACGCGCGCTCGATCTCGACGGCGACGGGCGTATCGATCGCGCCTACCTGGTCGATTCCTCGGGCGAGCTGTGGCGTTTCGATTTCGTGCGGGCCGCATCGCCGGCGACGCTCGCCTCCGCACGGCGGATCGCCCGGCTGGGCGACGGCTACCGGCATTTCCAGGCGTCTCCCGACGTCTCGATCGCAAGGCTCCTGGGACGCAGCGAGATCGCGGTGGCCGTGGGCTCGGGCCGGCTCGATCGCCCGCGCGATGCCACGACCGTCGATCGCGTCTACGTGATCTTCGACCGTGGCCAGGCCGAGGAACTCGCGGAGCAGGACCTGCACGACGCGACCGATCGCGAGTCGGCGATGCCGCCCACCGCCCCCGGCTGGTTCCTGCGGCTCGATCGCCATGGTGAGGGTGAGAAGGTCGCCGGCCCCGGTCTCACCTTCGACCATGTGCTGCGTTTCAACACGTATCAGCCCTTGCCGCAGGCGCCGGATGCGCCCTGCGGCCCGCCGCGCGCGCTGCATCGTCGCTATGCACGCGACATCCGCACCGGGTTGCCGGTCCCGCATGTCGAATGGCCGGACGACGGCGAGGAGCTGGAGATCGAGGCCGCCGGCCTGCCGGTCGAATTGCGCTATGCGTTCCCGCAGCCGGCGGATGCTCCCTGCGCCGGATGTCGCGCGCGCCCGTTCGGCATCGCAGGCCCGCAGATCTTCGACCCTGGCTATGCCGGTGATCCGGTGAGGACTTCATGGCGAAAGCTGCCGTTGCCGGCTTCACGCTGATCGAACTGATGATCGCACTCGCGATCGTCGCGATCACGACGTCGCTTGCGGTCGCCTCCTACCGCGGCCACGTGCTGCGGGGTCACCGCGTCGAGGCGGCCCACGCGCTGCTGGCCGCAGCAGCGGAACAGGAAAAGTTCCACCTGGCTCATGGCCGCTACGGCGAACGGCTCGATGGCGTCGCCGGCGCTGAGCCGCCGGCGTTGCCGGTTGCCTCGTCAACGCCGCACGGCCGCTACCGCCTTGCCGTGGAGTCCGCCGACGCGGCGGGGTATCTCCTCGTCGCGCTGCCAGCGGCGAGCGATGCCGATCCCGTCTGCGCCCGGTTCTCGATCGACGAGAGCGGCCGGCGCCAGGCGCGCGATCGCGACGGTCGCGACAGCACCGGGAGCTGCTGGTGAAGGAACGGAATCCTGCAGTCAGGCCGATCGCGACCGCGTGAGCTGGCGCATGGATTGCGGCAGGCCGAACACCACGTTCTCCTCCCGCCCGACCACCTCGACCGCCTCCATGCCGCCCCACTCCCGCAGCCGCGCCACCACCTCTTGCACCAGCGTCTCCGGGGCCGAGGCGCCGGCGGTGACGCCGACCGCCTGCTTGCCCACGAACCACTCGCGCTGCAGGTCGTCCGCGCCGTCCACCAGGTAGCCCGGGATGCCGCGGGTGGTCGCGATCTCGCGCAGCCGGTTGGAATTCGAGCTCGAGCGCGAGCCGACCACGACGATCACGTCGCACTGCGCGACGAGCTGCTTCACGGCGTCCTGCCGGTTCTGGGTGGCGTAGCAGATGTCCTCCTTGCGCGGCGTCGCGAGCGCCGGGAAGCGCTCGCGCAGCTTCTCCATCACGCGCGCCGTGTCGTCCACCGAGAGCGTGGTCTGCGTCACCACCGCGAGCTTCGCCGGGTCGCGCACGCCGAGGCGCGCGGCATCATCCACCGTCTCGACCAGGTGGATGCGCCCGCCGGAAGCGGAGTCGAAGCGCCCCATCGTGCCCTCCACCTCCGGGTGCCCGGCGTGGCCGATCAGGATCACGTCGAGCCCGTCGCGCGCGTAGCGCCCGACTTCCAGGTGCACCTTGGTGACCAGCGGGCAGGTCGCATCGAATACCGAGAGCCCGCGGCGGGCCGCTTCCTGCTCCACGCGCGAGGGCACGCCGTGGGCGCTGAAGATGACGGTCGCGCCGTCGGGCACCGCGTCCAGCTCGTCCACGAACACGGCGCCGAGGCCGCGCAGCCGCTCGACCACGAAACGGTTGTGCACCACCTCGTGGCGCACGTAGATCGGCGCCCCGAACAGCTCCAGCGCGCGCTCGACGATGTCGATCGCACGGTCCACCCCGGCACAGAAGCCGCGCGGGTTGGCGAGCAGCACCTTCACGTGCCGCGTTCCTTGACCCGCCGCGTGTGCAGGATCGCGTCGATGATCAGCATGGCGGCGCCGGTGGTGATGGCGATGTCGGCGGCATTGAATGCCGGGAAGTAGGCGCTGCCCCAGTGAAAATGCAGGAAATCCACGACGTAGCCGTGGCGCGCGCGGTCCACTGCGTTGCCGAGCGCCCCGCCCAGGATGGCCGCGAGCCCGATCGTGAGCCAGGGATGCCCGCGCGCCGGCAATGTCGCCAGCCACCAGGCGATCATCACGCCGATCGCGCCCGCCAGCGCGAGGAAGAACCAGCGCTGCCAGCCGCCCGCCTGCGCCAGCAGGCTGAACGCGGCGCCCTCGTTGTGTAGCCGCGTCAGCTCGAGGAACTGCGTCACCGGGAGGATCTCGAACAGCGCGAACTGGTTGACGATGATCCACTTGGTGAGCTGGTCCACGACCACGATCGCGGCCGAGAGCCACAGCCACAGCACCCCGGACTTCTTCAGCGGAATTTCACCGTTCATGCGTGGTGCCTCGTCTCGCCCGGGCCTTCCAGGTTGCCGGCGCAGCGGCCGCAGATCCCGGGATGGCGCGGGTCGGCGCCGACGTCGTCGCGCCGGTGCCAGCAGCGCGCGCATTTCGGCGCATCCAGCACCGACACCGCGATCCAGGCGCCCTCCTTCGCGACCGAGGTCGCGGGCACCGCGTCCGCGGGCCGCCCGGACGCCTGGCGCAGGCGCGCCTGCGAGGTGATCAGCACGAAGCGCAGCTCGTCGCCGATGGCCGCCATGCGCCGATGCTGCACCTCGTCGAGATACACGTCCACCGCGGCCTCCAGCGGCGCGCCGAGGGCGCCCGCGGCGCGCAGCCGCTCGAGTTCGCGCGCGACGTCGGTCTTGAGCGCGATCACCGCGTCCCAGTCCACGTCGCCCGCCGCCTGCGCCGCCGGCAGCGGCCACCAGGTCGCGAACAGCGCCGACTCGTCGCGCGGGCCCGGCAGGTATGGCCAGATCTCCTCCGCCGTGAACGTCAGGATCGGCGTGAGCCAGCGCACCATCGCCTCCGCCACGTGGTACAGCGCGGTCTGCGCGGAGCGCCGTCCTGCGCTCGCCGCCGGCATCGTGTAGAGCCGGTCCTTCAGGATGTCGAGCCAGAACGCGCCCAGCTCGACGACGCAGAAGCCGTGCACCTTCTGGTACACGAGGTGGAAGTCGTAGTTGCGGTAGGCCTCGATCACCTCGCCTTGCAGGCGGGCGGCGGCCGCCAGCGCCCAGCGGTCGATGCCGACCATCTTCTCCGCCGGCACCGCATCGCGGGCCGGGTCGAAACCCGCCAGGTTGCCGAGCAGGAAGCGCACCGTGTTGCGCATGCGCCGGTAGCTGTCGGTCATGCGCTTCAGGATCTCGTCGGAAACCGCGATCTCGCCGCTGTAGTCGGTGGCCGCGACCCACAGCCGCAGCACGTCGGCGCCGAGCGACTGCATGACCTTCTGCGGCGACACGACGTTGCCCAGCGACTTCGACATCTTGCGGCCCTTGTCGTCCACGGTGAACCCGTGGGTGACGACCTGCCGGTAGGGCGCGACGCCCTTGCCCGCCACCGACGCGAGCAGCGACGAGTGGAACCAGCCGCGGTGCTGGTCGGAACCCTCGAGGTACACGTCCACCGGGAACGGGATCGTTCCCGGCCGCAGCGCCGGCAGGCAGTGGTGCACCGAGCCCGAGTCCAGCCAGACGTCCATGACGTCGTCGCACTTCTCGTACACCAGCGCCTCGTCGCCCAGCAGGTGGCGCGGGTTCAGCGCGAACCAGGCCTCGATGCCGCCCTGCTCCACCAGCGCGGCGACGCGCTCCAGCAGCTCCGGAGTCTGCGGGTGCGGCTCGCCGGTCTCCTTGTGCACGAACATCGCGAGCGGCACGCCCCAGGCGCGCTGGCGCGAGATGCACCAGTCCGGGCGCGTCTCGATCATGCTGGTGATGCGCTGCTCGCCCCAGTCCGGCACCCAGCGCACGGTCTTGATGGCCGCCAGCGCGTCGCGGCGCAGCCCCTGCTTCTCCATGCTGAGGAACCACTGCGGTGTCGCGCGGAAGATCACCGGCGACTTGTGCCGCCAGCAGTGCGGGTAGCTGTGCTGGTAAGGCTCCTGGTGGATCAGCCGGTGTTCCCGCTGCAGGATGTCCACGATCGTCGCGTTCGCGTCGAACACGGACAATCCCTCGACCTGCGGCGTGCCGGCGACGAAGCGCCCGTCCGGTCCCACCGGGTTGTCGATCGGCAGGCCGTACTGGCGGCCCATCTCGTAGTCCTCGGCGCCGTGCCCGGGCGCGGTGTGGACCGCGCCGGTGCCGGTCTCGAGCGTCACGTGGTCGCCCAGGATCACGGGTAGTTCGCGCTCGTAGAACGGGTGTTCGAGCCGCAGCCCCTCGAGCTTCTCGCCGCTGGCCTTCGCCAGCACGCGCGTGGCGCTCGCGCCGATCCGCTTCGCGACCGCCTCCAGCAGTCCTTCCGCGACGACCAGCCGCTCGCTGCCGGCCGGGCGCTCGAACTGCGCCAGCACGTAGTCGAGCAGCGGATGCAGGCAGACCGCCTGGCTCGCGGGCAGCGTCCAGGGCGTGGTGGTCCAGATCGCGACCGAGGCCGCGGCCAGGTCCTCGGTCGTCAATCCGAAGCGGCGCGCCGCGTCCATCGGATCCGCAATGGCGTAGCGCACGTCGATCGAGGGCGAGGTCCGGTCCTCGTACTCGACTTCCGCCTCGGCGAGCGAGGAGCGGCAGTCCAGGCACCAGTGCACCGGCTTGTAGCCGCGCACCAGGTGGCCGCGGCGGATGATCGCCGCGAAGCCGCGCAGCTGCTCGGCTTCGTAGCGCGAGGCCATGGTGAGGTAGGGGTCGTTCCAGTCGCCGATGACGCCGAGGCGCTGGAAGTCCACCTTCTGCACTTCCACCTGGCTGGCCGCGAACTCGCGGCAGGCCTTGCGGAATGCATCCGCATCCAGCTTCTGCCCGACGCGGCCGTGCTTCTTCTCGACCTGCTGCTCGATCGGCAGGCCGTGGCAGTCCCAGCCCGGCACGTAGGGCGAGTCGTAGCCGTCGAGCATGCGCGACTTGACGATCAGGTCCTTCAGGATCTTGTTGACGGCGTGGCCGATGTGGATCGCGCCATTGGCGTACGGCGGGCCGTCCAGCAGCACGAACTTGGGCCGGCCGGCCGCGCGGGCGCGCAGCCGCCCGTAGATGTCCTGCTCCAGCCACTTCGCGACCATGGCGGGCTCGCGCCTCGCGAGGTCCGCCTTCATCGGGAAGTCGGTGGCCGGAAGGTTGACGGTCTGCTTGTAATCCACGCTCGGTCCTCAGGCGGCCAACAGCTCGCGCGCGCGGGCGGCATCGCGGCGCATCTGTTCCGTCATCGCGCCGAGGTCATCGTAGGCGATCTCGTCGCGAAGGCGCGCGACGAAATCCACGCACAGCCGCTGCCGGTACAGGTCGCGCTCCACGTCGAACAGGTGCACCTCGAGCAGCCACTCCTTGCCGCCCACGGCCGGCCGGGTGCCGACCGAGGCCACGCCGGGATGGCGCGTGAGCGACGGCCCCGACACGCGCACCGCGAAGATGCCCGCGAGCGGCGGCACGCGCCGGTGCAGGCGCAGGTTCGCCGTCGGGAACCCCAGCGCCCGGCCGAGCCTGGCACCGGCGATCACGCGCCCGCTCATGCGGTAATCCCGGCCGAGCAGCGCGCGCGCCTCGTCGAGGCGCCCGCCGGCGAGCGCCGCGCGCACGCGGGTCGAGCTGGCGCGCGAGCCGGCGGCCTCGACGCCCGGCACCGTTTCCACGGCAAAGCCGTGCGCGACGCCCTGCGCCTGCAGCAGCGCGACGTCGCCCGCGCGGCCGCGCCCGAACCGGAAGCCCTCGCCGATCACGACCCTCTTCACTCCCATGGCGTGCACCAGCACGCGCTCGATGAACGTCACCCCGTCCCACTGGCTGACGCGGCTGCCGAACCTCAGCACGCGCAGCTCGTCGACGCCGAGCGCCGCGAGCATCTCCGCCTTGTCGCGCAGCCGCATGAGCCGCGCCGGCGCCGCCTCCGGCGAGAAGTACTCGCGCGGGTGCGGCTCGAATGTCAGCACCGTCGCCAGCAGCCCGGCCTCGCGGCTGCGCGCCAGCACCCTGCCGACGATGGCCTGGTGACCCACGTGCAGCCCGTCGAAATTGCCGATCGCGGCGACGCATTCGCGGCCCGCGGTCCGGCTGGGATCATCGCCGCGTCGAATCAGCATCGGCCCGCCGGATCGGAAAAACTGCAGCCGGAATTATAGGGATTTCAGGTGGCGCGGTCGCAGTCCGCCGAGCGCCAGGGCCGCGAAGTACACGGCCGCACCGCCCGCGACCGCGACCGCCATCCGCCAGGCCTTGTCGGCGGCGCCCAGGGCGTTCCAGGCCATCCAGTCGCCGGAGAACCACCACAGGAAGGCGGCCATCGCGACACTGCCGAACAGCACCTGCGGCAGCAGGCGGCGCCAGTTCCCGCTCGGCGTGTAGACACCCCGCAGGCGCAGGCCGCGATAGAGCAGCGTCGCGTTCAGCAGCGCCGACAGGCCGGTGGACAGCGCCAGCAGCGCATGTGGCACCGGGAAGCCCGCGAGATAGGCCGGGACCACGACCGCCAGGTTGAAGCCCATGTTGACCGAGAGCGCGATGATGCCGACCTTGACCGGCGTCCTGGTGTCCTGCCGCGCGAAGTACCCCGGCGCCAGCACCTTGACCAGCGAGAAACCGATCAGGCCCAGCGAATAGGCCATCAGCGCGTAGCTGCACATCAGCACGTCGCGCCCGTCGAACCTGCCGTAGCCGAAGATGGTTGCGATCAGCGGCCCGGCCAGCATCAGCAGGCCGACGGCCGCCGGGGTCGCGATGGTCACCGTCAGGCGCAGCGCCCAGTCGAGGGTCGCGTTGAACTTCTCGCGCGACTCGGCCGCGTGGTGCGACGACAGCCCGGGCAGGATGACCGTGGCGAGCGCGATCGCGAACACGCCCATCGGGAACTCGACCAGGCGGTCGGCGGCGTACATCCAGGTGACGCTGCCGACCATCAGGAACGAGGCGATGATGGTGTCGAGCAGGAGCGACACCTGCGCGACCGAGGAGCCGAAGATGCCGGGCAGCATCAGCCGCGCGATGCGCCTGACGCCTTCGTGCGCGCGGTCGAAGCGCGGTCGAGGCAGGAGCCCGAGCCCGTGCATGGACGGAAACAGCGCGACCAGCTGCACCAGCCCGGCCACGAACACGCCCGCCGCCAGCACGAGGTGGGGCTGCTCGAAGTGCGGCGCGACCACGCCCGCCGCCACGATCATCACGATGTTGAGCAGCACCTGGTTGAAGGCCGGCATCGCAAAGCGGCCGTAGCTGTTCAGCACGCCGCTGCCGAGCGCGACCAGCGAGATGAAGAAGATGTAGGGGAAGGTGAAGCGCAGCATGTCGACGGTGAGGTCGAAGCGGTCGCCGTCCTCGCGGAAGCCCGGCGCGAACAGGAAGGCCAGCACCGGCGCGGCGACGGCGCCCACGGCGGCGACCACGAACAGGACGGTCCCAAACACGCCGGCGACGCCCGCGACCAGGCTCTGCACCTCGGCGTGCTCGCGCCTGACCCGGTACTCCGAGATGACCGGCACGAAGGCCTGCGAGAAGGCGCCTTCCGCGGTCAGGCGGCGCAGGAAGTTCGGGATCTTGTAGGCCACCAGGAAGGCGTCCATCAGCGGCCCGGCGCCGAACATGATCAGGTAGACCATGTCCCGCAGCACGCCGGTCACGCGCGACAGGAGGGTCAGCGAGCCGACGACGGCGGTATTGCGCAGGAATCCGCGGTGCATGCGCCGGGCACTATACCGCGTTGACATTCCCGTCCCGCATCCGGACAATGCGCGCCCTTATGGCCAATACCAAGTCAGCCGAAAAGCGCGCCCGCCAGGCCCTTGCCAGCCGCGCACAGAACGTCGCTCACCGCTCCAAGGTGCGCAGCGCCGTCCGCAAGGTCGTCGCCGCCATCGGCGCCGGCAACAAGAAGGACGCCCAGGCGGCGCTCAAGGACGCGATGCCGGTCATCGACTCGATGGCGCGCAAGGGCATCATCCACAGGAACAAGGCCGCGCGGCACAAGAGCCGTCTCGCCGCCCAGGTCAAGGCAATGTCGTAATGGAAAAAGGTGTCAGCCTCCTTTTCTGCACTGCAGAAAAGGAGGCTGGCACCTTTTTCATTCCAGCTCCTGCATCACGGCCTGGCACAGTTGCTTCGTGCCTTCGCCGGTCGCGCCGGAGATCCGGAACACCCTTCCCTTGAATCGCAGCCGCCGCACGATCTCGGCGCAGCGGCGCTCGCGTTCGGCGCCCGGCAACAGGTCTATCTTGTTGAGCACCAGCCAGCGCGGCTTTTTCGCGAGTTCCGGGCTGAACTTCCTGAGCTCCTTCACGATCGCGCGCGCGCCTTCGACCGGGTCGGCATCCGGATCCGGCGGCGCGATGTCCACCAGATGCAGCAGGATGCGCGTGCGCTGCAGGTGCTTCAGAAAGCGGATGCCGAGGCCCGCGCCTTCCGCCGCGCCCTCGATCAGCCCCGGGATGTCCGCCATCACGAAGCTCTTCGCAGGGCCCACCGAGACCACGCCGAGCTGCGGATGCAGCGTCGTGAAGGGATAGTCGGCGACTTTCGGCCGCGCGGCGGACACCGCGCGGATCAGCGTGGACTTGCCCGCATTCGGCAGCCCGAGCAGGCCCACGTCCGCGAGCAGGCGCAATTCGACGCGCAGCGACCGCGCCTCGCCGGGCAGGCCGGGGGTGATCTGGCGCGGCGTGCGGTTGACCGAGCTCTTGAAACGCTGGTTGCCCCAGCCGCCCTTGCCGCCCTTGGCGACCAGCAGCACCTGTCCGGCCTTTGACAGGTCGCCGAGCGTCTCGCCGGTGTCGTCGTCGATCACGACGGTGCCCACCGGCATCGGCACGTACAGGTCCTCGCCGCTGCGGCCGGTGCAGTCCTGGCCGCCGCCCGGCTGGCCGTTCTGCGCGCGGAAGGTGCGCCGGATGCGGAAATCCACGAGCGTATTGATGCCCTCCTGGGCGCGCAGGTACACGCTGCCGCCCAGACCGCCATCGCCGCCGTCCGGGCCGCCGAACGGCACGAACTTCTCGCGGCGAAAGCTGACCGCGCCGCGCCCGCCGTGGCCGGCAACCACCTTCACCATCGCTTCGTCGACGAACTTCATGCGGTGGCCCTAATGAAAAACCCCGGCCGGGCCGGGGTCTTTCCTCGATCCTGCCTGCCCCGGCTCAGTCCGGCAGCACGGACACGAAGGTGCGCCCGTCGGAGCCCTTCTTCTGGAACTGCACGCGGCCGGTCTTGAGCGCGAACAGCGTGTGATCGGTGCCGACGCCGACGTTGTCGCCGGCGCGGTACGGGGTGCCGCGCTGGCGCACGAGGATGTTGCCCGCGAGCACGCGCTCGCCGCCGAACTTCTTGACGCCGAGTCGTTTTGACTGCGATTCGCGGCCGTTCTTGGTACTGCCGCCGGCTTTCTTGTGTGCCATCGATTTGTCCTCGTTCGGTCTTCAGGCCGCCGTGATGCCCGTCACCTTGACCTCGGTGTACGGCTGGCGGTGGCCCTTCTGGCGCAGGTAGTGCTTGCGGCGCCGGAACTTGGTGATACCCACCTTGTCGGCCTTGCCGTGCGCCTGCACGGTCGCCGTCACGCGCGCGCCGGTGACATAAGGAGCGCCGACCGCCACGTCCGCGCCCTCGCCCACCAGCAGCACCTGGTTGAACTCCACGGTGGCGCCCGCGTCGGCGTCGAGTTTTTCGACCCGCACGACGGTGCCTTCGCTCACCCGGTACTGCTTGCCCCCGGTGGCAATGACGGCGTACATGATTGACTGGACTCCAAAAAGAGCCGGCAATTGTAGTGTCGGGACCCCCCGGGGTCAAACCCCGCGGGCCGCCCCAAGTTTCCCGGATGGGCGTTTGCCGCTAGGATGCCCTGCCGCAAAGGGGCCTCCAGGAAGCCATGCCACTCAAGGACCTACGGGCGCTGGTCGCCACGGACCTCGCCGCCGTGGACGCCGAGATCCGGCGCCAGCTGGGCAGCGACGTCGCGCTCGTCAACCAGGTCGGCGAATACATCGTCGGTGCGGGCGGCAAGCGCATCCGGCCGCTGCTGGTCGTGCTGGCCGCGCGCGCGGCCGGGGCCCGCGATTCCGCCCACGTCCCGGCCGCGGCACTGATCGAGTTCATCCATACGGCGACGCTGCTGCACGACGACGTGGTGGACGATTCCGCCAAGCGGCGCGGCCGCGACACCGTGAACGAGGCCTTCGGCAACCCCGCCTCGGTGCTGGTCGGCGACTTCCTCTACTCGCGCGCCTTCCAGATGATGGCCGCGCTCGATTCGCCGGCCCTGATCCGCGTGATGGCGGACGCCACGAATACCATCGCCGCCGGCGAGGTCATGCAGCTCATGAACTCGGGCGACCCGGATACCACCGAGATCCGTTACATGGAAGTCATCTACCGCAAGACCGCGCGGCTGTTCGAGGCCGGCGCGCAGATCGCCGCGATCGTGGCCCGGGCGCCCGCGCCCATCGAGGCGGCGCTCGCGCGCTACGGCAAGCATCTCGGCATCGCGTTCCAGCTGGTGGACGACGCGCTCGACTACCGCGGCGACACCGAGGAACTCGGCAAGAACGTCGGCGACGACCTGGCCGAGGGCAAGCCCACCCTGCCGCTGATCCACGCGCTCAAGGCCTCCACGCCGGCCGACGCGGCCATGATCCGCAGCGTCATCTCGCAGGGCGGCACCGAGGACCAGGCGCGGGTACGCCAAGTCGTTGAAAGCACGGGGGGCCTTGATTACACTGCCCGACTCGCCGAAGACGAGGCGAGCCGCGCGATCGAGGTCCTGGCCGAGATTCCCGCATCGGCCTTCCGCGACGGGCTCGCGGCACTGGCGAAATACGCGGTGTCGCGCAACGCCTGACCGATCCGCAGTCCACGAGTTCGGGGTGTAGCTCAGCCTGGTAGAGCACTACGTTCGGGACGTAGGAGTCGCAGGTTCAAATCCTGTCACCCCGACCACCTGCTTCGGGTCGCGGCCATCATCGATGGCCGGCTCGCTGCGTTGCTTGATGAAGCTTCCATTCGTGTCGAACAGCGGCGTGCGGATGCCGAACAGGTCCAGCACCGTGTCGAACACGTCCTGCTGCAGGTACTCGGCGCGATCGACGATCGAGACGGGCACGGAAGACTTCACGATCAGCGGCACCTGCGCCTGTTCCGGCGGCAACTTCATGCCGGGCGGCATCCCGTGGAACAGCCGCCCCTCTTCCATCAATGACTCGCCGTGATCCGACACGTAGATGAAGACGTAGGGCGCGCCTGAGCGGTCGAGCGTCCCCAGGATCCGGCCGAGGACATGGTCCGTGTACAGGATGGTGTTGTCGTAGGAGTTGTACAGCTCCTCGAGCGTGCACTGATTCGCGACGTCCGCGTCATGGCACATCGGCTGCAGCAGCCCGAACTCGGGCGGGTGCCGGTCGCGGTACAGCGGCCCGTGGCTGCCGCCGCCGAGATGCAGCACGACGAATCTGCTCCCGGAAACGTAGCTGCCCAGATTCTTCTCCAGCAACGGGACGACGTCCTCGTCGTAGCACTTCCCGCCGTGCCCGCAGCCGCTCACCTTCACTTCGCCCACCGCGGAGCAGTTGTCGTAGAGGGTGTAGTTCACGTAGCACGACGTCGGTATTCCGAGCCTGGCGACGATGGTGGGCAGCTTGATGCCCTCCTTCTCGAGGATCTCCGGCAGTGCGTTCAGGGTCGATCCGCGCCTGGCGACGCCGTCCAGCAGGTGAAGGCCGTCGGTCTTGGCCAGCACGGGGTTGGTGTCCCGCCGGTCGTATCCATAGAGGCTGAAGCTGCGTTTCCTGGACGCCTCGCCGATCGCGAGCACGACCACCAGGTCGCCCGGCGATTCCACGCGGCCGGGTATCTCGATGTCCCTCCCGTCCGTCCCGAAATACGGCTTCAGCGACTTGTATGCCGCACTGATGCCGCCTGACAGGAAGTTGATCGGAACCAGCGAATAGACGATGTACTTCCGCGAGATGTTGCCGGCGCGATGGATGGGGTGGTAATTGAGGTACAGCGAGCCAATGGCGACGACCAGCGCAATCGCGATGAGCCTCGACGAGGCCAGCAGGTACTTTCCGGACGGCTGGAAAGTGATGTCGGCCGACAGGATGGCCAGCACCGGCAGCACGATCAGGAACACCCCGTAGGGCAACATCTGCGCCGACAGCAGCTGTCCCACTTCCGTCGAATCCGTGTGGACCACGTTCAGCATCATCGAGCTGTCGATGGCGACGTTGTACTTGTCGATGAAATAGGCCGCGGCCGCGCTCAGGAGCACGAACAGGATCGCTGCCGGCTTGACGGTCCGCCGGTGGGCCAGGACCGCGAAGAATGCGATGAACAGGCACAGCCCGGCCAGCAGGTAGGCCGACAGCGCCACGACATCCAGCCCGTCCCTGCCGGTGAACCACCGCGCCAGCCGGTCGATGTTGAGCGCGTTGCAGGCGATGTACAGGAATGCCGGGAACACCACGGCGAACGTGGTGTGCGACATCCGCAGGCCGGGCCTCCGGCCGCCTGCCACGAGCGCGCGCGCCGTCACGGGAGCGATTTCCCGGCGGCTGCGATCAGGATGGCGGGCTCCGCTGCCGGCACGGGCTCAGCCGGTTCCGGCTCCGGCAGCAGCAGGTGGTACTTGAGGAAGTCCGCGACGATCAGCATCACGAAGAAGGAAACCACGGTATCCGAGAAGAAATGGGCGCCGGAGGCGATCCTGGAAGCCGAGACCAGGACTCCGAACCCGACGCCCGCGGTGGAGATCGTGCGTTTCCTGCTGGCCATCAGCACGAATGCCAGGGCGAAGAAGGCGCCCGCCGAGTCGCCCGACGAGAATGAGCAATTGCGGTCGCAGGCCTCGGAAATCACGAACGCCGGGGTGAATTGCTCCGATCCGCCGAATTCCGCGATGTCCCTCGGCCGGGCGCGGCCGAAGTTGTCCTTGAGCCCCACGTTGACGATCAGGCCGGCGCCGAGGATCAGGACCAGCATCACGTAAGCGACCTTCCTGCCATTGACTGCGAACAGGTTCCGCTTCGACAGGCGGTTGAAGACGTAGATCCCGACCACCGCCACCGTTGAGAGAACGATGAAGCCGCGCACGCTGTGGTGCAGCACACTCGTCCAGCCCTGGCGGGCCATGTAGAACCCGTGGTCGAAGAACAGTCCCGAGATGCGGAGATCGATGCCGGAGAACGCCACCAGCAGCGCCGACGACACCAGGAAACACGCAAGGATCGCGCGCGTGCGCCGGCGTTTCAGGTAATTCGCGAAGCGCGCCAATGCCTCCGTCCACCTGGCTCGCAGGGCGCGGGAAAGCTGGCGTTGCATGTCGGCCATGAGGGACCACTCGCGCGCGGCGTTCGACGTTGCGGCACCCGGACCTTCGGTCCATCATTGGCGGCGCGCCTGTGGTTGGACGTCGGCAGGATGAATAGTCCATCGCGGAAGTCATGAAGAAGGTATCGCTCGTCGGCGCTCCCACGGACATCGGCGCCAGCGTGCGCGGCGCCTCCATGGGCCCGGAGGCACTGCGCGTCGCGCAGCTGCAGGCCATGCTCGAGTCACAGGGCGTCGAGGTCGCCGACCGCGGCAATTTGCGCGGCCCGGGCAACCCCGGCCTGCCGCCCGTCGATGGTTACCGCCATCTGTCTCAGGTCGTGGAGTGGAACCGCGCGGTCTTCGAGGCCTGCCGTGCCGAGTTCGCGGCGCACAGGCTTCCCATCGTGATCGGCGGCGATCATTCGCTCGCCATCGGCTCGATCGCGGCCGCGGCGCAGCATGCGCGCCAGGCCGGAAAGGCGCTGCGCGTCCTCTGGTTCGACGCCCACGCGGACACCAACACGAGCGCGCTCACGCCGAGCGGCAACATCCACGGCATGCCCGTGGCCATGCTGCTCGGCCACGGGCCGAAGGCGCTGGTCGAGATTTCCGGCGCGGCGCCGGCGTTGCGGCCTTCCGAGATCCGCCAGATCGGCATCCGCAGCGTGGATCTCGGCGAGAAGCGCTTCGTGCACGAGCTCGGCTTCGAGGTCTTCGACATGCGCCACATCGACGAGCAGGGCATGCGCGCGACGATGAACGAGGCCCTGGCCGGGCTCGACGGCGATGCTCACCTGCACGTCAGCTTCGACGTGGACTTCCTCGACCCCGACATCGCGCCCGGCGTCGGCACGACCGTCCCGGGCGGCCCGTCCTACCGCGAGGCGCAGCTGTGCATGGAGATGGTGGCCGACACCGGGCGCCTGGCGTCGCTCGACATCATGGAACTCAACCCCGCGCTCGACGTGCACAACCGCTCGGCGAGGGTCATCGTCGACCTGGTCGGCTCGCTGTTCGGCAAGAGCACGCTGATGCGCCGGACGCCGGACGCGGGGCCCTGAGGTCCCCGCAGCCCGCGGCCCGGCCGCTTATGGCTTCGACGGCCTGGTGCGCGATCTCGCGACCTTCGCGCCGTACTTGTCGAGCAGCATGTCCACCGCCTCCCGCAGGTAGGCCGCCAGCGGCACGCGCGTGCGGTCGGAGAGCGCGCGCAGCGCATCGTGCTGCGCGCGGTCGAAATAGACGCCCGTGAAGACCCGTTTGTCGCGATCTTTTTTCTGCGGCACTGGAATCGCTTCCGGTCTGGCCCTGCCGCGGATTGTACAGGCAGAATGGCCGTCATCCGGCACCTGACGAAAACCTTCTGCGGCATCCTGTTCCTGCTGGCCGGGCTCGCCGTGGTGCCGGCAGTCGATCGCTCGCGCAGCGCGCAGGCCTCAACCTCCGTCGAGGACGCGGACCGGCGTGTCCTGCAGCTCGTGAATGAGGCGCGATCGAAGTCGCGACGCTGCGGCTGGAGACGTCACGCCGCGGCGCCGCCGCTCGTTGCCTCCGTCACGTTGCAGCGCGTCGCGCTCGCGCACGCGCGCGACCTGGCAGCGCGTGGCGAACTGGACCACGTCGGCCGCGACGGCAGCACGGCGGCCGAGCGGGTCACGCGCGCCGGCTATCGCTGGCGGGTCACCGGCGAAAACATCGCCTCCGGCCAGCCCACCGCGGAAATCGTCGTCGCGGGCTGGCTCAGGAGCCCGCGCCACTGCGCCAACATCATGGATCCCGATTTCACCGAGCTCGGCGTCGGCCGTGCAGTCGAGCCCGGGGGAACCGGCCGCATCTTCTGGGTGCAGGTATTCGCCGCAGCGCGACCATGACCGTCCGCCGGCCATGCACTCGCCTCAGGCCGGCAACGTCCTGTCGCGCGATTCGGCCGCGGGCAACCCGCCCGTCATAGGATCGCCCGCAAGCACGCATCGTGCAGGGATCCGGAGCCTCACATGAATCCTGTCGTCCTGGTGCTGGCCGCCGGGTACTTGTCGGCCGCGTCGGCAGCCGTCCGGCCGGTCGCGGCGCCGCCGCCGGAGCAGGTCGCCCCGGGCGTCACGCTGCTGCGCGGCGCGATGCTGCCGATGCGCGGGCCGGACGGGAATACGGTCATCTTCGACGCGCCGCGGGGCCTGGTCGTCGTGGATACCGGCCGCCACGACTGGCACAGCGATGGAATCCTCGCCTTCGCCGCGGCACGCGGAAAACCCGTCGTCGCGATCCTCAACACGCACTGGCATCTCGATCACGCGAGCGGCAATGGGCGCATCAAGGCGGCGCATCCCGGCGCCCGGCTCTACACGACCGCTGCCGTGGATCGCGCGCTTGCGGAAGGCGGGTTCCTGGCGCGCAACCTGGCGGTGCAGCGGCCCCGCCTCGACGATCCCGGCGTGAGCGCGGCGGAGAAGGAGGAGATCGCGATCTTCGTGCAGACGATGGCGGAGCGCGCGGACCTGCGGCCCGACGTGGCCATCGTCACGGACGGCACGCATCGCCTGGCCGGGCGCAAGCTCGACCTGCGCGTGACCGATCGTGCAGTCACCGATGCGGACCTCTGGCTCTACGATCGCAAGACCGGCATCGCGGTGATCGGCGATCTCGTGACGCTGCCCGCCCCGTTCTTCGAGACCGCCTGCCCCGATCGGTGGCGCGCCGCGCTCGACCAGGTCCGGGCGCTGCCATTCAAGTCCGCGATTCCCGGGCATGGCGAGCCCATGAGCCGCGCCCAGTTCGACAGCTACCGCGGGGCGTTCAACGCCTTCCTGGACTGCGTGGCGAGCGATGCCACGGCGGCCCAGTGTGCCGGCGGCTGGCAGGCGGGCGTGGCGACCCTGCTCGGGGATGAGCGCATGCGCCGCATGGCGCTCGAGTACGCCGAGTACTACGTGGGCATGCTGCGCGCAAACGGGGGCCGGAGCGCGGAGTGCCTCGCGCGCTGAACTGCCGCGCGCGAATTCAGGGCTTCGCGAGCGCTGCCTGGGCGGATTTGACCTCGATCGCGATCACCCGGCCATTGCCGGCGATCGCCCTCCAGGAATGCGTGCCGCCACCGGCCACCCACAGCGCCTGGCCCGGGTGGAAGTCGTGGATCGCGGTCGTGCCGTCCGGCAGCGTGAGCACCAGCCTGATCCAGTCCAGGCTGATCAGCAGCGTCGGCGGATGCGAGTGCATCGGGCTCGTGCGGCCATGAGAGGTGCGGCCCTCGAACACCCGGACGTGCGCGTTCTCGAACAGCACGTGATGCGCCTCGGGATCCACCGCGGCCGAATCGATGGCGCTGCGCTCGATCACGGGCGGGGCGCCCTCGCCCTGCGCCGACTTGATCTCGACGCCGATCGCGTGCAGCTCGCCGGCCAGCAGCTCCCAGGAATGCCTTGCGTCCTGGACCCATCGCACCTGGCCGGGATCGAGGTCGAAAAGCTGCGGTTTCCCGTCTGGCAGCATCATGCGGAATCGCGCCTTGCCGATGCCCACGAGCACCATCGGCGGGTGCGTGTGCATCGGGCTCTTCGTGCCCCTGGACGCGCGGGCATCGAAGACGCGGATGTGCTCGTTCTCGATGATCACGCGATGAACGTCGGGATCGACTGCGACGGCGTCGTCCGGCGGCAGCGCCTGGCCTGCGGCCAGCGGCGGGATGGAGAGCAGGATCGCGATGGCGGCCGGGCGCAGCATGGGCGTCTCCTTTTGGGGTGCCGCCGATCCTAGCGCAACTGCCGCCGGTGAAACGAATCCTTCGGCCCGGCGTCTCAAGGCGTACATTGGCCGCCGGCACCCGGCCGGCACGCACAGGTGACGCCGCTGAGCATCCCGGAGACATCGCCAACGCGCCGCGGCACCAGGCTGTCCTGGCGCAGGCGCCTCGCCTTCGGCCTGCTGCTCGTCGCCGTGACCTCGGCCAGCCTCTACGTCGCCTGGCTCGATCGCGTCGTCGCGGAGCAGTTCGCGGGCCGGCGCTGGGACGTGCCGACGCAGGTCTATGCGCGGCCACTCGAGCTGCGCCCGGGGCTGCTGCTGCCGGCCGCCGCGCTGGAACAGGAACTCAAGCGCCTGGGCTACCGCTCCGGGCGCGGCGAGGAGCCGGGCAGCTACCGCCGGCAGGGATCGCGATTCGACGTCATGCTGCGCAAGGCGCGCTTTGCTGACCGGCAGCGCGAGGCGCAGTTGCTGCGCGTCAGGGCGGATGGAGACGCGATCCGCTCGCTGACGGACGCCGGCGGCCGCAGCCTGGCGGCCGCCAGCTTCGAGCCGCTCCTGATCGGCAGCCTGTTCCCGGTGCACGGCGAGGATCGCATCGTGGTCCCGCCCGGCGACGTGCCGGCGCTGCTGCCGGCGGCGCTCAAGGTGATCGAGGACCGCCATTTCGAATCGCACCCGGGCATCGACCTGAAGGCCATCGCGCGCGCGGCCTGGACGAACCTGCGCGCCGGGCGCGTCGAGCAGGGCGGCAGCACGCTGACCCAGCAGCTCGTCAAGAGCTGGTTCTTCGACGAGAGCCGCTCGCTGCGGCGCAAGGCGCAGGAGGCGCTCATGGCGGTGCTGCTGGAGCGGCGCGCGAGCAAGCCCGAGCTCATGAACGCCTACGTCAACGAGATCTACCTCGGCCAGGACGGTGAGCGCGCGATCCACGGGTTCGGCCTGGCGAGCCGCTACTACTTCGGCAAGCCGCTGGACGAACTCGAGCTCGCGGAAACGGCGCTGCTGGTCGGCATCGTGCGTGGCCCCTCCCATTACAATCCGCGCACCCAGCCGGAGCGCGCCAGGGCCCGCCGCGACTTCGTCATCGCGCGCCTCGCGGAGTTCCAGGTCGTCACGCCGGAGCAGGCGCGCGCCGCCACGAAGCGCCCGCTCGGCGTCGTGCCGCGCGCGACCGAGGGCTACTACCCCGCATTCCTCGACTTCGTCCGCCGCGAGTTGCGGCGGGAATCCCGCGGCGCGGAGCCGTCACGCGAGGGCATGCAGGTCTTCACGACGCTGGACCCGCGCGTCCAGGCGATCGCCGAGCGCGCCCTGGCCGAACAACTGGCGCGGCTCGACCGCCGCCGGCGTTCGAAGGAGCGCAGGCTCGAGGGCGCGCTGGTCGTCACGCAGCCGCGCACCGGCGAGGTCCTCGCCATCGTCGGCGGCCGGGAGTCGCGTGTCGCCGGGTTCAACCGTGCGCTCGACGCGCGCCGGCCGATCGGTTCGCTCGTCAAGCCGATCGTCTACCTCGCGGCCCTGGAGACCGGCCACTATCACGCCGCGAGCGTGCTCTACGACGAGCCGATCGAGGTGCGCATGGCGGGCGGCAAGCAGTGGCGCCCGCAGAACTTCGACCTGGAGACCAGGGGGCCGCTGCCGCTGGTGCGCGCGCTGACCGAATCGCGCAACCTGGCCACGGTCCAGCTCGGCCTCGAGGTGGGCCTCGACCCGGTGACGGCCAAGTTCGGCGAACTCGGCCTCGAGCGCAGGCCGCCGAAGCTGCCGGCGCTCCTGCTCGGGGCCGTCGAACTGACTCCGCTCGAAGTCGCGCAGGTTTACGGCGCCTTTGCGGCCGGCGGCGTCGCGCATGCGCCATTCACGGTGCGGGCGATCATCACGCCCGGCGGCCAGGCCCTGCGTCGCACTCCGCCCGCGCCCCGGCGCGCCGCCGACCCGGTCGCGGTCTACCAGCTCAACCGCATGCTGGCCCAGGTCATGACGCTGGGCACCGGCAGCGCGGGAGCGGCGACCCTGCCGCCCGGCCTCGTGACCGCCGGCAAGACCGGCACGTCGTCCGACCTGCGCGACAGCTGGTTCGCCGGGTTCTCGGGCAGCCACCTGGTCACGGTCTGGATCGGTTACGACGACAACGCGCCCACCGGCCTCACCGGCTCGCAGGGCGCGCTGCCGGTCTGGTCCGCCGTCATGACGGCAGTCGGAGCGACGTCATGGGAAGCATCGATGCCGGAGGCGCTCGAGGAAGTGTGGATCGATTACGAGACCGGGCTCGTGACCGAGCCCGGCTGTGCCGGCGAGGTGATCGCGGTCGCCGTGCCGCGCGACGCGCCGCTCGAGGCCATGGACGGCTGCTATGCGCCGGGCCTCGACTTCTTCTCGCGCCGCCTGCGCGACTGGTGGCGCCGCTTCACGGGCTGAGGCCCGTCGCCTTCAGGAACTCCGGCATCGCCGCGGGATTCACCTGCCAGGCATCGTAGGCCGTCAGCCGGCCGCCTTCGCCGACCAGCGACACGCGCGCGGGCGCGGCACCGCCGAGGCGCGCGACGTCCCCGGCCGACAGCGCGTACCAGGCCTCCGTGAAGCTCTCCGCCGGTCCCGTGAGTGCCGGCTCACTGAGTCCCACCGCGGCCCGGCCGCGCACCTCGGGAGACAATTCCAGGTTGCCGTCCTTCCAGTCGAGCCGGATGCGCTCCGGCCGCGCGGGCGCGCGGTCCGCCGGCAGCGGACTGCGATCGATCGTGCTCCACGACACCACGCCGAGCCAGTAGGCGCGGCTGCCGGCGCGATTGGTCTCGACCACGCCGACGTTCAGGTAGTCGCGCGCATTGGCGGCGAGCATCGGGACCGGCCGCGCATAGACCCAGGGCTCCGCCATGATGGTGACGTTGACGGCGGTTTCCGGATCGAGGCGCTCCGCCGGCCAGAGATCGCGCGCAGCGCAGGCCGGCAGCGCGAGCGCGGCCAGCGCCAGGCCCGCGATCCGCATCCGCATCTCAGAATCCCACGCGGTAACCGAGGCTGAACCAGTAGCGATTGGAATTTTCCCGGTCGATGGCGAGCTCGCGCGACATCCATTCACCGCCGGCCTCGAACTCGATGGTCGTGCGGTCCGAGTGCCAGTCGATGCGCAGCGCCGGGCTCGCCAGCCATTGGGTCGTGCCGTCCGCGCCGAACTCGCGGTAATCGAAGCGCAGCCGCGGGCCCGCGCGCAGGCGACCCCACATCGGGAATCGCGAGCTCAATGATAGCGAAGAGGTCCTGGCCACGTCGCCGTCGGACACGCGCAGGCCCAGGATCGAGACGTCGCCGGAGCGAAACAGGCTGTTGGCGATCAACTGGCTGCCGATGCTGAGTTCCGTCCCGGTGCCGGGGATCGCCTCGACGCCGCCCGATGCCGGCATCTCGGACATGCGCGTCGCGCCGACGTCCGCGATCCACTGGAAGCGCGTGCCGATCGGTCGCGACACGCCGATGGACACCGTGTCCACCTCGGCGGTCCGGTCCTCGGCGAGCGCGCGCACCGCGGGCTCGCCGATCTGCGCGACCAGCTCGCCGAGCGTCTGCACCGCCTGACCCGCCATGGCATTGCGTGTCGTCAGGAACGGGCTGTTGCGATGGTCGAGCGTGCCGGTGATGGTCCAGCCCGCCGGCAGGTCGAAAGTGCCGAGCAGCATCGCCATGTTGAGCGCGCTGTAGTCGATGTCGTAGTCGAGCAGCCCGACCAGCGTCCGGCCGGGCCGGAACCAGCGCAGTTCGGCGCCCGCCGCGCGGCGGTCCTCGACCCCGTCGTAGGTCTGGTCGATCAGGAACGGGCTGATCTCGAGCCCTTCGAGCCACCCCGACAGGTTGGCGCTCAGGCTCACGAATCGCCGGCCGCTGTCGAACGCGTCGGTCGTCGTCTCGAGCGGACTGCCGGCCATGAGATTGAGCCGCACCGACGGCGTCGCGCGCCAGCCGAAATAGAGTCCATCGAAAGTCCCGAGCACGCCGCCGTTGTGCCTGGACTGCCGGCCGAGCCTGGCATTCAGGCGCCACTGCCGGTCGTTCAGGTCGGCATAGGCGACGCTCACCCGCGTCTGGCTGCCCGCGCCATCCGGCAGCAGGTCGTACAGGTAACCCGCGCTGATTCGCGTCTGCAGGTCGAAGCGCTCGCCGCGCCCGCGCAGCGAGAAATCCCCGTCGGTGATGACCATCGACTGGCTGGTGAAGTCGGTGGTCGTGTCGAGCGTCTCCAGCGAGGTCGAGTCGTAGCGGTATTCCTGCGACCAGCCCCCGAACGAGGTCCAGCTCATTCCGCCCTCGCGCTGTGCGACGGCCGCGACGCGCGGCCGCGAGTCGAGGGTGGTCAGGGCCGCGAGCCGTTGCGAAACGCGCCCCGCGGCCGGTCCCTCCGGATAACGGCGCAGGTACTCCTCGTATTCCGCCTTGGCGTGCGCGAGCTGGGTGCTGCGCTCGCGCGCCAGGCCCAGCAGTTCCTGCGCCTCCGCGCGCCGTGGATGCTCCGGGTACTCGACCAGCCGGGTCAGCAGCCGCACCGCGGCAGGATTGTCGGCCGCGTCGAAGGCCGCCTTTGCCTCGGTCCACTGGCCCTCCAGGACTTCCGCCGCCGGCAGCGTGCGGGTCGGCGCGGGCGGCGGAGCCGCCGTGCGCACCGGCGTCCGCGTGCGCGCACCGGCCTGCGTGACCTGGCCGACGACCGCGACTTCGAGGCCGAGGAAGTCCGGCGCCGGGCGCACCAGGACGTCCACCGGCGAGCTGAATGCCAGCGTCAGCACCAGCGCGCTGCCCGCCGGCTCGAGCCGGACGTCGCCGAGGCCGGCGGCATTGCCCGCCGAGGCGCGCAGCGCGCTGTCCACGACGCCGGTCGGCAGGCAACCGGGCATCGGCACCAGGCTGATGCGCAGCTCGGTCACGGCCGTGGACGGGAAATGGCTCGCGTAGCGCAGCGGGCAGCCGAACCGCACCGCCACGCGCGCGCCGTCGCCGCGCGGGATCACCTCGACCTGCTCCAGCACCCGGCCGGCGATGTCGGTGGCGTCGTCGGCCGCGGCGAACCCGCCGATGCCGGCCAGCGCTGACGCCAGCAATGCGATCCCGATGCGCATTTCAGAACTCGCTCTGCGTGACCCGGTGTTCCGGGCCATTGCGCGTCTTCGAGATCGTCGTCAGCGTCGCATTGGTGTAGGTGTGGCACGCCCCCGAGCAGTTGCGCAGCTCGGACACGGTGTACAGCAAGCCCTGCTCCGTCTTCTTGTGCGGCCCCGGCTTGAAGTCGCCGGCATGGCAGCCTGCGCAGTCGGGCTGGTACGCCGGCGTCGTCCAGGTCACCGCGTCGCGGTTGGTCGTGTGACAGTCGAGGCACACGACCGAAGCGCGGTGGTCGCCCGGGTAGTTCGGCGACAGGTGGCGATGCGTCACGGGCGTCCACAGGGTCGTGTTGTGGCAGCTGTCGCACTCGAGGCTCGTCAGCCAGTGATTGCCGGGCTTGCCGGTCGCACTGGTGCCGTTGTGGCACTGCGAGCAGGTGCCGGGCATCACGTTGGCGTGATCGAAGCGGGCCGGCAGCCAGGCGATCGTCGAGTGGCAGTTGTCGCAGCTCGCGGTCGTCACGACGTGGGTCGGCGTCTTGCCGGTCGCGCGCACGCCGTCGTGGCACTGCGCACAGGTGCCCGCCGCGACACCGGTGTGGTCCCAGCGGGCCGGCAGCCAGGCCGCCGTCACGTGGCAGCTGTCGCATTCGAGCGTGGTCGGGATGTGGGTCGGCGGCTTGCCGGTCGCCGTCGTGCCGTCATGGCAGCTGGTGCAGCTGCCGAGCACCTCGGCGTGGTCGACGCGGGTGGCCGGGCTCCAGGTCGTGGTGACGTGGCAGGCGTCGCAGGCGTTGCTCGTGCTGATGTGCTGCGGGTGCTTGCCGGTCGCCTGCACGCCATCGTGGCACTGGATGCAGGATCCCGGCGCGACGCTGGCGTGGCTGAACTGCGCGGGAATCCAGGCCACCGTCGAGTGGCAGGCGTCGCAACTCGCGGTCGTCATGATGTGCGTGGGCGTCTTGCCCGTGGCACTCACGCCATCGTGGCACTGCGCGCAGGTGCCCGGGGCGACGTTGGCGTGGCTGAACTGCGCCGGCACCCAGGCAATCGTGGAATGGCAGGCGTCGCAACTCGCGCTGGTCGCGATGTGCGTGGGCGTCTTGCCGGTCGAGCGCACGCCGTCATGGCAGCTGGCGCAGCTGCCGGGCGCGACGCCGTCATGCGTGAAGCGCGCCGGCAGCCAGGCCGTGGTGACGTGGCAGCCGTCGCACTGTGCGGTCGTCGGAATGTGATCGGCCGGCTTGCCGCCGGCGGCGGTGCCGTTGTGGCAGCTCGAGCAGCTCCCCAGCACCTCGGCATGATCGACGCGCAGCGCCGGGGTCCACGCCGTCGTCGCGTGGCAGGCATCGCAATTGCCGGTGGTGCTGACGTGCTGGGGGCCCTTGCCGCTCGCGCGCACGCCGTCGTGGCACTGGACGCAGCTGCCCGGCGCCACGCCCGCATGGTCGAACCGGGCCGGCACCCACGCGGCGGTCGTGTGGCAGCCATCGCATTCGAGCGTCGTCTGGATGTGCGTCGCGTGCTTGCCGGTGGCGGTGGTGCCGTCGTGGCAGCCGGCGCAGGCGCCCAGCACCTCGGCGTGGTCCACCCGCATCACGGGGCTCCAGGCGCTGGTCACGTGGCAGGCATCGCAGTTGCCGGTCGAGGCGATGTGCTGCGGGTTCTTGCCGGTGGCGCTCACGCCGTCGTGGCACTGGATGCAGGTGCCGGCCATGACCCGCGAGTGATCGAACAGCGCCGGCTGCCAGGCCGACGTCCGGTGGCAGCTGTCGCAGTTCAGCGAGGTCTGGACGTGGCCCGCCGGCATGCCTTCGGCCTGCACGCCGTTGTGACAGGTGGCGCAGCTTCCCTGCACCTCGTGGTGGTCGAAGTGGGTGGCCGGCACGTAGGCCGACGTCGTATGGCACTGCCCGCAGTTCTCCGAGCTGACCACGTGCGTCGCAGGCTTGGACGTGGAGCGGATCCGGCTGCCCGGCGAGTGGCAGCCGACGCATTCCCGCGGCGTGCCCTTGAAGACGGCGTCCACGTGGCAGGACTCGCAGGGCACGGTGCGGTGCGCGCCCGTGAGCTCGAACCCGGTCGTCAGGTGATCGAACACCGGCCGTATCGGGGCCGCCTGCGCCGGGCCGGGCAGCGCCAGCAGCAGCATCGCGAGTGGCCCGATCAGCTGTCGCAGTGATCTGTTCATGGCACTTCCCGCCTGCGCTAGTGCGTCAGCACCCGGTCGAACGACTCGGTTCCGTGGCAGCGGCCGCAATCGCGGCCGAACAGCCCGTCGTGGACGTCGTCCGCGCGGTGACAGGCCGCGCATTCGCGCGACAGGCTGAGGTCATGGTCCGGCTTGCGGTGACAGTCGCGGCAGCCGAGGCGCTCATGCGCGCCGGTCAGCGCGAATCGCGTGGTGGCGTGATCGAACTGCCAGAAGTCCCAGCCATTGGGGTTGTGGCATGCGCCGCAGTCGCCTTTCAGCCGGCCCTTGTGCACGTCCTTGTCCCGGTGGCAATCCGTGCACCGCTCGGGCGCGTCGCGATACGCCCGGCTCGCATGGCATTCCTCGCAGGGCACGCCGACGTGCAGCCCGACCAGCGGGAATTTCGACAGGTCGTGGTCGAACCTGACCTGGTCACGCCAGCCGCTCTCCCGGTGGCACGACTGGCATTCACGTCCCATCGAGCCCTTGTGCACGTCGTCGACCGAGTGGCAGCCGGCGCAGTCCTTCGCCATCTGCTGCTGCTTGAGCACGCCGCTGTGGCAGGCGTGGCAATCGAGCTTCGCGTGCGCGCCGCGCAAGGCAAAATCGGCGCGCTGGTCGTGGTCGAAGGATGAAATCCGCCACCGGTCCTCGCCGTGGCAATCGGCGCATTCTGCGAGGAACCGGCCGGAGTGGACGTCGGCCGCCGCGTGGCAGCCATGACAGTCCTTCGGCAGCGGTGCCTTCAGGTCGCCGCCGCGATGGCAGCTGTCGCAGGCCAGCTTCGCGTGGCGGCCGAGCAGCGCGTAGCCGCTCTCCTTGAGGTGGTCGAATCGGGTGAGCTGCCAGTCGCGCGCACCGTGACAGCTCGCGCAGTCCGTCCCGCGCGAGCCGCGGTGCACGTCGTCCTCGGCATGGCATCCCACGCAGCGTTCCGGCGCTCCCTGGAACGTGGCATCGCGGTGGCAGGCGAAGCACGGCGCCTGCGCATGCGCATCCCGCAGCGGAAACCGGGTCTTCGCATGGTCGAAGCGGACTTCCCCGAAGCGCACGGATCCGTGGCAGTCGGCGCAATCGGTGCCCAGCTTGCCGTCGTGTGCGTCCTCCGTGCGGTGACAGTCGATGCAGCCGCGCGGCGTCTCGCGGAATTTCCTGCCGCTCTTGTGGCAGGCGGCGCAGGGAGCGGCGGCATGCGCCCCGTCGAGCCGGAAATCCGCGCGGGCGTGATCGAACGCCTCCGGCGAGAATCCGACGATGTCGGCGCCCCGGCCCTTGTGCTCGGAGTGGCAGGCGCTGCACTGCGCCCTGCCCACGGCCCGGCCGTGAAAGCCGGACTTTCCCGCCAGGTCCGCGGCGACCTCGTCGTGGCAGTCGAGGCACAGCTGGCGCTGGCGCTGCTTGTCGGTGCGGTCATGGCAGTTGCCGCAGTCGGCCTCGAGATCCGCGTGGTCGCGCGCCAGGGCGCCGGGCATCAGCAGTTTCTCGAGTTCACCCGCCCGGGACGGAAGCGCGGCAATCGCAAACAGGAGCGTCATCGTGCAACCGATCCGCCGGGCGGCATCCACGTCAGTACACGTGGACCGCGATCACGTGCACGATTCCCACGATCACCAGCATCACGAACAACGGCAGGTGCAGGACGTGCCAGGCCGCGAACAGACGCTCGCAGGCCTCGAACTCCGCGACCCGGCGCGCGGCCATCAGCCGCGAATCGACGTAGCGGCAGGCGGTGACGGTGAAGCGCTCGCGCTGCCCGGAGAGCGCCGCCGAGCGGGTTGCGGCCATCGCGATCGCATGGCGGACCAGGCGCCGCACGCGCTCCGACTCGCGCCGCTGCCGCAACGCGGCCAGCAGCGGCCTGACCAGCAACGGCGCCGGCCTCGCGATCCGGCCCTCGGCCAGCTCGACCTCGCCCATCAGGCCCGGGAGCACGCGCAGCGCGCCCGAATGCTGGCGCAGGCCCTCTGCATCGCCCGCGAACTCGCGCAGCGTCGCACGGCGTCCGTAGAGGCCGTGATGGATGCGGGCGTAGAGGTAGCGGCCGACCAGCCCGCTGCCGGCGACCACCAGCATGCAGGCCAACGCCACGTTGCTGTTGGTCGCGCCGAGGCTGAAGTTCGAGTGGTACAGGATCGCGAGCGGGCCGGCGATGCCGAGCACCATGTGCAGTCGGAACCAGAACGGCACGCTGCCGATGACGGCGAGCGACGGCATGCGCTTGCGCATCGGGTACACCAGCATCAGGATCATCAGCGATCCGCCGAGGATGCCGAGGCCGTAGCCAAGGCCCTGCTGGGGCGTCAGGTAGGTCTCGAGCGGCGCCGCCAGGCCGGCGATGACCGCCGCGAGTGCCAGCCACAGCCCGACGCGCGACCACGAGAACGGCCGCCGCCGCTGCCCGGCGTCGGTCGTCGCGACGGTGAGCACCTCGGCTGACGCGGACATCAGCCGCCCTGCCCCGGCTCGCGGCCGGCGGTATGCGCGAGCGCTTCGGCCTCGGCGATGTTCGCGGCGATCACGCGCGCGTCGCTCGAGCCGGATGCCACCAGGGGCAGCAGCTCCCGCCAGGTCGCCGCGGCAGTCCCATAGCGCCCCTCCTGCAACTCGAGGCTCGCGCGCAACCACAGGGCCTTGCGGTGCCGCGGATCGATCGCGAGCGCGCGCCCGATCGCCTCGCGACCGGCGGTCAGGTCCTTGTCCGCAGCCGCCGACAGGCAATCCGCGAGGTCGGCCCAGGAATCCGCGTCCGCCGGATTCGCCGCGACGGCCCGGCGATAACTGGCTGCCGCCTCGGCGAAACGGCGCTGCACGCGCAGCCGCTGTCCCTCGAGCGCTGCCTCGTGGGCGATGGTCGCGCCGCCGGCCGCCGCCACCGTCCCGGCGCGCGCATCCGGACCTGCCGGCACGCGATTGAGCGCATTCGCCGCGTCCACGATCCACGGACTGGGCGCCACGCGCGCGTCTTCAGGCCGCAGCAGGAAGGCCGACACGGCCGCGAGGCCGAGCGCCGGTGCCACGAAACGCAGCGCCTTCGCAGATTTCACTTATTTCCCACCCTGTGCAGGCAGCCAGCAGTATCGGTACCCGTGCGCCAATGCACACGACCGGCCCTGTCGCCGCTCCGCGACGTCGTGCGACTGATTCTCAGTACCTTTCGCGTCCCACGTTCTTGGACGTGCGCCATCGCGGAATCAGTCGCAGGACGGACCGCAGCCCGCGATTGTGTGAGTTGTCGCAAGAATCCACCGGCCCGAATTTGACGCGGGCCGGCGCAAGGTGCCTGCTTCGCGCTGAACCGACCCCGGCGCGTTGCCGGCGTTTTTTTGTGCGCAGGATCCGATGGAAATTGCCGTCTATCTCGTCCCGATCCTGCTGGCGCTCGGCATCTATGCCTGGCGCCGGAATCGCCTGCATCACCGCAGCCTGCGCGCGCACCAGGAGGCGGTGAGCGCCGGCCTGCTGGAACCCGCTTCGCTGCATCCGGTCGTGGATCCGCTGAAGTGCATCGGCTGCGGCTCCTGCATCAGTGCCTGCCCGGAACAGCCGGAGCACCACGTCCTGGGCCTGATCGGCGGCAAGGCGCGCCTCGTGAGTCCCACCGAGTGCATCGGCCACGGCGCCTGCCGGTCGGCCTGCCCCGTGGGCGCGATCGAGCTCGTCTTCGGCTCGGCCACGCGCGGCGTGGACCTGCCGCGCGTGTCTCCCTGGTTCGAGACCAATGTCGCCGGCGTGTTCATCGCGGGCGAGCTGGGCGGCATGGGACTGATCCGCAATGCCGTCGAGCAGGGCCGCCAGGCCGTCGAGCAGATCCATGCGCGCCGGCCGCGCGGTGGCCCGGATCTCGACCTGGTCATCATCGGCGCCGGCCCCGCCGGCTTCGCCGCCTCGCTCGCGGCACTCGAGCGCCGCATGAGCGTCGTCACGCTCGAGCAGGAGTCGCTCGGAGGCTGCGTGTTCCAGTATCCGCGCGGCAAGATCGTCATGACGCAGCCGGCGCGCCTGCCGATCGTCGGCGACATCCGGCTGCGCACCACGAGCAAGGAGGAACTGCTCGAACTGTGGCGCAGCATCGAGCGCAAGGTCGGGCTGCGCATCCATTGCCGCGAGCATGTCGCGGCCATCGAGCGGGCCGGCGACGCCTTCATCGTCCGCAGCACGGGCGGCGAACACCGGGCGCGCAGCGTGCTGCTGGCCATCGGCCGGCGTGGCACGCCGCGCAAACTCGGGGTCCCGGGCGAAGATCTGCCGAAGGTCACCTACCGGCTGATCGAGCCGGAGCAGTACGCGGGCCGGCACGTGCTGGTCGTCGGCGGCGGCGACAGCGCACTGGAGGCCGCCGCGAGCATCGCCGAGACCGGCAGTGCCGGCAGCGTCGTCCTCTCCCATCGCGGCGACGCCTTCGGCCGCGCCAAGCCCCGCAACCGCGAGCGGGTCGCGGCGGCCGGACGCGCCGGCCGGCTGCACGTGATGCTGCGCACGCAGGTCCGCGAGATCGAGCCGCAGGCCGTGACGCTCGCGGCCGATGACGGGGCGCAGCGGTTCGCGAACGATGCCGTGATCGTCAGCGCCGGCGGCATCCTGCCGAGCGACTTCCTGCGCTCGATCGGCATCGAGATCGAGACCAAGTACGGGACCCGCTGATGCGCCCATGGGCCCTGGCGGCATCGCTGCTGCTGCTC
>DATBMQ010000006.1:0-1996 GCA_036554765.1 Steroidobacteraceae bacterium | reverse complement strand
TTCGCGCTGCACCACGAGACCGGCAAGCCGCTGCCGCAGGAGCTGGTGGAGCGCATCGAGAAGGCGGGCACGTTCAACAAGGGGTATGAGACCGTCGCCCTGCTGTCCTCGGCGCTGGTGGACATGGCGCTGCACCTGCGGCCGGACGGTGCGGTGGATCCGGACGCGTTCGAGCGCGAGACGCTGGCGGCGCTGGGAATGCCGCGGGAAATGGAGATGCGGCATCGGCTGCCGCAGTTCGGGCACCTGTTCTCGAGCGACGCCTACTCGGCCGGGTATTACTCGTACGTGTGGTCGGAGGTCATGGACGAGGACACCTGGGAGATGTTCGAGGCGACCGGCAACGTGTTCGACCCGAAGGTCGCCGCGGGCATGCGCAACATCATCCTCGGCGAGGGTAATTCCTCGGATCGCGCCGAGGCCTACCGGCGCTTCCGCGGCCGCGACCCGGACGTGAACGCGCTGCTGCGCGCGCGCGGCTTCCCGACCAAGTAGGGAAAAGGAGGCAGCCTCCTTTTGGGAAAAGGAGGCAGCCTCCTTTTCCGCTGGGAGCACACAAATGAGCCGCGACCTGATTCTGCTTCCGGTCCTGGTCCAGGTCGTCCTGACGCTCGGGATCTACGTGATCCTGATCCGCGCGAAGATCCGTGCGATCAAGGCCGGTGAGTGCAACCAGGCCCGGCGCGCTCTCTACGAAGACGCCTGGCCCGAATACGTGCTCAAAATCAACAACAACCTGCGCAACCAGTTCGAGCTGCCGGTGCTGTTCTACGTGGTGGCGTTCGCGCTGTGGGCGCTGGACGCGGTGCATGTGCTCGCACTGGCTGCGGCCTGGCTGTTCGCGGTCTCGCGCATCGTGCACGCCTGGATCCACGTCGGCTCGAACTACCTGCCGAATCGCCGGCGGGCGTTCACCGTCGGCTGGTGGATTGTGGCGGTGATGGCGCTGCTGGTGGCGTGGGAGCTTGGCAAGCGCGCACTCTGAAAAAGGTGCCTGCCTCCTTTTTGGCAGCGCCAAAAAGGAGGCAGGCACCTTTTTCAGAGGACCCAGTGTTTGACGCGTTCGCGGCGCAGGAAGGCGCGGGCGCCGGAACCCTGCAGCATCGCCAGAGTCGAGTAGCTGCCGGCCTGGGAGCAAGTGTCCGCCACGACGGTCACTGAGCGCGGCGCCCCTGCAGGCGGCCAGCCGCTGCGCGCATCCAGGATGTGCCCATAGCGCCGGCCGTCGATTTCCACGTACCGCGCGGCGTCGCCGCTCGTGGCCACCGCCCCGCCGCGAAGTTCTATCCTGCGCACCGCCGCCCCCGCCGCCAGCGGCGAGTCGATGCCCACGACCCAGCGGCCGCTCGCCGGCGCGGGCCCGACGGCCCTCAGGTCGCCGCCGAAGTTCACCAGCACCGGGCAATCCGCATTCGCCGCCGCCCAGTCCGCGACGCGGTCCACCGCGTACTCCTTGCCGATGCCGCCAAAGTCGAGCTCCATCCCCTGCGGCAGCACGATCTCGCGCGTGCGCGGATTCCACTGCACGCGCTGCCAGCCGACCTGCGCCAGCAACGAAGGGATCTTCTCCGGATGCCCCTCCGCGCGACCGTTGTCGAAGCTCCAGGCATGGCGCAGCACGCCGGAGCTCAGGTCGAAGGCGCCCTCGCTGATGCGCCACAGCGCGGCGCCGTACTCGAGCAGCCGCGCGGTTTCCTCGTCCACGCGGTACGGCCGGCCGCAGCGCTCGTGGATCGCGCTCACGACGCTGCCCTTCTTGTAGCGGCTGAACTTCTCGTCCACGCGCGCGGCCTCGGCCATCGCGAATTCCGCGACCCGGCGCGCGAGCGCGGAGTCCGCCGTCTCCAGCAGGACTTCGCAGGGACAGCCCATGGCGCTCCAATCGAAGCGCCATGGGCGCCCGGCCGGCTTCACCACGCCTGCGCGGGGGACGTGCGCGGCGGGCTTCGCCCTAGAACCGGAACTTGTAGCCGAATTGTGCGATGACAGCATCGAG
>DATBMQ010000269.1:0-2065 GCA_036554765.1 Steroidobacteraceae bacterium | reverse complement strand
TACTTCACCGGCATCCGCTGGTGGCGCTCCGAGCGCACGACCGCGGCGCTGATCCCCGCCGCGGGCCGGACCATCGTCGTCACGCCGTTCTTCGAGGTGCCTTCGGTCGGGGAATCGCTCAGGATCGAGGCCGACGTCCGGCCATGGCACGAGGACCAGAGCCCGTTTGCGCTGCTTGCGGATGCGATGCCGGGCCGCGGGCCGCTGGCGGTCGAGTGGACCACGCGGCACTTCATTGTGGATCACCTGCAGAAGGCGCGCGGCTTCCGGCGCAAGGTCGTGTCGGGCGAAGCGCTCGTGAATGCCTGCCGCATGATCAAGTCCCCGGCCGAGATCGCGCTGATGCAGGCGGCGAACGACGTCACGCTCCACGCGATCCGGCACGTGCACGGGCAGGTCCAGGCCGGCATGAGCGGCACCGAGATCGGCGGTCTCATCGCCGCCGCGCATGCCGCCCTCGGCGGCAAGCACGAGTTCGGGCTGGTGCTGCTGAACGAGGCGAGCGCCTATCCGCACGGCACCGAGAAGCCGCAGACGGTGCGCGAAGGCTCGGTGATCCTCGTCGACGTCGGCTGCAAGGTGCACGGCTACACGGCGGACATTTCGCGCACCTGGGTTTTCGGCGAACCGACCGCGCGCCAGCGCGAGGTCTGGGACACCGTCAGGCGCGGCCAGGAGATCGCGCTCGAAGCCGCGAAGATCGGTCTGCCGGTCGGCGACATCGACCGCGCCGTGCGTGCGTACTACGAAGGACTCGGCTGGGCGAAGGATTATGGCCTGCCGGGCACTTCGCACCGCACCGGCCACGGCATCGGCATGGACGGCCACGAGCCGCCCAACCTCATGCGCGCCGACCGCACGCCGCTGGCGGCGGGCATGTGCTTCTCGGACGAACCCGGCATCTACATCCCGGGCGAATTCGGGGTCCGCATGGAGGACATCTGGCACATGACGGAGGCGGGGCCGAAACTCTTCACGCCGCTGGCGAGGTCCATCGACGACCCGGTCTAGGGAAGCTGTGCAGAGCTTCCCTGGCGGCCGCGCGTCTTCTCGAGCTGGCGGCGCAGTCCCGCGAGCGTCCCGAGCGGGTTGCTCGTGCTCTGCAGCAGCACCAGCCAGTCCGGCACCGCACCACCCGGATCCGCGTGCACCAGGTAGGTGACGCGCGAACGGTTCCTGTCCAGGGCCTCGATCGTGTAAGAGCCCTCGGCAAAGGGCGTGCGGATCGTGCCGCTGGCGCGCGGGACCTGCGGCGCGGCAACGGCCTGGAAGATCACCTTCACCAGGACCGGCGCACGGACGAAGAACACCTCCTGGTCGATGACCGCCTCGCGGTCGAGCACCGGCCAGGGCAGGTCCGTGCGCGTATAGATGAGGCTGCGCCAGGCGCCGGTCTTGCGGAGCGTGGTCGCCTCCGCGCAATCCGGGACCCACTCGCGGTAGCTGGGAACGTCGAGCAGCACCGCCAGGATCTCGTCCGGCGTGCCCCGGACCTCGGCTTGTCCCCGCAACTGCGGCAACGGCCGGCCCTCGACCATCCGCCGGCTGACGACGATGCCGTCGCGATCGGCGATGACCTCCCAGCCGCCCGCGTGGCTGGCGGCGGGCAGGCCTGCCGCCAGCAGCCCGAGGCACAGCGCAGCGATCCGGAGCGTCGTCACCCGTCATTGGACGCGGGCGCAGCCCAATCGTTGCAAGGAATCAGTGCGGGGCGGCCACCGGCCTGAATTCCAGGTGGTGGTAGTCGTAGCTGAAGTCCGCGACCGGCGAGACCGCCTTCATCGTGATCCGCTCGGGCTTGCCGGCGGCATCGAGCGCGAAGGTCACGTAGGCGGGCTCGGTCAGCGGATCCTGCCAGCGCGCGATGAAGGTGTCGAAGGCCCAGTGCTCGAGCGGTCCCTGCATGCCGGGCGTCTGCAGGAACTCGATCGTGAGCCTGCCGGAATCCTCCACGATCGAGATCGGCCCGTACCATTCGTCCGCGTAGCGGCCCGCATAGGCCGCCAGCGGCAGCGAGGGGCTCGACGCGGGCCGCGAAGTCTGCGCCGCGCGCACGGCCTCCAGG
>DATBMQ010000239.1:0-16163 GCA_036554765.1 Steroidobacteraceae bacterium | reverse complement strand
AACCCGATCCACGCGACGGGCGTGGGTCTGCTGCTTTACGGCCGGGCGAATGCCGGCCATCCGGCGCCGAAGCTGGTCGGCGACGGCGTGAAGACCGTGCTCGAGAGGATGAAGTCGTGGTTCCAGGGATACTTCTAGCGGAGGAGAGGACATGTTCGAACTGATGGATTCATACAGCCAGACGGCTGTGATCAAGGTGCTCGGCGTGGGCGGCGGCGGCGGCAACGCGGTCGCGCACATGGCCAAGTGCGGCATCGAGGGCGTCGAGTTCATTTGCGTGAACACGGACGCACAGGCGCTCAAGCACTCGCAGGTGAAGACCTCGTTGCAGATCGGCTGCAACATCACCAAGGGTCTCGGCGCCGGTGCCAACCCGGAGGTGGGCCGGCAGGCGGCGATGGAGGACCGCGACCGGATCATCGAGCTGATCGAGGGCTGCGACATGCTGTTCATCACCGCCGGCATGGGCGGCGGCACCGGCACCGGCGCGGCGCCGGTGGTGGCGCAGGTCGCGCGCGAGCTCGGCATCCTGACGGTGGCGGTCGTGACCAAGCCGTTCGTGATGGAGGGCAGCAAGCGCGCCTCGATCGCGGACGTGGGCATCAACGAGCTGTCGCGCAACGTGGACTCGCTGATCACCATCCCGAACCAGAAGCTGCTGGCGGTGCTGGGCGGCCAGACCACGCTGCTCGATGCCTTCAAGCGCGCCAACGAGGTGCTGCAGGGCGCGGTGCAGGGCATCGCGGAGCTGATCACGCGGCCCGGCCTCATCAACGTGGACTTCGCCGACGTGCGCACCGTCATGTCGGAGACCGGCCTGGCGATGATGGGCTCCGGTGTCGGCACCGGCGACCACCGCGCGCGGGTCGCGGCCGAGATGGCGGTGTCCTCGCCGCTGCTCGAGGACATCAACCTCGCGGGCGCGCACGGCATCCTCGTCAACGTCACGGCGGGCCTCGACCTGTCGATCGGCGAGTTCGAGGAGGTCGGCAACACCGTCAAGCAGTTCGCGGCGGAGGACGCCACCGTCGTGGTCGGCACCGTGATCGAGCCGGAAATGAAGGGCGAGCTGCGCGTGACCGTGGTCGCGACCGGCCTCGGCCGCACGCCGGCCAAGGCCGCGGCGCCGGTCGTGGCGACACCGCAGCCGGCCGCCGGCCAGCGCCGCCATGCCGACGTCAAACTGGTGGCCGCGCGCGCGCGCCAGGCGCCGCCCGACTACAGCCACCTCGACCGTCCGGCGATCCAGCGCAACCAGACGCAGCGTGCGGTCGGTGACGGCCTGCGGGCGCCCACGTCGGAAGACGTGCTGGACATCCCGGCGTTCCTGCGCCGCCAGGCCGACTGAGGGCCGCGGCGATGCGCCTGACGGCAGGCCGCGACGGCCTGCGGATCGCGCGCCTGCGGCTGCGCGCCCGGCGCAATGCGTCGGGCCGCCGTGCCGGGCGCGCGCGGCAGCGGGAAGGGATTTCCGCGCCATGAGACCGGGTTCACGGCCGCCGGCGAACCTCCGCTCGCCGGCGGCCGTCCAACCCTTCCGTGGTATAAGCTACGCCGTTCATTTTCCATAGGCTTTACATGGCCCTGCAACGGACCCTGAAGACCTCCATCCGCGCCACAGGGATCGGCCTGCACACCGGCCGCAAGGTGCTCATGGTGTTGCGGCCCGCGCCGCCCAACACGGGCATCGTGTTCCGCCGCGTGGACCTCGACCCGCCGGTGGACGTCCCGGCGCGTGCCACCCACGTCACCGAGACCACGCTCGGCACCACGCTGTCGCTGGACGGCGTCGGCATCTCGACCGTGGAGCACCTGCTGTCCGCGCTCGCGGGACTCGGCATCGACAACTGCTTCGTCGAGCTGACCGCCGCCGAGGTGCCGATCATGGACGGCAGCGCCGGACCCTTCGTGTTCCTGGTCCAGTCGGCCGGCATCGAGTCGCAGCCGGCGCCGAAGCGCTTCGTGCGGGTGCGCCGCCGGGTCGAGGTGCAGGACGGCGACAAGTGGGCGCGCTTCGATCCCCACGAGGGCTTCCGCGTCAACTTCGAGATCGAGTTCGACCATCCCGTGTTCCATCGCCACGCGCAGCGCGCGACGATGGACTTCTCGACCACCACCTTCCTCAAGGAAGTCAGCCGCGCGCGCACCTTTGGCTTCATGCGCGACCTCGAGTCGCTGCGCGGGCGCAACCTCGCACTCGGCGGGACGCTCGACAACGCGATCGTGCTCGACGACTACCGGATCCTGAACGAGGACGGGCTGCGCTACGAGGACGAGTTCGTGCGCCACAAGATCCTGGACGCCATCGGCGACCTCTACCTGCTGGGCCACACGCTGATCGGCGAGTACACGGCCTACAAGTCCGGCCATGGCCTCAACAACCGGCTGCTGCGCGCGATGCTGGCCGATGCCGGGGCCTGGGAGGAAGTCACGTTCCGCGACGAGGCCGCGGCGCCCATTTCGTACGCGACCACGGCGGGCGCCACCGCCTAGCGGCGGCCGGGCTGTCCCCGTACCTTCACCTTGAGCCGCTCCACGGGCGCGCCGAGATCCGCCGCGAGCGCCGCCAGGAAACGCGGCGCCAGGTAGCGCAGGCGCGTGCCCCAGGCGGCCGAGCGCACCAGCACGGTGAGCGTGCCGTCCTTCAGGCTCGCGCCCCAGGCCTCGCCAGCCAGTTCCACCGGCAGCTGGCGGCGCAGCGCCTCCAGGGTCTGCTCCGCCTGCTGCGTGCCCTCCCGGAGCCGTGCGAGCGCTCCCGGCGCCTTGGCCAGCAAGTCACTGACGGCGGTCGGTTTTTTGTTGCGGTGACCCAGGATTATGTCCAACCGTGAGGAAAGTACTTGAGTTTTAAGGGTTTTTTTGGCACCTTGCGCCGGATCGGGGATGCCCCAGCCAGTCTGGTGCCAAGAACATTATGACCTTCAAGCGCCTGCTCGCGTATTCGGCCGCCGGGTCCGCCGGCCTGCTGCTGGCGGCGGCCGGCTGGTATGCCGGCAGCACCTGGGGCGGTGGCCGCGCGGTATCCGAATACACGCTCGCGCGCTGGCAGGAAGATCTCGCCGCGCAGCAGGCGCAGCTGGCGAAGATCCAGCAGACCGTGGACGACCAGGTCGCGACGCTCGCGACCCGGGTGGGCCAGATGCAGGCGCAACTGCTGCGCCTCGACGCGCTCGGCAAGCACCTCACCGACGTCGCCAAGCTCAAGCGCGGCGAATTCGACTTCGACCAGCCGCCGGCCCTGGGCGGCCCGGAAACCGGCCCGGGCGAGGGGCCGGTGGTGCCGGCGCTGAATTCGATGATCGATTCGCTGGACGCGCAGATCGACGACCGGCGCCGCCAGCTCACCGCGCTGCAGAACCTGATCCTGACGCGCGAACTCGCGCGCCAGATCGTCCCGGGCGGGCGCCCGGTCGAGGCGGGCTACATCTCCTCGCTGTACGGCCAGCGCACCGATCCCTTCGACGGGCACCAGGCCAACCACCAGGGCATCGACTTCGCGGGCGCGCCCGGCACGCGCGTGCTCGCGGTCGCCGACGGCATCGTGAGCCACGCCGGCCCGGACGGCGGCTACGGCCGGCTCATCGAGATCACGCACGGCAACGGCTACGTCACGCGCTACGCGCACAACGCCAAGCTGCTGGCCGAGCCCGGCCAGACGGTCAAGCGCGGCGACGCGATCGCGCTGATGGGCTCGACCGGCCGCTCGACCGGCACGCACCTGCATTTCGAGGTGCTGCGCGACGGCCGCGCGGTCAATCCGCTGTCGTTCGTGCGCCGCTAGTCCCCTGGACTCGCACGAAATCGCCCCCACCTTGTCGTAGTAAACTACCGGTTTTTGGCCGGCCGTCGTCGCGTGGAACCCTCCGCGGCGGGGTCCCCCGGCCCGAGGTTCCAGTCGAGTGCTGAACATCTTCACGCGCATATTCGGCAGCCGGAACCAGCGGCTGCTGCGCCAGTATTCCGAGCGCGTGCGGCAGGCCAACGGCTTCGCCGACGCGCTCCAGGCGCTGTCCGACGAGGCGCTGCGGGCCCAGACCGGGAAGTTCCGCGCCCGCCTCGCCGCCGGCGAGAAGCTCGACGACCTGCTGCCGGAGGCCTTCGCGACCGCGCGCGAGGCCGCGACCCGCGCGGTGGGCCTGCGCCCCTTCGACGTGCAGCTGATCGGCGGCATGGTGCTGCACGAGGGCAAGATCTCCGAGATGCGCACCGGCGAGGGCAAGACGCTGGTCGCCACGCTGCCGGTGTACCTCAACGCGCTCGAGGGCAACGGCGCGCATGTCGTCACCGTCAACGAGTACCTGGCGCAGCGCGACGCCGAGTGGATGGGCCCGATCTACCGCGCGCTCGGCCTCTCGGTCGGCGTGATCACCAGCGGCCAGGCGCCGGCGGACAAGCGCGCCGCCTACGCCTGCGACGTCACCTACGGCACCAACAACGAGTTCGGCTTCGATTACCTGCGCGACAACCTCGCGCAGCGGCTCGAGGACCGCGTGCAGCGCGGGCAGCACTTCGCGATCGTGGACGAGGTGGACTCGATCCTGATCGACGAGGCGCGCACGCCGCTGATCATCTCCGGCCCGGCCGAGGAGAGCACCGAGCTCTACGTGAAGATCAACGCGCTGGTGCCCAGGTTCCGGCGCCAGGCCGAGGAGGAGGGCGAGGGCGACTACTTCGCCGACGAGAAGTCGCGCCAGGTGCACCTGTCGGAGTCCGGCTTCGAGAAGGCCGAGGAGCTGATGCAGGAGGCCGGCCTGCTGCGCGCGGGCGACAGCCTCTACGATCCGGCCAGCATCCGCCTGATGCACCACCTGAACGCGGCGCTGCGCGCGCACACGCTGTATCACCGCGACGTCGAGTACATCGCCCGCAATGGCGAGGTGATCATCGTCGACGAGTTCACCGGCCGCACCATGCCGGGACGGCGCTGGTCCGACGGACTGCACCAGGCGGTCGAGGCCAAGGAAGGCGTGCGCATCCGCGAAGAGAACCAGACCATCGCGTCCATCACCTTCCAGAACTACTTCCGCCTGTACCGCAAGCTCGCCGGCATGACCGGCACGGCGGACACCGAGGCCTTCGAGTTCCAGCAGATCTACGGCCTCGAGGTCGTCGTGGTGCCGACGCACCGGCCGATGATCCGCAAGGACATGCCGGACCTGGTCTACCTCAACCAGAAGGACAAGTTCGACGCGATCGTCGAGGACATCCGCGACTGCGTGAAGCGCGGCCAGCCGGCCCTGGTCGGCACCACCTCGATCGACACCTCGGAGAAGCTCGCCGGCTTCCTGAAGGAGCAGGGCATCGCGCATGCCGTGCTGAACGCCAAGCAGCACGAGCGCGAGGCGATGATCATCGCCCAGGCCGGCCGCCCCGGCACCGTGACCATCGCCACCAACATGGCCGGCCGCGGCACCGACATCGTGCTGGGCGGCAACGTGGGCAAGCAGGTCGAGCAGCTGCGCAAGGACGGCGTGCTGCCGGAGGAGGAGCTGGCCGCGAAGGCGCGCGAACTCGAGGGCGAGTGGCAGCGGCTGCACGAGCAGGTGATCGCGGCCGGCGGGCTGCACATCATCGGCACCGAGCGCCACGAGTCGCGGCGCATCGACAACCAGCTGCGCGGCCGCTCCGGCCGCCAGGGCGACCCGGGCTCGAGCCGCTTCTACCTGTCGCTCGAGGACAACCTGATGCGCATCTTCGGCGACCCCGAGCGCACCAAGTCGCTGCTGCGCACGGTCGGCATGCGCGAGGGCGAGGCCATCGAGAGCGGCATGCTGACGCGCCAGATCGAGCGCGCGCAGCGCAAGGTCGAGTCGCACAACTTCGACGCCCGCAAGAACCTGCTCGAGTACGACGACGTCGCCAACGACCAGCGCAAGGTCATCTACCGCCAGCGCACCGAGATCATGTCCACCGACGACATCGCCGGCGTGATCCGCGACGTGCGCGCGGAGGTCGTGCAGGGGATCGTGGACCAGTTCATCCCGCCCGAGAGCGTCGAGGAACAGTGGGACGTGGCGGCCCTCGAGCAGGCGATCGAGCGCGACTTCGGCGTGCGCACCGGCCTCGCGGCGTGGCTCGCCGAGGACCCGTCGCGGCACGGGAACGAGGCCGCGGAGCGGCTGCTCACGGGGATCGAGGCCGCGTACGAGGCGAAGGTGCAGCAGGTCGGCGCGCCGGTCATGCGCCACCTCGAGCGCGCGGTCATGCTGCAGCAGCTCGACATGCACTGGCGCGAGCACCTTGCCGCCATGGATTACCTGCGCCAGGGCATCTATCTCCGCGCCTACGCGCAGAAGAACCCGAAGCAGGAATACAAGCGCGAGGCCTTCGCGCTGTTCACGGCGATGCTCGACCGGATCCGCAGCGACACCGTGATGCTGCTGCAGCGGCTGCAGGTGCGCACCGAGGAGGAGATCGAGCGCGAGGAGGCGGAGCGCCGCCGCCGGCTGCAGGCGCGCATGCAGCTGCAGCACGCGCCGCCGCCCGAGCTCGCGGCGCCCGCGCCGGGACCGGCGCCGGGCCGCAGCGCCGCACCGCCCGCGCCGCCGCCCCCGGAGGCAGCGCCGTTCGTGCGCGGCGAGCGCAAGGTCGGGCGCAACGAGCCCTGCCCCTGCGGTTCGGGCCGCAAGTTCAAGCATTGTCACGGGGCGTTGCAGCGCGCCGGTGGCTGATCGATCAGCGGTGAGACGGGAGTCCAGGGATGGCCGGTTCGGATGAGATCCATGTCGTCGCCGGAGCGCTGCGGGACTCCGCGGGCCGAATCCTGATTGCCCAGCGCCCGCGCGGCCGGCACATGGCCGGCCGCTGGGAGTTTCCCGGCGGCAAGCTGTCCGCCGGCGAGGACGCCCTCGACGGCCTGCGGCGCGAGCTTGCCGAGGAGCTCGGGGTCGCCGTGCAGGACGCGCGGCCCCTGATCCGGCTGCGGCACGAGTATCCCGACCGCCGCGTACTGCTCGACGTCTGGCAGGTGACCCGGTACGAGGGCGAGCCGCGCTCGCTCGACCAGCAGGCGCTGGCCTGGGTGCTGCCCGATGACCTGCCCCGGCAGGACCTGCTGGAGGCCGACCGCGGCATCGTGACGGCGCTGCGGCTCCCGCGCATCGCGCGCGTGCTGGACGATCCGGCCGAACTGGCGGCGCTGGCCGGCAGCGTGCCGCAGGCGGTCTTCTGGCCGCTGCCGGAATCCGGCGAGGACGGCCCCGGGCGCGAGGCGGTGCAGGCGGCGCGCGCAAGCGGGCACCGCGTGTTCGTCATGGGCGACGGCTTCGAGGTCGTGCGCGCCGCCGCGGCGGCGGGCTGCGACGGCGCCGTGCTGCACTGGCACGGCCAGCAGCTGCTCGTGGACCAGACCGGCGAGTTCCTGGTCGGCGCGCATTGCGAGGACATCAAGGGCGCGCTGGAGGCCGTATCGGAAGGCGCGCACTTCCTCGTGCTCGCGCCTGCCGACAGCTATGTGTCCGAGCGCTACCTGCGGCTGCTCTGCGAGCGCGCCGGCGTGCCGGTCTTCTCCGGCTGGCACCCGGATGCGCGCAAGCTCGAGCGGCTCCAGCGCGCCGGCGCGCACGGTTGCGCGATCAAGCGTTGAGAAAAAGGTGCCTGACACCTTTTTGGCACTGCCAAAAAGGTGTCAGGCACCTTTTCTCAGAGGTGGCGGTCGAAGAAATCGAGGATCGTCTTCCAGCCGTGGATACCGGTGTCCTTGAATGACAGCGCGGCATGGCGGCTGCCCGGGTAGGCCAGCATCTCGAATGGCAGGCCCTTGGCGACCAGCAGCGGAATCAGCTTGGTCGTGTTCGTGAACAGCACGTTGTCGTCCGCCATGCCGTGGACCAGCAGCAGCCGGTCCGAGATCGCGCCCGCGTGGGTCAGCACGTCGGATTGCCGGTAGCCCTCGGGGTTTTCCTGCGGCGTGCCGAGGTAGCGCTCGGTATAGTGCGTGTCGTACAGCGCCCACTCGGTCACCGGCGCCCCGGCGACGCCGGCCTTGAAGGTGCCGGGTGACTGCGCCAGCAGCATGAGCGTCATGTAGCCGCCGTAGCTCCAGCCATAGACGCCGATCCGCGCGGGGTCCACGTAGGGCTGGCGCTTGAGCCACTCGATGCCGGCGAGCTGGTCCGTCACCTCGACGCCGCCCATGCGGCGGTAGAGCGCCTCGTTGAACCTGCGCCCGCGGCCGCCGGAGCCGCGGTTGTCGAGCGCGAACACGACGTAGCCGCGCTGCGCCAGCAGCTGCACCGCCTGCCCGCCGCGCCGGTCGCCCCAGCGCCGCGCGACCGTCTGCACGGTCGGCCCGCCGTAGACCAGCAGCACGGCCGGGTACCGCTTGCCCGGATCGAAGCCCGCCGGCTTGTGCATCTGCCAGTAGAGCGGCGTGCCGTCGGCGGCCGGGAGGGTGCCGTACTCGGGCGTCGAGTGACGGTCCAGGTAGCCGGCGTAGGGATGCGAGGCGTCGAGTCGGTTCTCGACCAGCCAGGCGATGCGCTTCCCGCTGGCGTCGTTCAGCGACAGCTGCGGCGGCTGGCCGGGGTCGCTGTAGCCGACGATCATGCGCCGCGCGTCGCGCGACATCGTCACATGGTGCCAGCCGTCGCGCGTCGTGATCGCGACCGGCGCGCGCGCGGGGCCGTCGTCGAGGCCGGCGACGTAGAGCTGCCGCTCGAGTGGAGTCTTCTTCGTGGCCATGAAGTACACGCGCCCGCGCCGCTCGTCCACGCCGCGCACCGCCGCCGCCTGCCATTCGCCCTCGACGTCCCAGTCGCCCGCGGTGACCGCGCCCTTGAGCGTGCCGGCGTAGTCGTAGCGGTAGAGGTGGTTGTGGCCGCTGCGCTCCGAGGCCCACAGGATCTCGCGCCGGCCGGGCAGGAAGTACAGGTCGCTGTGCAGCGAAACCCAGGTGTCGCTGCGCTCCGAGAAAAGCAGCTCGCCGGCGCCGCCTGCGGTCGAGAAGGCGACCAGGTCGAGCCGCTTCTGGTCGCGCGACTGGACCTGGGCCAGCACGCGGTCGCCCTCCGGGAACCAGTCCACGCGCGCGAGGTAATGGTCCTGGCGCCCGAGTTCGGCCCAGGCGACCTCGCCGGTGGTGAGCGCGAGGATCGCCAGGCGCACCTCGGCATTGGCCTGCCCGGTCGCGGGATAACGCTGGCGGAACGTGCGCACACCGTCGGCGGCGATCTCGAAGCGTTCCACCTCCGCGACCGGCGACTCGTCCACGCGCGTGTAGGCGATGTGCCGTTCGTCGGGCGACCACCAGTAGCCGGTGTCGCGGTTCATCTCCTCCTGCGCGATGAACTCCGCGACGCCGTGGCTCACCAGCCCGCCGCCGCCCGTCGTCAGGCGCCGCTCGGCGCCGGTCGCGAGCTCGACGGCGTACAGGTCCTGCTCGCGGATGAAGCTCACGTAGCTGCCGCGCGGCGAGTAGCGGGGATCCGTCTCGAACGCTTCGGTCGCGGTCAGGCGGCGCACGGCCTGGTCCGCGGGCCTGCCGAGCGCGTAGTGATACAGGTCGCCCCCGAGCGGGAACAGCAGCGCCCTCGAATCCGGCGCCCACTGGTACTCGACGATCCCGCGCAGCGCCGCGATGCGCTGCCGCTCGCGCCGCGCCTCTTCTTCGGCCGACAGCGCGCCCTCGGCCGGCACCAGCACGCGCGAGTCCACCAGCAGCCGGTGGCTGCCGGCGGCGATGTCGTAGGCCCAGAGGTCGTAGACGGTGGGGGCGTCGTCGCGCCCGCGCAGGTAGGTCACCAGCCGCCCGTCCGGCGAGAAACGCGCCAGGCGCAGCGACGGGCCGGCGAGGTCCGGGGCCTCGAACAGCCGCTCGACCGTGAGGTCCGCCGCCAGCGCGGGCCCCAGGGCAAGGCTCGCCGTGAAACCGATCACGAATGAACGCATCGTCGCTCCGTCCTGTCGCAGGCTGCTGAAGGACCGGCGCATGCCTTGCTAGACTTCAGGCCCGGTCCGGACTGGAGTGTAAGCAACGGTGTCCCGCTATGTCATATCCGGCCTTGCCCTGGCCGCGCTCGCGGCCTGCACGGGCATGAGCGCGAACGGCGATTCGACCACCCCCGGCCTGCGCTATCCGGCGACGGCGCGCGGCACGGTGACCGATACCTATCACGGCACCACCGTCCCCGATCCCTACCGCTGGATGGAAACGCCCTCCGCGGACCTCGCACGCTGGGTCGCGGCGCAGAACGAGGTGGCGCAGCCGCTGCTCGAGGCGATCCCGGCGCGCAAGGCGATCCAGCAGCGCCTCACCGAGCTCTGGGACTACGAGCAGTACGGCTATTCATGGCTCGGCGGCAAGGAACGCGTGCCGGTCAGGAAGGGCGGGCGATACTTCTTCGTCGAGAAGAGCGGCAAGCAGAACCAGGGCATCCTGTACTGGGCGGAGTCGCTCACCGCGACGCCGCGCGTGCTGGTGGACCCGAATGGGCTCTCGCAGGACGCGACCGCGTCGCTCGCCAACTACTCGATCAGCCCGGACGGGCGCTACGTCGCCTACGCCGTGTCGGAAGGCGGCAGCGACTGGGACACCTGGCGCGTGCGCGAGGTCGCGACCGGCCGCGACCTGCCCGACGTGATCGACGACACCAAGTTCACGCCGGTGTCGTGGATGCCAGATGCCAGCGCGTTCTACTACTCGCGCTACCCGAAGGGCGCGGACGGCAAGGGTGACGACCACAAGCAGGTGCGCGTGTACCGTCACCGGCTCGGCACCGCCCAGTCCGCCGATGCGCTGGTTTACGAGATCACCGACAACGACCGCCACAATCCCTATGGACTCGTGTCCGAGGACGGCCGCTGGCTGGTGCTGATCATCTCCTACGGCTTCGACAAGAACGCGGTGCACCTCGCGGACCTGTCGCGACCGGAGGCGCCGGTCGTGCGCCTGCTCGACAAGTGGGACGGCCTGTACGAGTACCTGGGCGCGATGGGCGGCCGGCTCTACTTCAAGACCACGCAGGGCGCGGCGCGCGGGCGCGTGATCGCCATCGATCCGGCCGGCGGCAGCTCGTCCGAGGCGGTGCCGGAGGCGCCGCAGACGCTGGCGGAGGCGAGCCTCGTGGGCGGGTACGTCGTCGCGCGCTACCTCGCCGATGCGCGCGCGCGCGTCGTCGTGTACCGCGGCGACGGCACGCGTCGCGGGGACGTCCGGCTGCCCGGCAACGGCGACGTGCTCGGGTTCCCGGACGCCCCGGACGAGGCCGAGACCTTCTTTGCCTATACGGACTACCTGACGCCGCTCGCGCTGTACCGCTACGACGTGGCGAAGGACGAGGTGAGCCTTTACCGCAAGCCCACCGTGTCCTTCGATCCCGCACCGTACGTCACCGAGCAGGTGTTCTACACGAGCAAGGACGGCACGCGCGTGCCCATGTTCATCACGCGCCGCAGGGACGCGAAGCAGGACGGGAACAACCCGACGCTGCTGTACGGCTACGGTGGCTTCGACCAGTCGTTGACGCCCGCCTACAGCCCGGCGGTTGCGGCCTGGCTGGAGCTGGGCGGCATCTATGCGGTCGCCAACCTGCGCGGCGGCGGCGAGTACGGCGCCGACTGGCACGAGGCCGGCACCAAGACGAAGAAGCAGAACGTATTCGACGACTTCATCGCCGCGGCCGAATGGCTGGTCGCGCAGAAGTACACGCGGCCGGCGAAGCTCGCGATCCACGGCCGCAGCAACGGCGGGCTGCTGGTCGGCGCGGTGATGGCGCAGCGGCCGGAGCTGTTCGGCGCCGCGCTGCCGGGCGTCGGCGTCATGGACATGCTGCGCTACCACACCGCCAGCGCGAACGCCTATGCCTGGTCATCGGACTACGGCACGGTGGAGGACGAGGCGCAGTTCCGCGCACTCGCGGCATATTCGCCGGTGCACAACCTGGAGCCCGGGCGCTGCTACCCGCCGACGCTGGTGACGACCGCGGACCACGACGATCGCGTCGTGCCCTGGCACAGCTTCAAGTTCGCGGCGGCGCTGCAGCATGCGCAGGGCTGCGCGAACCCGGCGATCATCCGCATCGAGACGCGCGCCGGACACGGCGCGGGCAAGCCGACCTGGATGCTGGTCGAGGACTGGGCCAACCACTGGGCCTTCCTCGTCAAGCACCTCGGCATGCAGGACGCCCGGTAGCACCGCAACGGGGACGTTTCCCGATTGGCCGAAAAGGTGTCAGGCACCTTTTCGGCTGATCGGGAAACGTCCCCATCAATGCTTCGCGGGCTCCTCGACCGGGATTTCCGCGTCCTCGCCCGGAATCGCGTGCCGCTCTTCCAGCCACGCGCCGAGGTCCACCAGCTTGCAGCGCTCGCTGCAGAACGGCCGGAACGGGTTGCCGTGCCATTCGCGGCGCTGGCCGCAACGCGGGCAGGGGACTTCGTGGGCCATGGCGCTCAGTGGCAGATCGCGAGCACGAAGGTCACGTCCTCGGTCGCCTGCACCGGGCGGCTGTGCACGCTGTTCCAGCGCAGGAAGCGCAGGGAGCAGCGGTGGTGGCTGCCGCTGACTTCCGGATAGAGCTTCGACGCGCCCGGCAGCGTGATGCGCAGCAGCTGCGCCGGACGGTCGCGCTCGAACGTGATCTGGAACACGCCGCCGGGCGCGCTCTCCTCGCGCGGGCGCGCATTCTCGCGCGTGATCCACAGCAGCTCCGACACCGATTCGCACAGCGGCCGGATCGTCGACAGCCAGCCCGCGAGGTCGGCCTCGCGCGCGTCCGGCTCGAGGTTGAGCCAGTGGAAGAAGTCCGGCAGGTCGAACTCGCAGGTGCCGCCCGGGATCGCGCTGCGGTGCTTGATCGCGTTCAGGAACTCCGACTCGCGCAGCTTCTGCAGGAAGTTGGCGCCCGCCGCATTCAGTTCCTCGCGCCGGCGCATCAGCGCCGACAGCACCGCGCGCAGGCGCGCGCTGTCCACGCCGGGCCGGTTCTGGAAGTCGCGCAGGGCGGTCATCTGGCGCTCGAGCTCCTTGAGCACGTCGCCGCGCGCATCGCCGCGCGAGGTGATCGCCAGGATCTCGAGCAGGCAGGCGACCGCGGAGCGGCTCGACCAGGCGTTCGGCAGGCCGGCGTGGTAGGACAGCTGCTGCCAGAGGAATTCGAGGCGCATGAAGCCGCGCATCCGCTCGTTGAGCGGCTGCTCGTAGACGATCGGCTCCGATTCCACCCGGGATTCCGGGACCGGCTCGAACATGGGCCCATTCTGCGTCACCGCTTCCGGCCCAGACAACCCTCGGGATGTGACGCCGGGCACGCTGCGGACCCGCCAATCAGGCCTGCGCGGCCATTTCCCGGTAACGGCGGTCCAGCGCGGCGACCCGGGAGGCGAGCGCCCCGGGCCCGCCGTCGTTGCCGATGACGTCGTCGGCTGCGGCGAGTCGCGCCTCGCGCGAGGCCTGGGCGGCCAGCATCGCCAGCGCGGACTCGCGCGTCTCGCCGTCGCGCTTCATGAGCCGCTCGACCTGGGTCGCGGGCTCGCAGTCCACCACCAGCACCCGGTCCACGAGGGTCGCCAGGTGGCGCTCCACGAGCAGTGGCACGACGAGCAGCTGGTACGGGCCGCCGGCCGCGCGCGACTGCCGCTCGAGCTCGACCAGGATCGCCGGATGCAGGATGCGCTCGATCGTGCGCCGCGCATCCGCATCGGCGAAGATGCGCCGCCGCAGCGACGCCCGGTCGAGCGCGCCGCCGGTGCCGAGGATCTCCGTGCCGAGCGCGCGCACCAGCTCGGCGAGCGCCGGACGTCCGGGCTCGACGATCTCGCGGGCGATGCGATCGGTGTCGATGACGGTCGCGCCCAGCCCCGCGAACAGGTCCGCGACGGTGGACTTGCCGCTCGCGACGCCGCCGGTGAGCCCGACGCGAAACACCTCCCGGGCTTCCCTAGCCGAGCCGCGCGGCGGACAGCCACGCGTCCACGATCGGCGGGCCCCACAGCATCGCGATCCAGGACGCGCCCGCGAGGTACGGGCCGAAGGGAATCGGCGCGCCGCGCCCGTGGCGCCTGGCGACGATCAGCGCGATGCCGGTGACCGCGCCCACCGCCGCGGCCAGCAGCAGCACCAGCGGCAGCATTTGCCAGCCCAGCCAGGCGCCCGCAGCGGCGAACAGCTTGAAGTCGCCGTAGCCCATGCCCTCCTTGCCGGTCAGCAGCCGGAACAGCTGGAACACGGACCACAGGAAGAGGTAGCCGGCCGCGGCGCCGGCGAGCGCGTCGCGCGGCGCGACCGGCGGGGCCTCGCCGCCCGCGTGCCAGAGGCTGGCGACCAGGCCGATCCAGAGCAGCGGCAGCGTCAGGATGTCGGGCAGCAGCTGCCGGTCGAGGTCGATGCCGGTGAGCGCGATGAGGTAGGCCGTGAACACGAAGCCGAGCAGCGCCTGCAGGCCGAAGCCGAAGTGCCAGGCGACGGCCGCGAACGCGGCGCCGGTCGCCAGTTCGACCAGCGGATAGCGCGGCGAGATCGGCGCGCGGCAGGCCGCACAGCGGCCGCGCAACGCGAGCCACGACAGCACCGGGACGTTGTGGATCGCGCGGATCGGCGCGTTGCACGCGGGGCAGCGCGAGCGCGGCGTGACGAGGTTGTAGGTCTCGCCCGCGGGCGGGGGCGGCTGCCCGGCGAGGTCCGCGCATTCCGCGCGCCAGCGCCGCTCCAGCACCGCCGGCAGGCGGTGGATCACGACATTCAGGAAACTGCCGATCACCAGCCCGAAAGCCGCGGCGACGGCGGCGAAGAGCGCCGGGCTGGCCGCCAGCAGCGACACGGGCGAGGGCTCGATCAGATCACGGCGCCCAGCTTGAAGATCGGCAGGTACATGGCGATGACCAGGCCGCCGACCAGCACGCCGAGGATCGCCATGATGAGCGGCTCGAGCAGCGAGGACAGGCCGTCCACCGCCGTGTCCACCTCGAGCTCGTAGAAGTCCGCGACCTTGGCGGCCATGGCGTCGAGCGAGCCCGACTCCTCGCCGACCGCGATCATCTGCACGACCATGTTGGGGAACAGGCCGGTGTTCTCCATCGCGCGCTGCAGGCGCTGGCCGGTGGCGACCTCGTCGCGCATGCGCATCACCGCCATTTCGTAGACGATGTTGCCGGTCGCGCCGGCGACCGACTCCATGGCCTCGACCAGCGGCACGCCCGCGGAGAACATCGTGGACAGCGTGCGCGCATAGCGCGCGATCGCGGCTTTCACGAGGATCGGCCCGACGATCGGGATCCTCAGCGACAGGCGGTCGAGGAAGTGCCGCAGCGCGCGCGAGCGCTTCTTGAAGTAGAAGAACGTGAAGAAGGCGCCGCCGGCGATGATGCCCATCCACCAGCCCTGGTCCTGCACGAAGCGCGACAGCTCGATCACCATGCGCGTGAATGCCGGCAGGTCGGCGCCGAAGCCCTTGAACAGCGCCTCGAACTGCGGGATCACGAACAGCAGCAGGATCAGCGTCACGATCACGGCGACCGCCAGCACCGCGGCCGGGTAGAACAGCGCCTTCTTGATCTTCTTCTTGAGGGCCTCGGTCTTTTCCTTGTAGGTCGCCACCTTGTCGAGCAGCGACTCGAGCGCGCCGGCCTGCTCGCCGGCCTCGACCAGGTTGATGTACAGGTCGTCGAAGTAGAGCGGGTGCTTGGCCAGCGACTCGTGCAGCGAACTGCCGCCCTCGATGTTGGTCTTGATGTCGAGGATCAGCTTCTGCATCGCCGGCTTCTCGTGGCCGACGCCCACGATCTCGAACGCCTGCACCAGCGGGATGCCCGCCGCCAGCATGGTGGCGAGCTGGCGGCTGAAGATCGCGATGTCCTCGGGCGAGATCTTGCCGCCGGTCCGGAACAGGCTCGTCTGCTTGCGGATCTTGGTGGGGACGATGGCCTGGCGGCGCAGCTCCGCGCGCACCGCGTTCTCGTTGACGGCCAGGGTCCGGCCGCGGACCTTGTTGCCCTTCTTGTCCTTGCCTTCCCAGTTATAGGGAATGTCCTTGGCGACAGCGGCGGCGGTCGGCGGCATGGTGTCGGTCGTCCTCTAGCCAGACTGGCGGATGTTAACGCCCGGCCGGATCACTCAACTGTGACGCGGTTGACTTCTTCGAGGCTGGTCAGGCCGTCCAGGACCTTTTTGAGGCCCGCCGTCCTGAGGTCCCAGACCCCGTCCTTGCGGGCCTGGTCACGGATATGGG
>DATBMQ010000232.1:0-6601 GCA_036554765.1 Steroidobacteraceae bacterium | reverse complement strand
TCTACGCGGACATGCCGGAGTTCGCGTTCCGCTCGCAGATCTTCGTCCTCATCCACCGCTTCCGGATCCACAAGGAGATGGAAGGGCTGACCGAGACGGTCGTGCAGGACCGCACCATCTACGAGGACGCGGAGATCTTCGCGCGCAACCTGCATCGCCAGCGCACCATCGACGCGCGCGACTGGCGGCTCTATCACGCGCTCTACAAGTCCAGGTGCGGCGCGCTGAAGCCGCCGGACCTCATGATCCAGCTGCGCTGCCCGGTGCGCACGCTGCGCCAGCGCATCCGGCTGCGCGGCCGCGCCATGGAGCGCGACATCCCGGTCGCCTACCTGCGCCGCCTCAATCGCCTCTATGAAGAGTGGTTCCGGCGCTGGGACCTGTCGCCGGTGCTGCAGCTCGAGACCGACCGCCTCGACTGGGCGACCGACCTGGTCGACCGGGTCGACCTGTTCCGCAAGATCGAGAAGTACCTCGACTAGATCCCGGGCGCCCGCCCCCGCGGCGGCGCGGACGCCCGGTCATATACTCGGCCGTCCCGCGCGACCAAGTAATGCGTGCAATGCCGGACGGGCCTCGATTGCGACATAACCCGCTGATCGACCAGCGCGAACTCGAGCAATTGCACGACCAGTGTTTTTCGTGGGCGCTCACCTGCGTGCGCGGGCGCCGGGCAGAAGCGGAGGACGTGCTGCAGATGGCCTACCTGGCGATCGTCGAGGGCGAGGCGCGATTCGGCGGCCAGTCGAGCCTCAGGACCTGGCTGTTCTCCGTGATCCGCAATGTCGCCGGCTCGCGCTGGCGGCGCGCGCGGCGTTCGCTCGAGGGCCTCGCGCGCATCGCGGCATTCGCGCCGCATGCGGAGCCGTTCGTGACGCCGGCGATGCCGGCGGAGAGCACGCGTGTCCTCGACGCCCTGCGCGCCCTGCCGCGTCGCCAGCACCAGGTGCTCGACCTCGTCTTCTATCGTGACCTCTCGATCTCCGAGGCTGCACAGGTCCTGGGCATTTCGCTCGGGACGGCGCGCATGCACTACGAGCGCGGCAAGTCGGCGCTGCGCTTGCGGCTCGCCGACATGGGGCCCGCGGCATGAACGAGCCGATGCTGGGTCGTGACGATCAGGCCGTGAAGGCCGCGGTGCGGGGCGGCCTTGCCGCCCGCGACCGCGCGCTGCCACCGCCGCCGTTCGCGCGCGCCTGGCCGGGCGGGCGGCGTCCGCGCGCGGGCGCCTGGCGCCCCGCGCTCGCCGGCGGGCTCGCACTCACGGCGATCGCCGCCGTCGCATGGATGTTGCTTGCCCGGCCGGACGGCAAGTCCGCGCCGGCTGCTGACCTGCGCGCTGCAACGGAACTCGCGCGCGAACTCTCCTCGCCCGACTACTGGCGCGTGCCGACCGACGAGCTGCTCGCATTCGCCGCGCCGCCCCTGGATGCCGAATTGCCCTCGCCCGAGGGCTTCAACGTCTCGCTGGAGGAATCACTGTTATGAAATGGCAGAATGCAATCGCCGCCGGACTCCTGTGCCTCGCGCTCGCCGCACCCGCGGGAGCCGCCGGGCCCGACGGCAAGGACGAGTGGATCAAGGGCAAGCTGTTCGGGCCGGAGCTGATCCTGCAGAACCGCAAGGAACTGAAGCTCACGCCGAAGCAGCTCGAGCTGATCGGCGCGGAACTCAAGCGCGTGCAGGCGCAGGCCGCCGACAGCGACTGGACGCTCATGACCGAGGCGTCGCAGCTGCAGGAGCTGATCGACCAGCATCCGGTCGACGGCAAGGCCGTCATGGCGGGCGTCGACCGCGTGTTCGCGGCCGAGAACCGCAAGAAGCGCCTGTTCATGGAGATGCTGGTCAACGTCAAGAACGCGCTGACGCCCGAGCAGGTGGCCTACCTCCAGTCGGTGGACAAGGCGCCGTGAACGCCGCGCGCAGCGCCGCCGCGGCCGCCTGCGCCGCGCTGCTCGCCGCCTGCGGCGGCGGCGGCGGATCCGCCCCGCCCGTCGTCAACCCGCCTCCGCCGCCCGCGATCAGCCGCGCGGACGCCTGGCGCTTCCTGAACCAGGCCACGTTCGGCGCGACCGAGGCGGAAGCGCAGGCGCTCATCGCGCAGGGCTACGGGGCGTGGATCGACCAGCAACTGCAGCGCCCGGCCTCGCTCGAGCTGCCGCACGTGCAGGCGGTGTTCGCGACCTATCCGCCCGGCGCCGACTTCACGCGCCTGCACGAGGACCGCGTCGACATCTGGTTGCGCAACGCGCAGAACGGCCCTGACCAGCTGCGCCAGCGCGTCGCCTTCGCGCTGTCCGAGATCATGGTCATCTCCCAGCTGAGCCCGCTCGTCGGCTTCCCCTGGGGCAGCGCGAGCTATTACGACATGCTCGCGCAGGGCGCCTTCGGCAACTTCCGCGAGCTGATGGAGCAGGTCACCCTGCATCCGGCGATGGGCGTGTACCTCTCCATGCTCGGCAACCAGAAGCCGGACGCCGCCCGCAACATCCGCCCCGACGAGAACTATGCGCGCGAGCTGATGCAGCTCTTCACCATCGGCCTGGTCGAGCTGAACCTCGATGGCAGCGTGCGCCGCGACGGCCAGGGCAATCCGCTCCCGACCTACGACCAGCAGGTCATCGAGGGATTCGCGCACGTGTACACCGGCTGGAACTACGCCGGCGCGCCGAACTTCGCGCTGGCGCGCCCGACGATCCAGAACCAGGCCATGCCGATGCAGGCCTACGCCGAGCAGCACGACACCGGCGCCAAGCGCCTGCTCTCCTACCCGGGCGCGGTGCGGACGCAGATCCCGGCGGGCCAGTCGCCGCAGCAGGACCTCGACGATGCGCTCGACAACATCTTCGGCCACCCGAACGTCGCGCCCTTCATCTCGAAGCAGTTGATCCAGCGCCTCGTCACCAGCAATCCCTCCCCGCAGTACGTCGAGCGGGTGGCACGCGTGTTCGAGAACGACGGCGCCGGCCGGCGCGGCGAGCTGGATGCGGTGGTGCGCGCGATCCTGCTCGATCCCGAGGCGCGCGCCGCGCCGGCTTCCGCGTCCGCCGGCAAGCTGGGCGAGCCGCTGTTGCGGGTACTGCGCGTGTGGCGCGCCTTTGGCGCGCGCTCGCAGAGCGGCAGGCTGAATGCCCAGAACATCCCAGGCTTCATCGGCCAGGGGCCGCTGCAGGCGCCGTCGGTGTTCAACTTCTTCAGCCCGTTCTACGCGCCGCCCGGCGAGATCCTCGACCAGGGACTGGTGGCGCCGGAGATGCAGCTCGCGACCGAGTACCAGAGCAGCCTGCTCACCAACTACCTCTTCGTCCTGTCCTTCTGCTACAACACCGCGCCGGTGCAGGCCTGCCCGCCCGTGCCCGCCGGTCTGCAGCCGGACCTCGTCGTGATCGACACGGCCGCCGAGCGCGCGGTCGCGGCCGATGCCGACGCGCTCGTGACCCGCATCGCGGAGCGCCTGAACGGCGGCCTGGTCTCGCCCACGCTCAGGGCCGAGGCCCGCGCCATGGTCGAACGCGTGCCGGCGACCGAGACGTCACTGCGGGTGGCCGAGGCGCTCTACCTCGTTTCCACCTCGCCCGAACTCGCCCTGCAGCGCTGACCGGGAACCACGGACATGGATCGCATGAATCGTCGCCGCTTCCTCAAGGCCGCAGCCGCGGGCGGCTTCGCCTGCGCCTTCGGACGCACTCCGCAGGCCGTGCACGCCGCAGCCGCGGGCACGCTGGCGGCTTTCGACGACTACAAGGCGCTGGTCTGCGTGTTCCTGTTCGGCGGCAACGATTCCTTCAACATGGTCGTGCCGCGCAGCAACGCGGAGTACAACGCCTACGCGGCCTCGCGCCAGAACCTCGCGATCGCGCAGGCCAGCCTGCTGCCGATCAACCCGCTGCTGCCCGACCCGTCGGGTGCGCTCTATGGCCTGCACCCGTCGATGCCGGAGGTCGCCGCGCTGTTCGAGCAGGACATGGCCTGCGCGATCGTCGCGAACGTCGGCCCGCTCGTCGAGCCGGTGAGCAAGGCTCAGTTCCAGGCCGGATCCGCGCGCCTGCCGCCGCAGCTCTTCTCGCACAACGACCAGCAGGACCAGTGGCACTCGCTGAAGGGCCAGGTCACCGCGACCTCCGGCTGGGGCGGACGGATCGCGGACGTGATCGCCGGCCCGGACGTGCCGGCGCCGCTGGTGCAGCCGCTGGCCGTCAACCTTTCGCTCAACGGCCAGTCACTGTTCCAGACCGGCGCGTCGTCCGTCCCCTACACCATGGGAGCTGGCGGGCCGGTGCAGCTGTTCGGCCTCGACGGCGCGGATCCGCTGTCGATCGCGCGACGCACGGCCTTTGATGCCGTCATCGGCGCGAACTACCCGACCGTCTACGAGCGCGCCTACGCCGGCGTGCAGCGGCGCGCGCGGCAGGCCGCCGGCATGATCGGCGACGCCCTGGCCGGCGTGCGCAGCCCGAATCCGGTTCCGTTCACGGCGGCTTTCCCCGCGTCGCCGCTCGGCACCCAGCTGCGCACCGTCGCCGAGATGATCGCCGCGCGCGATGCGCTGCGGGTGAACCGGCAGATCTTCTTCGTCGCCACCGGCGGCTTCGACACCCACGACGCGCAGGTCGCGGACCAGCCGGGCCTGCTCGGCAACGTCAGCCGCTGCCTCGCGGCGTTCCATCGCGCGACCGTGGAAATGGGAATTGCCTCCTCCGTCACCACGTTCACGCAGTCGGACTTCGGTCGCACGTTGACCTCCAACGGCGACGGCACGGACCACGCCTGGGGCGGCAACCAGCTCGTGATCGGCGGTGGCGTCGCGGGCCGCACGATCTACGGCCGCTATCCGCTGCTGCAGATCGACGGGCCCGAGGACGTGGGTGGCGGACGCATGATCCCCTCGGTTTCCTGCGACCAGTTCGCGGCGACGCTCGCGCGCTGGTTCGGGGTGCCGGATTCGCAGCTCGCGGTCGTCGCGCCGCACATCGGCAACTTCGCCGTGCGCGACCTGGGATTCTTCGTCTAGGGGGTTTCAGCCCTTCGGCGGCGCCTGGGCGACCGCCGCCTTGGTGGCCGCGCCTTCGGTCGCGACGCGCACCGGCTGGCCAGGCCGCAGCCGCTCGCCGCCGCGCACGACGACGCGATCCCCGGCGGCGAGCGCACCGTCGACTTCGACTTTCTTCGCATCGCCATTGCCGACGCGTACCGTGATGCGTTCGGCGGTGTTGTCCTTGCCGACGCGGAACACGTGGGCGCCGTCGGCGCGCACGATGACCGCGTCGCGCGGCACCACCAGCGCGGCGCGGCCGTTGCCGGCCGCGGGCAGGTCCACGCGCACGGCCGAGCCGATCGGCCAGCCGTCGCCCGTCATCGCGATACGCACCTCCAGCAGCCGCGAACGGTCGTCGCCCACGGGCACGACGGCGCGGATCCTGCTCCGGATCTCCTTCGCGGCGCCGCGCACCGTGACGGCCTGGCCGACCGCGAGATGGCCCGCCTCTGCGACCGGCGTGCGCGCGACCACCTCGACGTTGCCGGTATCCGTGAGCCGCAGCACTTCCGTGCCCGCCCCCACGAACTCGCCGAGCTGGCGGATGCGCTCGACCACGTGCCCCGGGAACGGCGCGCGGATCACCGCGCGGTCCACCAGGTGGCGGGTGCGGTCGCGGGCGGCGCGCGCCTGGTCGAGCTCGTGCCGCGACATGGACAGCCGCGCCGCCGCTTCGTCGATCTGGCTCTTCGAGGCGATGCCGTTCGGCAGCGCCGTGAGCCGCTGCAGTTGCGTGTCGAGCAGCTCCGCGTTGGCGGCCAGGCGCGCAACCTGGGCATCGGCCTCGCGCAGCTGCAGTTCCAGGGCCTTCGTATCCACGCGCGCGACCGGCGCGCCCTTTGCGACGCGCGCACCCGGCTCGGCGACCCAGTCGAGCCGCCCGGCGACTTCCGCGGCGAGGCGCGCATCGTTGCGGCTCACGACCGTCCCGGTCGCCGTGACCGTCGTCGCGAGCGAGCCCTCGGTGACGCTGGCGACCGACACGGCCGCCGGCGGCGGCTGGTTCTGGGCCACGGCCGCGCTGGCTGCCAGGGAGGTCACAGCCAGCGCGGCCATCGCCGCACCCCGTGCAACGGGGAACCTGGGGGTCGGGGATTGCATCAGGCACCTTCCTTGATTGCACCCGGCATCGCGGCCGGAATGGATGCGGCCGCGGCTTCGCCCATGCGCAGCAGCGCGGGCAGCAGCACCAGCATGAAGACGGTGTTCAGCAGCATGCCGCCCGCGATCACGGTCGCGAGGCCGCGGTAGAGCGCTGCGCCCGGGCCCGGCACGATGATCATCGGCAGCAGCCCGGCGAGCTGGCCGAGCGAGGTGGCGAAGATCGGCCGGGTGCGCTGCTCGAGCGCGTGGCGCACCGCGTCGCGCCGGCTCATGCCGCGGCGCTCGGCCGAGCGCGTGCTGTCCACCAGCAGGATCGCGTTGTTGACCGCGGCGCCCAGCAGGATGATGAAGCCGACCATCGTCAGCATGTCGAGCGTCTGCGGCGTGAACAGGTTCAGCAGCCGGATGCCGAGCACGCCGCCGAGGCTCGCGAGCGGCACGGTCAGCAGCACGAGCGCGCTG
>DATBMQ010000131.1:0-10175 GCA_036554765.1 Steroidobacteraceae bacterium | reverse complement strand
AACTCCGCGCCGATGTGCCCGCCGTAGACGTGTCGAAGCTGCCTGAGGATGTCGCGCAGCTTCATCTGCTTCTCGACGCCGCTGGTGCGGCTGCCGGTGTAGAACTCGGCATCCATGTCGGCTTCGGTGAGGCCGACGCCGGCGGGATCGAGCACTTGCGGAACCGGGCGGCTCATCAGTGCGAGCGGGTCGATGTCCGCGATCAGGTGGCCGCGGTTCGCGTAGAACTGGATCAGCCTTGAGACCGCAGACTGCTTTTCGGTGTCGCCTGCGGCCGGCGCCGCGGCAATCACTGCCGGACGGGATCCCGGGTGTGCCGCCGCAGTCACCCGGGGCTGGCGCGCAGGCTCCGTGCCCAGTTGCGCGAACAGCTGGCGCCAGGCCGGGGCCAGCGACCCCGGGGAATCGAGGTACTGCTCGTAGAGGGCTTCCAGGTACGGCGCTTGCGAGCTGGCGAAGGGACTGGACTCAATCAGCTCGCGCAGGGATCGGCTCATTGCCTGTGGAATTATACCGGACCAAACCGGTACGGAAAGGAAGAATTATCAGCAGCTTACGCGCGGAATCTGGCGCCCCGGGCCGGAGTTGAACCGACGACCTGCCGCTTAGGAGGCGGCCGCTCTATCCACTGAGCTACCGGGGCGGGCGGGCGCGAGTTTACCCCGGACGGGTCCCTTCGAACCGGTCCGGGGCCATAGGATCGCGGCGGACGCTCAGGCGGCTTGCGCGGGCGTCGCGGCTGGCCCTTGCGGCGTACCCGTCAGCGACGTCTCGACTGCCGTCGTCGCCTGCTCGACCTTCTGCGCCGCCGTGCCGACGGCCTGGGTCGCCACCTTCTCGACCGTGCGGGTCGCCTCGCGCACCGTCCTGGCCGTGGTCTTGATCGCGCCCTGCGCCTTGCGCTTGGCGGTCTTCACCGTCTTGCGCGCGGCGCGAGCGGCCTTGCGGGCCACCTTGCGCACGGTCTTGCGGGCGGATGCGCCCTTGCGCGTCACTTTGCGCGCCACCTTGCGCTTCGTCTTGACGACACGGCGCTTGGCGCGTTTCGCGGCCTTCTTTGCCTTTTTCCTGGCTGCCATCTGGAGTCACTCCGAATCGGGTTGAGGGGCGTGCGTCGCCGGCGCGACGCTCCATGTCACGCTAGGACGCGGGTCGTGCGCTGTCAATCGAAAAGCAGGGAGGAATTGGTGGAGCGGAAGGGGATCGAACCCTCGACCTTCGCATTGCGAACGCGACGCTCTCCCAGCTGAGCTACCGCCCCACGTACGAGGGGCCGGATTGTAAAGACCCCCCGTCGGACCAGCAAGCAAAGCCGCCCGGCGCAGACGTCACCTGGCGCATCGTGTACCGTGGCCGCCTGATGCGGATCCGCGACGCGACCCCGGCCGATTGCGAGTTCATCGTGCAGGCCAACCGGGCGCTGGCCCTGGAAACCGAGGGCCTGGCCCTGGATCCGGCGCTGGTCAGCCCGGGCGTCCAGGCCGTGCTCGGCGATCCGTCGCTCGGGCGGTACTACATCGCCGAGAAGGACGGCCGGCCGGTCGGCCAGCTCATGACCACCTTCGAATGGAGCGACTGGCGCAACGGCCTGCTGCTCTGGATCCAGTCCGTCTACGTGCTCCCGGAAGCGCGCGGCCAGGGTGCGTTCCAGGCACTGTTCCGGCACCTGGAGGACCTGGCTGGTGCCGATCCGCGCATCTGCGGCATCCGGCTCTACGTCGATCGCCACAATGATCGTGCGCAGGCGGTTTACGGCCGCCTGGGCATGCATCGGTCCAACTACGCGGTGATGGAGGTCGTGTACCGCGGCCCGGAATCACGCGCCTGAGGTATCCCCATGCTCTCACCCGGCGACACTGCCCCCGAGTTCACCCTGCCAGACCATGACGGCCGCCAGCGCAGCCTGCGCGAACTGCAGGACGGCGGACCGCTGATCCTCTATTTCTACCCGGCCGATTTCACCCCCGGCTGCACCAGGGAAGCCTGCGACCTGCGCGACCTGCACACCCGGATCCTGTCGGCGGGACTCAGGGTCGTCGGCATCAGCCCGCAGTCGCCGGAGAGCCACAAGCGCTTCCGCGACCAGCATGCGCTGCCCTTCACGCTGCTCTCCGACGAGGAGAAACACGTGATCCGCGCCTACGACGTGGACGGGCCACTGGGCATCGGCGTGCGGCGCGCCACCTTCCTGCTGGATGGGAAGCGCAGGATCGTGGACGCGGTGCTGGCGGACCTGCGGATCGCGCGGCACCAGGAATTCGTGCAGAAGGCGATTGCCGCTAGGGCAGCTCGAAGCGCGTGACCGCAGCGCGGCTGAAGCGCGGCACGGCGACCACGTAGACCACGCCGTATTCGGCCTCGCTCATTTCCGGAACCTCGCGGCCGGACAGTTCCTCGACCAGCTCCGGCACGGTATTCGAGTGGCCGACGATCAACACCCGTCCGCCACGGTACTCGCTGAGGGCGCGCTCCGCGGCGGTCGCGCTCTCCCTGGCTGGCACCACGATCACCGGGATGCCGAGCCGGTTGGCGAGCGGCCGCACCGTGTCCTGCGTGCGCTTGAACTCGCTCACGATGATGCAGTCGAGGCCGAGCCCCTGCGGTGCGCGGCCAAAGTGTTCCGCAAGGGCGAGCGCCCGGTTCTCCCCCGCCGGCGACAGCGGCGGGTCGTCGCCCGGAATGGCCGCTTTTTCCGCATGCCGCATCACCAGCACGGTGGTCGTGGACGCCGCCGAGAGCGACCATGCCCCCAGGGCGAGCAGCACCATGGCGGCCAGCGCCGCGAGCCATACCGGCGCCAGGAATGGCCGGCGGCGCATGCTCGCGTATTCTTTGTGCATGCGGGCGATGATACTCCGGCCCTGGGTGATCGTACTGGCGGCGGGCGGCTCGCGCCGCTTCGGCGGCCCCAAGCTGCTCGCCCGGATCCGGGGCGAGACCCTGCTGCAGCGCGCCGTGCGAGCGGCACTCGGCGCCCGGCCCGCAGGATGCGTCGTGGTGCTGGGCGCGCGGGGCGACATGCTGAGGCGACGACTGCACGCCTGGCCGGTGCGCGTGGTCGTGAATCGCCATTGGCGCAGTGGCCTCGCGAGTTCGATCCGGGCGGGCATCGCCGCCCTGCCCCGCGAAGCCCCGGCGGCGTTGCTGTTGCTTGCGGACCAGGTGGGTGTGGGTCCCGCCGAACTGGAACTGGTGATCGCAGCCTCGCGGCGGGCGCCGCGCGCGATCGTCGCCTCACGCTGGGGAGCCGTGACCGGGCCGCCGGCATTGTTTCCGCGTCGGGAGTTTGCGGACCTGAAACGGTTGCGCGGCGATTCCGGGGCCAGGCGCTTGCTCACGGACCCACGGCGGCGAGTCGTGGTGCTCGAGCTGCCGGGCGCCGCAGGCGACGTCGACCGGCCCGCGGACCTGCGGCGGCTGCGCACGCTGCACGTACCATCGTGAAGCGGGTTCCGGCATGATTCGGGCCGCTTGACCCCGCGCAAGGCCACCATCGGATTCGCGATCGCCGCCGCCTGCATGGCGCTGGCCGTCGCCGCGCGCGCCGCCGAGTCGCCGGACCCGGAACCGTCCTTCGAGGCCCGCGCTGCCGAGTTCGAGCGACGCGTCGCGGAACTCGCGGCCGTCGACCCGGTGCAGCCCGCGACATTCGAGGCCCGCATCGACTATGCGCGCCTCCTGCATGACCAGGCGCAGGCGGATTGCGCGCCGCTCCTCGATGCCGCCGAACGCCAGCTCGCGCCCATCCTCGCAGCCGGCCCCGAACAGCTGCTGGCCTACGCGGACGGGACCGGCGACGCGCTGTCCCTGCTGCAGTCCATCCAGAACACGCGCGGCCAATGCGCGGCGGACGAGGCCGCTGCCCGCGCGGCATACCAGGCAGCCATCGCCACCGGGCGGCGCGCCGTGGAGGCTCTGCGCGCGAACTGGGACTACGAGGAGATGGCGATTGCGCAGTTCAACATCGCCCATGCGAGGCGCGAACTCGGCGACCTCGAGGGGGCGCTGCAAAGCCTCGATCAGGTGATCGCCTGGGACCTGGAGTACGGGTTGTACGGCGAGCTCGAGGGCGACTACTCCGCGTCGCTGCGCTGGCGGAGCGGCGAGGCAGCGGACCCGGAAGACGTGCGGCGCTTCATCGAGTCCTACCAGCAGCCGCGGGCGCGCTTCCGCTTCGACTGGAAGCCGCATCGCGCGCGGCGCGCGACCGAGATCGAGCGGGTGGTGCTGCGCCGCGGTGCGCTGCAGGAGACGCGCAGCCGCAGTGAATCCGATACGACCGCGCGCCGTGACGGCGACGACTGGGTGCTGAGCGCGACCGTCCGTGATGCCCCGCGTCTGGAGTCGACCGGTGCCGCGCCGGGCGCCGAGGCCTTGCAGGAGGTGCTGGGCAGCATCGCTACGGCGCTGCCGGACGTGGTCGTCGGCGCCGACGGCAGCTTCAAGTCACTGCGCAACCTCGACCGCTTCCGCGAGGCGCTCGCCCGCGAGCTGGACCGGCTGGCGGCGCGGGCGGTGCCGGCCGGCAAGCCCGCGCCGGACGCGCAGGCGCTGGCGGCGGCCAAGGCCGCCCTGCTGAACCCGGACCTGCTGGCGTCGCACGTGGCGGGCCAGTGGAATCTCGAGGTGGGCGCGTGGATCGGGGGCGAGTTCGACCACGGCGACTGGTACGAAGCGACCTTTGAAGAGCCCCTTCCCGGATTCTCGGAGAAGCCGCTGTCCATGACCTGGAGATTCAAGATTGCGCGCTGGCTGCCCTGCGACCCGGGCTCGGAGCCGCGCTGCGTGGAGGTGCTGCTGCGCATCCAGCCCGACCCGCAGCAGATCCAGGACGCGATCGCGGTGTTCGTGAGCCGCATGATGCCGGCCGCCGATCGGCAGCGCGTCGAGCAGGCGATGCGCGAGGTGAGCTTTCGCCTGGAGATGCGCTATCGCCTGGTCACGGAGCCGGACACGCTCAGGCCGTGGTCCTTCGAGGAGCGCAAGTACATCCATGGGGCGTCGCTCGAAGACGGCAAGCGCGAGGTGAATGCGCGCTTCGACCGCCGCCTGGAGACGATCCGCTACCTCGATTGAAGCTGGCGGAGAGGGTGAGATTCGAACTCACGAAGGACTTGCGCCCTTGCCGGTTTTCAAGACCGGTGCATTCAACCGCTCTGCCACCTCTCCGGCGCCCGGCCGCCTCCAGTATAATTGGGCCCGCACCCGCCAGTGACCGCAGGAGTCCGATGCCATGGAACGCAGCCCGATCGCCGTCCAGACCGCCGCCATCCGCGAGTCCGCGCTCGCGACCAACAAGGTCCTGCGCAACACCTACCTGCTGCTGTCGGCCACGCTGGCGTTCAGCGCCGCGACGGCCGGAATGGCACTGGCGCTTGGCTTGCCGCACCCGGGGCTCCTGATCACGCTGGTCGGCTACTTCGGCCTGCTGTTCGCCGTGCACAAGACCGCCAACAGCGCCCTGGGGCTGGTGTTCGTGTTCGCGCTGACCGGCTTCATGGGCTACACGCTCGGCCCGATCATCGGTTATTACCTGACGGCGATCCCGAACGGCCACGCGGTCGTGATGAACGCGTTCGGCATCACCGCGGTCGCCTTCCTCGGCCTTTCCGCTTATGCGGTCAGGAGCGGCCGGCGCTTCTCGTTCATGGGCGGCTTCCTGCTGGTCGGCATCCTGACGGCGTTCGTGCTCGGGCTGCTCGCGATCTTCTTCTCGATGCCGGCGCTGTCGCTCGCGGTGTCGGGGATGTTCGTGCTGCTGATGGCCGGGCTGATCCTGTACCAGACCGGAGAGATCGTGCACGGCGGCGAGACCAACTACATCCTCGCGACCGTCACGCTCTACGTCAGCATCTACAACCTGTTCACCAGCCTGATGCACCTGCTGGGTGCGGCCGGCGACGACTGATCAGGCCGGCTTCAGCCGGTCCACGCCGCCGAGGTAGGGCCTGAGCACCGGCGGCACGGCCACCGTGCCGTCCTCCTGCTGGTAGTTCTCGAGCACCGCGACCAGCGCCCGGCCCACGGCGACGCCCGAGCCGTTCAGCGTGTGCACCGGCTCTGGCTTGCCGGTTTCCGGGTTGCGCCAGCGCGCCTGCATGCGCCGTGCCTGGAACCCCTCGCAGTTGCTGCAGGACGAAATCTCGCGATACGCGCCCTGTCCGGGCAGCCAGGCCTCGAGGTCGTAGGTCTTGGCGCTGGCGAAGCCGACGTCGCCCGAGCACAGCGCGACGACGCGATACGGCAACTCGAGCCGTTCCAGCACGCGTGCGGCATGGCCGGTGAGGTCCTCGAGCGCCTGGGCGGAATCCTGTGGCCGCACGATCTGCACCAGCTCCACCTTGTCGAACTGGTGCTGGCGGATCAGCCCGCGCGTGTCCTTCCCGTAGGAACCCGCCTCGGAGCGGAAGCACGGCGTATGGGCGACGAGCTTCATCGGCAGCGCGTCGGCCTCGAGGATCCGGTCGCCGGCGAGGTTGGTGAGCGGCACTTCGGCGGTCGGGATCAGGAACAGTTCGCTCTCGGACGGATCGCGATCGAGCCGGAACAGGTCCTGCTCGAACTTGGGCAGCTGCCCGGTGCCGGTCAGCGTCTGGCGCGTGACGAGGTACGGTACCCAGGCCTCGCGATAGCCGTGCTCGCGCACGTGCAGGTCGAGCATGAACTGCGCGAGCGCGCGATGCAGTGCGGCGACCGGCCCGGTCAGAACCGCGAAGCGCGCCCCCGACAGGCGGCTCGCCGCCGCGGGGTCGAGGCCGCCGAGGCCCTCGGCGACCGCCACGTGATCACGGGCCGCGAATTCGAAGCGCCGCGGCTCGCCATGGCGGCGCAGTTCGACGTTCGATTTCTCGTCGCGGCCGTCCGGCACGCTCTCGTGCAGCAGGTTCGGCAGGTCGAGCAGCAGCCGGTCGAGCTCGGCCTGCAGCGCCGTGAGCGCCTGCTCCCCCGCCGCCAGCCGCGCACCCAGTGACTCGACCTCGGCCAGCAGCGGCGCGACGTCCTCGCCCTTCGCCTTGGCCAGGCCGATCGCTTTCGAGCGCGTGTTGCGTTCGTTGCGCAGGGCATCCACGGCCATCTGCGCCTCCTTGCGCCGGCCCTCGAGCGCCGTGAACTGCTCGAGGTCCAGCCGGTAGCCGCGGCGCGCGAGGTTGGCGGCGACGCCTTGCGGGTCGCTGCGCAGCTGCCGGATGTCAAGCACGGTCGTCTTCCTGTCTGGCGGGCGTCGCCTGCGGCCCCGATCTGGCGCGGATGTGCGCGAGCATTTCGCGGATCTTCAGTTCGAGCCCGCGCGGGACGGGATCATAGTAATTGCGCGGCTCCATCGCATCCGGAAAGTGGCGCTGGCCCGGTGCCAGGGCGCCCGGCTCGTCGTGCGCGTAACGGTAGCCGCTGCCGTAGCCCAGGTCCTTCATGAGCCGGGTCGGGGCGTTGCGCAGGTGCAGCGGCACGTCCAGGGTGCCCAGGCTCTTCGCATCGTCCATCGCCGCGCCGAAGGCCTGGTACACCGCATTGCTCTTGGGCGCGCAGGCGAGGAACACGCAGGCCTGCGCCAGCGCCAGTTCGCCTTCGGGGCTCCCGAGCCGGTCATAGCTGTCCCAGGCGGCGAGCGCGAGCGTGAGCGCGCGCGGGTCGGCGTTGCCGATGTCCTCGCTCGCCATGCGCACCATGCGCCGCGCGATGAAACCCGGGTCGCAGCCGCCGTCCAGCATGCGGCACAGCCAGTACAGCGAGGCGTCCGGGTCGCTGTCGCGCACCGACTTGTGCAGCGCCGAGATCTGGTCGTAGAACAGCTCGCCGCGCTTGTCGAAGCGCCGGTGCCCGCCTGCACAGGCCTCCTCTGCGATTGCGAGCGTGATCGTCGCGCCCTCGCCCAGGAGGTCGGCCGCGACCTCGAGCAGGTTGAGCGCGCGCCGTGCGTCGCCGTCGGCCGCATCCGCGAACTGCGCGAGCGCCTCCGCCGTGGCCTGCACGCCGCCGGCGCCGAGGCCGCGTTCGACATCGGCCAGCGCGCGCTGGACCAGGGCGACGAGCTCGGCAGCCGCGAGCGGCTTCAGGACGTAGACGCGCGCCCGCGACAGCAGCGCGGAATTCAGCTCGAAGGACGGGTTCTCGGTGGTGGCGCCGATGAAGACCAGGGTGCCGTCCTCGACGAAAGGCAGGAAGGTGTCCTGCTGCGCCTTGTTGAAGCGGTGCACCTCGTCGAGGAACAGCACGGTCGCCGGCCCGCCCTGCGCGCGCGACGCGCGCGCCTCCTCCACCGCCTGGCGGATGTCCTTGACGCCCGCCACGACCGCGGACAAGGCAATGAAGCGTGCCTTGCAGGCCTGCGCGGCGAGGCGCGCGAGGGTGGTCTTGCCACTGCCGGGCGGGCCCCACAGGACCATGGAATGCGCGATGCCGTCCGTCAGCAGGCGATGGAGCGGCTTGCCCGGCGCCAGCAGGTGCTGCTGGCCGGCGAACTCCGCGAGCGTCCGCGGCCGCATGCGGTCCGCGAGTGGACGGTAGGCGCCCGCGGACGCCGCGGCGATGGGCAATTCTGGCTGCTCGCGCATACGCGCCGATTCTAGCCCCTGGGGGACGTGCTCAGGACGCGCTGCGCCGCGCGAGCCAGGCCTCGACGTGGCGCGCCCAGCCGGCGCGGTCACCGCCCGCCACCACCCAGGCTGCGCTCACGCCCAGGCCGTTGGCGACGATGTCGGTCCAGTCCGCCATCCGGTTGGACGTCAGCAGGGCCTGCAGCAGCTCGATGACGGCCCCGAACGCAAAGCAGCGCGCCATGACGATCCACAGGCGCTCGCGCGCCACGATCCCGGACCCCAGCAACGCCAGGGCGAAATAGCCCAGGAAATGCTCGAGCTTGTCCACGCCGGGCGCGACGGTGACCGATGGCGTCGGCAGCAGGCTGCCGGCCGTGATCGCCAGCACCAGCAGCAGGATCAGCCCCTGCCACGCGCGCCGGAAGGCGATGGCGGAGAGTTTCAACCGGATGGCGCGCGGCCGACGACGTCGACGCCGGCGGGCGGGACGAAAGTGAAGAGCGAACCGTCGAGGCGCGGATTGCGTTCGACGTCCTCGAACTCGAGCCGTGTCACCTGCCCGAGGCGGTCCAGCAGGACCATGCGGCGCAGGTCGCCCCCGGCGAAGCCGAGCCGCAGCTCGCGAAAATCGCCGTCGGGCCGGCGCGGCGTCAGCAGGCTCCAGGCCAGGCCGTCCTGGTCTCCGGCATCCGAAATCGCGAACTCCGCCGCCAGCTCGCCCTTGCCGGCCAGCAGCATCGCCGGCGTGCCCACGAGCGTCTCGGCCGCCGCCCGGATGGTGACCTGCTCCAGCTCGACGTCGTGGAACCAGACCGTGCGCCCGTTCGAGACGATCACCTGCTGCGGCACGCGGTAATCCCAGCGGAAGCGACCGGGCCTGGCGAGCGCCATCGTGCCTTCCGCCTGCTCGATCAGCCGGCCCTGCGCGTCGGTCACGGACTGCCGGAACTCCGCGCGCAGGCTCGACAGGCCGCCGAGCGCGTCCTCGAGGCGGCGCGCCGCCGCGGCATCCGCGGCCGGGTCGGCCGCGGACGGCATCGCCGCAAGCACGCAGATGAGGGCCAGCGCGCGCCGCATCAGTTTTCCGGCGGCGGCGGCGCCAGCACTTCGCGGCTGCCGTTGGACTGCAGCGGGCCGACCAGACCCGCGGCCTCCATGGATTCCACCAGGCGCGCGGCGCGGTTGTAGCCGATCTTGAGGCGGCGCTGCACGCCGGAGACCGAGGCCCGGCGGGTCTCGGTGACGATGCGCACGGCCTCGTCGTACAGCGGGTCCTGCTCGCCGCCCGCTTCGCCCTCCGCGCCGCCGCCCTCGCCGGCGTCGTCCGGTATCCCGGGCACCGGCCCGGACGGACCCGTCAGGACCTCGTCCACGTATTCCGGCTGCGGCCCGGCCTTGAGCGCGGCGACCACGCGGTGCACTTCCTGGTCGGACACGAAGGCGCCGTGCACGCGGTCGGGCGTCGAGGTGCCGGGTGGCAGGTAGAGCATGTCGCCGTGCGACAGCAGCGATTCCGCGCCGCTGCCGTCGAGGATCGTGCGCGAGTCCACCTTCGCCGAGACCTGGAAGGCGATGCGCGCCGGGATGTTGGCCTTGATGAGGCCGGTGATGACGTCCACCGAGGGGCGCTGGGTCGCG
>DATBMQ010000186.1:0-1868 GCA_036554765.1 Steroidobacteraceae bacterium | reverse complement strand
CTCGACGACGGCCACCAGCTGGGACGCTCCCAGCATCGGCGGAAACGCCTTGGTCGCGGTCACCTGAGCCTGCCAGACGTCGAACTCGCCCCAGCCCTGCACCACCTGGTTCACGCCGAAGGCGCCCAGCTGGTTGCAGCGCGAGAGCGTCGGGCGCGACAAGCAGTCCCCGACCGGGGGCAACGGCAGCTGGCCCGGGAGCTGCGAGGCGGCATCCTCGAATGGCGTCAGGGCCGCGAACAGGAGCTCCACGTCGTCGAACTGCAGCGGCTGGTCCATGCGGTACGACAACTCGCCCTGCAGCGCGATGCCGGTGGTGCCGAGCGAGGTGTTGAACGACAGCCCGAGCATCTGGATGTCTTCCGGGTACTGGGTGAAGTACCGGGCGGTGCGCGCGTATTCGTGGATGCCGAGGTTGGTGGCCTGGGCCATCACGTTGCCGCCGCCGATGGCGGTATTGCCCGCGATTGTCGCGTACTGGGTCGCGGTCGCGAGCGATAGGTCGCCGCCCCTGGCGAGTGCCGCGGCGCGGCCCTGGGCCGCACCCAGCGCGATCGCGCCGGGCAGCGGCACGCCGCTGCCAAGAGCCGTGGCGGTCGCGATCGCGGCCGTCAGCGTGCCCACCGCGTTGCCGACGCCGGCCTGCGTGCCGGTGCGGCCGCTGATCACCGGCAGCTTGCTGTGGTAGTTCACGTAGAACATGCCGAGCTCGGTCCCCGAGCCGAAGTTGGGCAGGAACCAGCGCAGCGACGCGCCGAACTGGCCCTGGTCGTCCGGCAGCTCGGTGGGTGCGCGGGGCACGGCCTGGAAATCGGAGATGAGCGTGCCACCGAGCGGCCTGAAATCGACGCCCTGGTCGGAGAAAGCGCCGAAGCCGAGGAACACCCTGTCGCCGCCGCGCGGCACGAAGTCGTTGGTCGAGAAATAGGTGCCGACCGGTTCCGGCTGCGTCCGGTTCCAGTCGAAGATGCCGATGACCTCGCCGGTCAGGTTGTCGGTGAAGGCGTAGGAGAGCTTCAGGATCTCCTGCGGCAGGTAGGCCTCGCGCAGCTCCGAGCCCGGCACGCGCAGCGCCGAGACGTCGAAATGGTTGATCGCGTTGTTGATGCCGCCCTGGATGAAGGTGCTCTCGCCCCAGTTCACCACCTGCCGGCCGGCGCGCACCTCGAGTTCATGGCCGCCGAGGTCCCAGCGGCCGTAGACGAACGCGTCGAGCAGCCGCGCGTAGGCGCCCGCCAGGTTCTTGCCCGATTCCGAGATCGGCGTCCGTTCGGTCTCGGTGTCCTCGACCAGGTCGTCGTACAGCGCGGAACCGCGCACGAACAGGCCGATGTTGTCGCGGTCCAGCGCCAGTTCGCTGATCAGCTTGAAGGCACTGGAAACGCGGCCCTGGCGGTAGTTCAGGTCGCCGTCGTCGATGTTCGGCGACCGTCCCGTGCCGCCGTTCGCGGTGCCGATCATGCGTGGATCGCGCGTCTCGGCGCGCCACATCTGGCCGTAGGTCACGGTCGTATTCAGGCTGCCATTCCAGCCGCCGGCCGTGAAATCGAGTGCCGACGCCGCGCCCGGCGCGAGCAGCCCGGCGGTCAACGCCAGGCGGACGCCGATGCGCAGCGCATGCGGGAGGGATCGCGTGGAAGTCATGCTCATGTGTTTCCCCAGGGCAGGACCGGTCGGTGTTTTCCGCAAGGATATAACAGTGGCCTCGCTTTGCAGTGCAAAACGCGGCCCGAAAATGCGGTCGTCCCGGGTCAGCTGTGCGTGACTTGCAGGATGCTGTTGCGGATCTGCTCGGACAGCACGATGCGCGCGTCCTCGGCGACCGCCTGCAGCGCATCGTCGAAGGTCAGGCGGCCCTCCCCGTCCTG
>DATBMQ010000165.1:0-30717 GCA_036554765.1 Steroidobacteraceae bacterium | reverse complement strand
CCGACCTGGACCTGGTTGTCCAGCTTGACGCCGTCGCCGATGACGGTGTCCTCGATCGTGCCGCGGTCCACCGTCGTATTGGCGCCGATCTCGACGTCGTCCCCGATCACGACCGAGCCGAGCTGCGGCACCTTCACGTATCCGTCCGCATCCGGCGCAAAGCCGAAACCGTCGGCGCCGATGACCGCGCCGGGTTTGAGCACGCAGCGGGCACCCACGGTCACGCCCCGGCACAGCGTGACGCCGGCCTGCAGCCGGCAGTCGTCGCCGAGGCGCGCGTCGTCCCCGATCACGCTGTGCGGGCCGATGGAACAGCGCTCGCCGATCACGGCGCGCTCGCCGATCACGGCGCCCGGGCCGACCCAGGCGCTGGCCGCGACCCGGGCGGAGTCCGCCACCCGGGCCGTCCGGTCCCGGCCGGGCGCGACCGGCGGCTCGGGATTCAGCCAGGCGGCGATGCGCGCATAGCTCGCGTACGGCCTCGCGGCGATGAGCGCCGCGACCGGGCACTCGGCAACCATCTCGCGTGGCAGCACGACGGCGGTCGCCCGGGTGGCCGCCAGTGCACGCCGGTGCTTGGCGCCGGTGCAGAACGCGAGTGTCCCCGGCGTTGCGGCGGCGAGCGCCGCCACGCCGCGCACCGGCGCCGCGGGATCGCCGGCGAGTTCGAGCCCGAAGCGGACCGCAATCTCGCCGAGCGTGGTCGCCATGCCGGCTGCGTGGCGCGCGCCGCTCAGGTCCTGGGCGGCGTCGCGGGCGCGGCCGGCCCCTTGGCCTTGAGCGCCGCGATCACCTGCGGCGTGATGTCCACCGCCTCGGTCGCGAACAGCACGCCCTCGCTCACCACCAGCTGGTAGCCGTTGGCGCGCGCGTAGGCCTGCACTTCCATCAGCAGCGCACGCTGCATGCGGCCGACTTCCTCGTTGCGGCGCAGGTTGAGGTCCTCCTGCAGCTCGTTGAAGCGGCGCTGGACATTCAGCTCGAGGTCGCGCACCTCGCGCTCGGACCGGACGCGGTCCGCCTCGGACATTACCGCGGCCTCGCGCTTGAGCTTGTCGCGCTTCTCCTCCAGCGACTTCTGCTGTGCGGCCACGTCGCGCTGGCGCGGCAGGAACTCGCCCTCGAGCGTCTGCTGCGCGGCCTTCGCCTGCGGCGACTCCTCGAGCAGCCGCCCGAAGTTGATGTAGCCGATCTTGAGCTCGGCGGCTCCCGCCGCGCCCGGCGCCGCGAGCGCGGCGGCGAGCAGGAGCACGCCCGGAATCAGATGCCTGTTCATGTTGCCCTTCATGCCTCGGATGTCAGAAAGCGGAACCGATGGAGAACTGGAATCGCTCGACCTCGTCCGGATACCGGATGCCGTCGCCTTTGAACTCGTTCAGCGGGATGCCGTAGCTGAAGCGGAAGATGCCGAGCGGGGCCATCCACTGAACGGCCAGGCCGGCCGACTGCTTCAGTTCATTGTAATCGAACTCGTAGTCGACCGGCGTCACGCCGTCCAGGCCGACGAAATTGATGCCGGCGCCCTGCGAGAAGACGTTGCCGATGTCGAAAAACGCGCTGATGCGGGTGCTCGCGCGCCACTTCGCCGGCACCGGGAACAGCAGCTCCGCGCGGCCGACCACCTTGAGGTTGCCGCCGTACGGGTTGCCGAAGCCGTCCTTCGGGCCGAGGCGGCTCTCGGAGAAGGCGCGCACCGTGTCGGGGCCGCCCGCAAAGAACTGGCGATACGGGGGCAGCGCGGTGGTGGCGTCGTCCAGCGCGTCGCCGTAGCCCAGTTCCGCCGACACCGCGACGGTCCACTGCCGCCACAGCGGGATCAGCTGCAGGTAGTCGTAGTTGACGACGAAGTAATTGACTTCGCTGCCGGGCCCGGTGGCGGCCACCGACAGCGAGTGGCGCATGCCTCGGTCGGCGAAGATCGCGCGGTTGCGCGAGTCGTAGAACCAGCCCGCCACCAGTTCGTAGCTGTTGAACTGGGTGCCGAACAGCGTGGTCGTGACGATGTCCGGTTCGGTGCCGGGGTCGTCGCCGTCGGGAACCTCGGTCTCGATGATCCGCTCGTAGGGATTGCCGTTGTTGCGCACCCACTCGACGGCCTCCGGGGCGCTGCCCCTGGGGTTCACGATCAGGTCGGAGCGCTGCGCCACCACGCCGAGGCGCACGCCCTGGAACTCCGTGATCGGGTAGCCGAGCTCGAAGGTCCCGGACATCGTCGTGGTCGAGAAGTCGGACGCGGCCGACACGTACTGCGTGATGTCGCGGAACTGCAGCGCCATCGTGCGCGACAGGCCGTCCACGTTGGTGTACGGGTCGGTGTGCGAGACGCTGTAGGACTGCGAGAAGCGCCCGGACAGCAGCTCGACCGCGAGCCGCTCGCCCGAACCCATGAAGTTCGAGTGGACGAAGCTGCCGTTCAGGATGAAGGACTGTGATTCCGAATAGCCGATGCCGCCGCTGAACTGGCCCGGCAGTCCCTCCTTGACGTCGAAGTCGACGTCCACCAGGTCGGGCGTGCCCGGCACCGGCCGGGTCTCGAACTCGACCTTCTCGATGTAGGGCAGCCGCTGCAGCCGCTCCTTGGAGCGCTCGAGCAGCGCGTTCGACAGGTACGAGCCCTCCATCTGGCGCATTTCGCGCCGCAGCACCTCGTCGTCGATGGCGCTGGTGTTGATGAAGTTGATGCGGCGCACGTAGGCGCGGTTGCCCGGGTCGATGAAGAACGTCAGGTCCACCGTCTTCGCCTCGTCGTTCGCCTGCGGCACCGGGTCGATCTTGGCGAAGGCGTAGCCTTCGACGCCGAGCCGGAACGACAGCAGCTCCTGCGTCTGCGTGATCAGCTTGCGGGAATAGGTCTGGCCGGTCTGCACCAGCAGCAGGCGGCGCAGCTCCTCCTCCGGCACCTTCATCGTGCCCGCGACCTTGACCTCGCCCACCTTGTAGACGTCGCCCTCGCTCACGTTGATGGTGATGAAGATGTCGTCCTTGTCGGGCGCGATCGCCACCTGCGTGGACTCGACCTCGAAGTTCGCGTAGCCGCGGTCCTGGTAGAACGACTGCAGCGTCTCGATGTCGCCCTGCAGCGATTCGCGCGAGTAGCGGTCGTCCTGCCGGTACCAGGACAGCCAGTTCGGCGTGCGCAGCTCGAACGCGTCGCTCAGTTCCTCGTCGTCGTACGTGGTGTTGCCGACGATGTTGATCTGCCGGATGCGCGCGCGCTTGCCCTCCACCACCTCGATGCGGATGCGGACCTTGTTGCCCGGCACTTCCTCGACCTTCGGGTCGATGCGCACCGCATACTTGCCGCGGCTGAAGTACTGGTCGGTCAGGTAGCTGCGCACTTCCTCGAGCACCGAACGGTCGAAGGTCTTGCCGGTCGCCAGGCCGACCGAGCGCAGCGACTTCTGCAGGTCCTCGGTCTTGATGTCCTTGTTGCCCGTGATCTCGAAGCTCTCGATCGAGGGGCGTTCCAGCACCACCACCACCAGCGTGCCGCCGTCGCGCCGCAGCTCGATGTCGCTGAAGAAGCCGGTCGCGAACAGCGCCCGGATCGCCTCCTGGATGCGGCGCTGGTCGAGGCGGTCGCCGATGTTGACCGGCAGGTAGTTGTAGACCGTGCCCTCGGAGATGCGCTGCAGGCCCTCGACCCGGATGTCGCCGACCACGAAGTCTCCGGTGCCCTGCGCCAGCGCGCCCGCCGCATGCGCCATGAGGATGCCGCCGATCAGTCGTCGAAGCATGTTCCGGTGGTCCCCCGCGCCCTCAGCCGAAGAGCCGCGTGATGTCGTTGTAGAACGCGAACCCCATCAGCGCCACCAGCATGGCGATGCCGACCTTCTGGCCGATGACCTGCGCCTGCATGGAGAGCGGCGCGCCCTTGGCCATCTCGGCGAGCTGGAACGCGATCTGGCCCCCGTCCAGCACCGGCACGGGCAGCAGGTTCAGCACCGCGAGAGAGATGGACACGAGCGCCAGGAAGCCGAGATAGTAGACGAATCCCTCGGTGGCCGTGATGCCCGCGTACTGCGCGATGTTGATCGGCCCGGAAATGTTCTTGGCGGAGACGTCGCCGGTCACCATGCGCCAGAGGAAGCGGACGGTCAGCGCGGTCTTGTGCCAGGTCTCGCGCACCGCGGGCGCGATCGCGGCCACCGGTCCATAGCGCTCGATCGTCTGCATGCGCGCCGGGAAGCCGCCGGAACCGCGGGCGGCGCCGAGCCCGATGCGGCCGATGGTCGCGCCATCCTCGACCGCCGCGCGCGGCACCAGCACGAACTCGACGCGCGCGCCCTCGCGCAGCGCGGCGATGCGGGTTTCCTGTCCCGGGCGGGCGCGGATCAATTGCACGAATGCCGGGTAGTCCGTCACCGCGACGCCGTCCACTTCCACGATGCGGTCCCCGACCCGGATGCCGGCTGCCGCCGCCGGCTCGCCTTCGGTCAGTTCCGCGACCACCACCGGCTGCGGCGGATACCAGAACGAGAAGCCGAGCCCGCGCATCAGGATGCCGGGCTCGGTCAGCGCGCGGCGCTCCGTGGCCGGTACCACGATCTCGAGGCGGCGGATGCCCCCGTCCTCGCCCTGCACCTCGAGCGGCACGCGCCCGTCATCCACGACCCGTTCGAGGATCGCGAGCACGGCGGCCTGGCGCGTGGGCGCCGGATCGCCGCCGACGCGCAATATCTCGTCGTCGGCGGCAAGCCCCGCCTCGGCCGCCAGCGTGCCGCGCGCGACCTCCCCGATCACCGGCTTGAGCCCCGGCACGCCCTGCAGGAACAACAGCCAGTACGCGAAGATCGCGAACAGGAAATTGGCGCCGGGTCCGGCCAGCAGCACGGCGATGCGCGCCAGTGGCGGGCGGCGGTTGAAGGCACGATGCTCCTCCCCCGGCGGCAGCGGACCCTCGCGCTCGTCGAGCAGGCGCACATAGCCACCGAGCGGGATGGCCGCCAGCACGTACTCGATGCGGTCCGGATCGCGGCCGTGACGCATCCACAGCGGCCGGCCGAAGCCCAGCGAATAGCGCAGCACCTTGAACCCGAGACGCCGCGCGACCCAGTAGTGGCCGAACTCGTGCACCGAGACCAGCACGCCGATCGCGACGATGAATGCCGCGATGGAGATGACGATGGCGAGACTCATGCGCCGGCGGCCCGCGGCGTGGCGAGCAGGGCCAGGGCCCGCTCGCGGGCCCAGGCGTCCGCGGCCAGCGCCTCGGCGAGCGTCGTGACCGGCCGCGTCTCATGCTGCTGCAACACGCTCTCAATGACCCCCGCGATCGCGGCAAAGTTCAGCCGCCTGCCCAGGAAGGCGTCGACCGCCACCTCGTTCGCGGCGTTCAGCACCGCCGGTGCGGTGCCGCCGGCGCGGGCGGCCTGCCCAGCCAGCGCCAGGCACGGAAACCTTTCAAGATCAGGCGCTTCGAACGATAACCTGCCAACCTGCACGAGGTCCAGCCAGGGCGCGCCCGAGGCGATCCGCTCCGGCCAGCCGAGGGCGTGCGCGATCGGCACGCGCATGTCCGGATGCGACAGCTGCGCGAGCAGCGAACCGTCCTCGAACTCGACCAGCGAGTGCACGATGCTTTGCGGGTGGATCACGACCGCGACGCGTGCGGGCTCGACCGCGAACAGGTGGCAGGCCTCGATCAGTTCGAGCCCCTTGTTCATGAGCGTGGCCGAATCGACCGAGATCTTCGGGCCCATGCGCCAGTTCGGATGCGCGATCGCCTGTTCCGGCGTGACGCCCGCCAGCTCCTCGCGGCGGGCGCGCAGGAACGGGCCGCCCGACGCGGTCAGCAGGATGCGCCGCACGCCGGGCGGGGCCGCGTCGACTTCGCGCGGCAGCAGGCACTGGAACACGGCGTTGTGCTCGCTGTCGATCGGCAGGATGCGTGCGCCGGAACGCCGCGCCGCGTCGATCAGCAGCGGCCCGGCGACCACCAGTGCTTCCTTGTTGGCGAGCAGCACCTGCTTGCCGGCCGCGACGGCGGCGAGCGTCGGCGCGAGGCCCGCGGCACCGACGATCGCGGCCATCACCAGGTCTGCCTCAGGAAGCGTCGCGACCGCGGTCAGTGCGTCGCTCCCGGCCAGCACGCGCGTGGACAGGCCCGCGGCGCGCAGGCGCGCCGTCACGCGCCCCGCGGCAGCGACATCGAGCATGGCCACCACGTCTGGCCGGTACCGTTCGCACTGGGCGGCCAGCAGCTCGTCGTTGCCGCGCGCCGCGAGCGCCACCACGCGGAACCGCCCGGGATGAGCAGCAGCGACCGCCAGCGTGTTCTCGCCGATGGTCCCGGTCGAGCCGAGCACGACCAGGCCTCTCACGCGACCCGCCCCAGCCAGGCGAGGCCCAGCGCAAGCAGCGGCACCGAGGACGTCAGGCTGTCGATGCGATCGAGGATTCCGCCGTGGCCCGGCAGCACGCTGCCGCTGTCCTTGAGCCCACGCTGGCGCTTGAACATGCTCTCCAGCAAGTCGCCCACGACCGAGACGAGCACCGCGGCGACGCACAGCGACAGGAAAGCCAGAGCCGGCAGCCCGAACCACGCCCGCGCGGCCACGGCGACCACGAGCCCGGCGACCAGCCCGCCGAGCACGCCTTCCCAGGTCTTGTTCGGGCTGACGGTCGGCGCGAGCCGCAGGCGGCCAAAACGGCGCCCGGCGAAATAGGCGCCGATGTCGGCGGCCCAGGCGAGCACCAGCACGAAGATGACGAGTTGGTAGCCGCTCGCCTGCCCGTAGAGCCGGGCCAGCGCGAGCCAGGTCGGCGCCAGGGCCCAGATTCCGGCGATGGCCGCCAGCCAGGGCGCGCCGCGGCGCGGGGCGATCGTGATCCAGGCGAACAGCGGGATCCAGCCGAGCATGGTCACCAGCATCGCGTGCTCGAAGCGGGCGGCATCGGCGGTCGCCGCCCACAATCCCGCCATGGCCGCGCCGCAGGCGAGCAGATAACACGCGCGTGCCGCCGGATGGGCAATGCCCGCGAGCGTGGCCCACTCCCAGGCGCCGGCGAGGATGATGATCGCGAGCGCCACCACCGCAGCCGGTGCCGGCAGCACCAGCAGCACCAGCGCGAGCACGGCGACCAGGCCGACGGCCGTCAGGATGCGCTGGCCCAGCATCAACCCGCCCCGGCCTGCGCCGTGATGCGGCCGAAGCGCCGCTGGCGGCCGGCGAAATCCGCGAGCGCCGCGTCGAAGCCCGCCTGGTCGAAATCGGGCCACAGCGTGTCCGTGAACCACAGCTCCGTGTACGCCAGGTCCCAGAGCAGGAAATTGCTGATCCGCCGCTCCCCGCCGGTGCGGATGAAGAGGTCCGGCTCCGGCCGGCCGGCGGTCGACAGCCGTGCCGCCAGCGTGTCTTCGTCGATCGCGGCGGCGTTGATGCGGCCGGTCGCGGCATCGGTCGCCAGGCGCCGTGCCGCCTGCGCGAGGTCCCAGCGCCCGCCGTAGGCGACCGCGACCGCGAGGTCGAGCCGGTCCCGTCCCGCCGTGCGCGCCTCGGCAGCGGCCATGCGCTCGACCAGCGCCGGCGCCAGCCGGCTGCGATCGCCGATGAAGCACAGGCGCACGCCGTTCGCATCGAGTTCGGCGACCTCGCGGTCGAGCGACTCCAGGAACAGCTGCATCAGCACGCCCACCTCCTCCACCGGCCGGCGCCAGTTCTCGCTCGAGAACGCGAACAGCGTGAGCGCGCGCACCCCGCGGCGGGCCGCCTGCTCGATCGTCGCGCGCACCGCGCGCGCGCCCGCACGGTGCCCGGCGGCGCGCGGCAGCGCGCGCTGCTCGGCCCAGCGCCCGTTGCCGTCCATGATGACGGCGACATGGCGCGGCACCGGGCCGGCGCCGGATTCCAGGGTGGCGGAAGCCTGCATCTCAGACCTGCAGCAGCTCTTTCTCTTTGTCGGCCAGCACGGCGTCGATGTCGTGGACGTGCCGGTCGGTGAGCTTCTGGATCTCCTCCTGCGCGCGACGGTGGTCGTCTTCGGAGACCAGCCTTTCCTTGAGCAGCTCCTTGAGTTCGTTCATGAGGTCGTGGCGCACGGCGCGCACGGCGACGCGCGCGTTCTCGGCCTCGTGCCGCGCGACCTTGGTCAGGTCCTTGCGCCGCTCCTCGGTCATCGCCGGCAGCGGCAGGCGGATCACCTGCCCGGCCGTATTCGGCGTCAGCCCGAGGTCCGACTTCAGGATCGCCTTCTCGACCGCGCTGACCGCGGACTTGTCCCAGGGCGAGACCACCAGCGTGCGCGAGTCCTCGACGCTGATGCTCGCGACCTGGTTGAGCGGCACTTCGCTACCGTAGTACTCGACCTTGATGCCGTCCAGCAGCCCGGTGTTGGCGCGGCCGGTGCGCATCTTGCGATAGTGGTCCCTCAGCAGCGCGACGCACTTGCCCATGCGCTGGGTGGCGTCCTTTGACATCTGTTCTTGCATGCCCGTGTCCTCTACAGCCCGTTGGCGACCAGCGTGCCGACGTCCTCGCCGTCGACGATGCGCAGCAGGTCGCCCTCGTTCATCAGGTTGAAGACGCGCAACGGCAGGCCGTTGTCGCGGCACATGACGATCGCGGTCGCGTCCATCACGCCCAGGCGGTCGTCCAGCACCTTGTCGAACGACAGCGTGCGGTAGCGTCCGGCCTTCGGGTTGCGCGCCGGGTCGTCGTCGTAGATGCCGTTGACCTTGGTCGCCTTCAGCAACAGGTCGGCGCCGATCTCGATCGCGCGCAGCGAGGCCGCCGTGTCGGTGGTGAAGAACGGGTTGCCGGTGCCCGCCGCGAAGATCACGCAGCGGCCCTTCTCGAGGTGGCGCACGGCACGGCGGCGGATGTAATCCTCGCACACCTCCTGCACGCGCACCGCGGACATGACCCGCGCGTGCACACCGAGGGCCTCCAGCGCATCCTGCAGCGCCAGCGCATTCATGACGGTCGCCAGCATCCCCATGTGGTCCGCGGTGACGCGGTCCATGCCGGCGCGGGCGAGGCCGGCGCCGCGGAAGATGTTGCCGCCCCCGATGACCAGCGCGACCTGCACGCCGCGGCCGATCACGTCCCGGACCTCGCCGGCGACGCGCTTCAGGACGGCCGGGTCGATGCCGTAGTCGGCGGAGCCCAGCAGGGCCTCGCCGCTGATCTTCAGCAGGATCCGCGCGAGCGGCCTGCGGGGCTGCGTATCCGCCATCCAGACCCCCCGGTCAGTCCCCGGCGATTATAAGGAACCCCGCCGCGGCGGGGTTCCGATGTGCCTCAGCCGCGGCCCTTGGCGGCTTCCACCTGGGCCATGACCTCGGCGGCGAAATCGGCCTGTTTCTTCTCGATGCCCTCGCCCACCTCGAAGCGCAGGAATCCCGTGACCGTGGCGCCCGCCTGCTGCAGCAGCTTGCCGACCGCCAGGTCCGGGTCCTTCACGAACGGCTGCCCGATGAGGCAGATCTCGGCCAGGTACTTGCGCAGCCGCCCTTCGACCATCTTCTCGACGATGTTGGCGGGCTTGCCTTCGGCCGCGGCCTGCGCCATCAGGATCTCGTGCTCCTTGGCGACCGTCGCCGCGGGCACGTCCTCGGGCTTCACATACTGCGGATTCGCCGCGGCGACGTGCATCGCGAGGTCCCGGGCCAGCGGCTCGTCGCCGCCCTGCAGGCCCACCAGCGTGCCGATCCGGATGCCGTGCACGTAGCTGCCGATCCGCGTCGGGGCGGCCAGGCGCGCGGCCCGGCGCACCGTGATGTTCTCGCCGATGCGCGCGATCAGCTCGCGCCGCACGTCGTCCACCGACTTGCCCCCGGCGAGCGCGAGCCTGCCGAGCGCGTCCGCATCCTCCGCGCCCGAAGCGAGTGCCGCCTGCGCGACGGCCGCCGCGAAGGCCTGGAAGTCCGGCTGGCGCGCCACGAAATCGGTCTCGCAGTTCACCTCGACCAGTGCCGCGCTCCTGCCGTCCGCGCTGCGTGCCACGGCGAGCACGCCTTCGGCCGCGGTACGCGCCGCCTTCTTGTCGGCCTTGGCGAGGCCCGCCTTGCGCATCAGCTCGGCAGCGGCATCGAGGTCGCCGCCGGTCTCCACCAGGGCCCGCTTGCATTCCATCATGCCGGCGCCGGTGCGCTCGCGCAGCGTCTTGACCGTTTCCGCGCTGATCGTCATCGCTCAGTCCCCGTTCTTGTCGGACTTGCGCGCCGCGGGCTTGCGGCGGATCGCCGGCTTGGCGCGGGCCAGGTCCGCCACCGCCGGGACGTCCTCGAGATCCGCCTCGTCGTCCGCAACCTCCGCGACGTCCGCGACCGCCACGGCAGGTGCGGCAGGCGTGGCCGGGGCGGCCTGCGGCGTGACCGACGCCGGCATGGTCGCCGCCGACGCCGTCTCCGCCGACTCCTGCACCGCGCGGCCGCGCGCCGGTTGCCGGCGGCGCACGTTCGCCGCCTTGCGCGGGCCGCGGCCCGCGGACTTGCGCCGCGGCTGCCCGGCCTCGTCGAGCTCGACGAACTCGTCCTCACCGGCCGGGACCACCGGCACTGCGGACTTGCCGTCGAGGACTGCATCCGCGATGCCTGCGGCGTAGAGCTGGATCGCCTTCATGGCGTCGTCGTTGCCGGGGACCACGTAGTCGATGCCGTCGGGCGAGCAGTTGCTGTCCACCACCGCCACCACCGGGATACCGAGCTTGCGCGCCTCGTGGACCGCGATCTCCTCGTGGCCCACGTCCACGACGAACAGCGCGTCCGGCAGCGCGTTCATGTCCTTGATGCCGCCGAGGCTGCGCATCAGCTTGTCCATCTCGCGGCGCAGCGTCTGCGCCTCCTTCTTGCTGCGGCGTTCGAGCGCGCCCGAGTCACGCATCTCCTCGAGCTCCTGCAGCCGCTTGATGGACTGGCGGATGGTCTTGAAGTTGGTGAGCATGCCGCCGAGCCAGCGCTGGTTGACGTAGGGCATGCCGCAGCGGGTCGCTTCCGCCTGGATCGCGTCGCGGGCGCTCCTCTTGGTGCCGACGAACAGCACCCGGCCGCCGTCGGCGACGACCCCGCGCACGAAAACGGCGGCTTCCTGGTACAGCGGCAGCGTGCGCTCCAGGTTGATGATGTGGATCTTGTTGCGCTCGCCGAAGATGAACGGCGCCATCTTCGGGTTCCAGAAGCGGGTCTGGTGTCCAAAATGGACACCCGCTTCCAGCATCTGTCTCATGGACAAGCTGGTCATGCAGACTCCTTTCGGGTTAGCCCTCCGCGTATCCGCATGCGGCAACCGGGCACGAGGCCCGGCACCCAGCCGCACGTGACGATGCGCGTGTGGATTTGGTTGAGAAAAAACGCCGCGCTTTATACCATCTTTGTCCCGTGGAAACAACGGGATAGCGTTTCCGGGACCCCCGATGCTCATGCCCAGCCCCAACCGCGTTTCGATCAAGTCGCCCGCCGAACAGCAGGCGATGCGCACGGCCGGCCGTCTGGCGGCGGACGTGCTCGACATGATCGGCCCGCAGGTGGTCGCCGGGATCACCACCGGGGAACTCGACCGCATCTGCCACGCCTACATTGTGGACGTGCAGCGCGCCATCCCTGCACCCTTGAATTACAAGGGATTTCCGAAGTCCATCTGCACCTCGGTCAACCACGTCGTCTGCCATGGCATCCCGGGCGACCGGGTGCTGCGAAACGGCGACATCGTCAACGTGGATGTGACGGTCATCAAGGACGGATTCCACGGCGACAGCAGCCGCATGTTCCTGGTGGGCGAATGCTCGGTCCAGGCGCGGCGGCTGACGGCGATTGCCTTCGACGCCATGTGGCGCGGCATCCGGACCGTCCAGCCCGGTGCGCGGCTGGGTGACCTCGGCCATACGATCCAGCGATATGTCGAGTCGCAGGGCTATTCCATCGTGCGCGAATACTGCGGCCACGGCATCGGCCGCGTATTCCACGAGGAGCCCCAGGTGCTGCATTACGGCGAGCCCGGGACCGGCATGGCGCTCGAGGCCGGAATGACCTTCACGGTCGAGCCCATGGTCAATGCCGGCCGGCGCCACGTGAAGCTGCTGGGCGACGGCTGGACCGTCGTCACCAAGGATCATTCGTTGTCCGCGCAATGGGAGCACACCGTGCTGGTCACGCCCGAAGGCTTCGAAGTCCTGACGCTGGGCGCGGCCGACCGCGCAGCGGCCTGACCGTGCCTGCCGGCCTCCCGCAGCCGCAGGCAGGACCCACCGCCACTCCCGCGGACCCGCGCTGGGACTATCTCGATGCGCTGCAGGCGCGGCTGGCGGCAGCGCAGGACCCGGTGCGCGACCTGCGGGCCGCGCTCGCCGACGGCGATCGCGATCTCGGGCGCCGCTTCCAGGCCCACGAACCGGTCGAGCGGCTGGTGCGCGACCGCGCCCTGCTGGTGGACGCGCTGGTCGTCCACGCCTGGGGGCTGCACGCGGGTGCGCTGTCGGAGCCGCTTGCGCTGGTGGCGGTCGGCGGTTACGGCCGCGGCGAGCTGTTGCCCTGCTCCGACGTGGACGTCATGGTGCTGCTGCCCGCGGGCGAGCACCCCGGCGTGGTCGCCGCGCTGGAGCGGTTCCTGACTTTCCTCTGGGACATCGGGCTCGAAACCGGCCACAGCGTGCGCACGATCGACGACTGCCAGCGCGAAGCGGCGGCCGACATCGGCGTCGCGACCGCCCTGATCGAGGCGCGCCTGCTCGCGGGCCACGATGCCCTGTTCGTCGCGATGCGCCGCGCGCTCGCGCCCGACCGGCTGTGGTCGTCGCGCGATTTCTTCGACGCCAAGGTCGCCGAGCAGGTCGAGCGCCACCACCGTTTCCACGACACCGCCTACAACCTCGAACCCAACGTCAAGCAGGGTCCGGGCGGGCTGCGCGACCTGCAGACCATCGCCTGGGTCGCCAAGCGCCACTTCGGCGCAGACACGCTGCAGCAGTTGTCGGCCCACGGCTTCCTGACCGCGCGCGAACTCGCGCAGCTCGAGGCCGCGCAGGCCTGGCTCTGGCGCATCCGTTTCGCCCTGCATCTGCTGACGGGGCGGCGCGAAGACCGGTTGCTGTTCGACCACCAGCTGCGCCTCGCGCGCATGTTCGGCTACGAGGACGCGACCTATACGCTCGCGGTCGAGCAGTTCATGCAGCGCTACTACCGCACGGCGATGTTCGTGAGCTGGCTCAACGAACTGCTGCTGCAGCATTTCCGCGAGGAGATACTGGCCGACCGCGATGCCCCGGCGGTGCCGGTCTCGCGCGATTTCCAGGAGCGCGACGACTACCTCGAAGTCACCGGCCCGGACGTCTTCACGCGCAATCCGTCCGCGCTGCTGGAGCTGTTCCTGGTGCTGGAGCAGAACCCGAGGCTCTCGGGCGTACGGGCCAACACGATCCGCCAGGTCAGCGAGAGCCTGTGGCTGATCGACGACGAGTTCCGCCAGAACCCCCGTAACCACCGCCTGTTCCTCGAGATCCTGCGCGCCGCCTCCGGCGTCACGCACGAGCTGCGGCGCATGAACCTCTATGGCGTGCTCGGCCGCTACATTCCGGCCTTCGGCCGCGTCGTCGGCCGCATGCAGTACGACCTGTTCCACGCCTGGACCGTGGACGCCCACACGCTGTTCGTGGTCAGCAACCTGCGGCGCTTCGCACTCGAGCGCTACGACCACGAGTTCCCGAAGCTGGCGCAGATCTTCCGCGCGCTGCCGCGGCCGGAGCTCGCCTACCTCGCGGCGATCTTCCACGACATCGCCAAGGGCCGCGGCGGCGACCACTCCGAGCTCGGCGCCGTGGATGCCGAGTCCTTCTGCCTCGAGCAGGGCCTGTCGCGATACGACGCACGCCTGGTCGCCTGGCTGGTGCGCCATCACCTGTCCCTGTCCATGACGGCGCAGAAGCAGGACATCGCCGACCCGCAGGTCGTCAATGCCTTCGCGCGCCAGGTCGGCGACCAGGCCCGGCTCGATTATCTCTACGTGCTGACCGTCGCCGACGTGCGTGGCACCAACCCGAAGTTGTGGAATTCGTGGAAAGCCACGCTGTTCGACGAGCTCTACGAGCGCGTCAAGCAGGCCCTGCGCCGCGGCCTCGAGAGCCCGATCGACCGCGAGCAGCTGATCGCGGAAACGCAGGCGCAGGCGCGCGAACTGCTCGCCGCGGCGGGCGTGCCGGCGGACGCCGCGCGCCGGATCTGGGGCTCGTTGACCGATGCCTACTTCCTGCGCCACTCCGCGGCCGAGGTGGCCTGGCACACGGAGAAGCTCGCGGCCCGTGCCGCCGCGGACGCCGACGCGTTCGTGGCCGTCGCCGGCCAGCCGGGACGCGGCGGCGCGACGGTCGTGCTGGTCTGCACGCGCGGCCGCGCCCACGCCTTCGCGCGCGCCACCGCCGCGCTCGACCAGATGGGGCTCAGCATCCAGGACGCGCGCATCACGCCGACCGCGGACGGCGGCAGCCTCGACAACTACCTCGTGCTCGAGGACACCGGCCTGCCGATCACCGATCCGCAGCGCATGGCCGGCATCGAGCGCCGCCTGCGCCAGGCGCTGGCCGACGAGAGCGCCGCGGCACCGCCCGTCACGCGCCGGATGCCGCGGCAGGCGCGCATGTTCACGACGCCGACCCAGGTGAATTTCAGCGACGACGCGGAGAACGGGCGCACGATCCTCGAGGTCGTCGCCGGCGACCGGCCGGGCCTGCTGTCGGAGATCGGCAAGGTGCTGTGGAACCAGCGCGTGGAGCTGCATGGCGCCAAGATCATGACCGTCGGCGAGCGTGCCGAGGACGTGTTCTACGTCACCGACGAGTCCAGCCGCCCGCTCGACGAAGCGCGGCGCAGCGCGCTGGCCGGGGCGCTGCAACGGGCGCTGGGCCCGCGCGAGGCGGCCGCATGAGCAGCCCTGCCAGCGCTTGCGCGTGCGCGTCGTGGCCGGGATCTCGGCTCGCTCGCTCAGGCCGGCGACCGGATTCGCTCGCTCGCCGGATCCCGGCCGTCTGCGACGCGCAGCCGCTGGCGCCGCTGCGCGCGCGCCGGGCGCGTATTGCACCGGAGGCAAGCGCATGAGCAGCGACCCGGGCGCACTGCGCGAGCGGGTGGAGCGCGCCTTCGAGTCGCGCGGCTCGCTCACGCCCGCCAACGCTCCGCGCGAGCTGCTGGCGGCGCTCGACGAGTGCCTCGCCCTGCTCGGCGCCGGGACGTTGCGCGTCGCGGAGCCCGACGGCGGCGGCTGGCGCGTCAACGAGTGGCTCAAGAAGGTCGTGCTGCTGCACTTCCGCGCGCACGGCAATGCGGTGCAGGAGGCGGGCGTGCATCGCTATTTCGACAAGCTGCCGCTCAAGTACTCGGGCTACGACGAGGCCCGGTTCCACGCCGAGGGCGCGCGCGTCGTGCCGGGCGCGGTCGTGCGGGCCGGCGCGCACGTCGGCGCCGATGCGGTGCTCATGCCCTGCTTCGTCAACGTCGGCGCCTTCGTCGGGGCCGGCACCATGGTCGACACCTGGGCGACGGTCGGTTCCTGCGCGCAGGTCGGGCGCAACGTGCATCTCTCGGGCGGCGTCGGCATCGGCGGCGTGCTGGAACCGCTGCAGGCCGCACCCACCATCATCGAGGACGACTGCTTCATCGGTGCGCGCTCGGAAGTCGTCGAGGGTGTGATCGTCGGGCGCGGCGCAGTGCTCTCGATGGGCGTCTTCATCGGCGCCAGCACCCGGATCTACGATCGCGACTCAAGGCAGATCTCATACGGGCGCGTGCCCGCGGGCGCGGTCGTGGTGCCCGGCAGCCTGCCCGCCGCCGACGGCAGCCACTCTCTCTACTGCGCCGTCATCGTCAAGACAGTCGACGCCCAGACACGCGCGAAGACCTCCATCAACGAACTGCTGCGCGCCTGAAGAAGGCCGCCACCCGGTCGCGCGGCAGCGCCACCGGGCGCCGTCGCCGGCCGGCGGCCGCATGGTCCGGCGCGGCCGGCTGCTATAATCCGGAGCGGCACCCGCCGTCTGGTTGCTCGATTCCCCGCATGCGCATCTGGATCGCCATCATCATTGGACTGGTCGTCGCTGCGGTAGCGGCAGTCAGCCTGACGCCTTCGTTGTCATGGCGCGCACAGGTTCTGGTCATGCGCGCCACGGGCCAGCTCGCGGACATCGAGTGGAATGAACTGCTGCACATGGTGTCACCGGGATCCCCGTTCTGGGTCCAGCCACTGACGGAGAATCCGAACCCCTACGCGGTGATCCGCAATCCCTACTCGTCCGCGGACGACCATCAGGCGGGCCAGGACTTGTTCCACCAGCACTGCGCGACCTGCCACGGGGCTGATGGCCGGGGCGGCAAGGCGGCCAATCTCATCGAACATCGCCTGGTTCACGGGGACAGCGACTGGGCGTTGTATCGCACGATCCGCGACGGCATCCCCGGCACGTCGATGCCTGCATTCGCGTTGCCCGCCACTGACCGTTGGCGCATCGTCGGTTATGTGCGCCTGAACCGGACGATGGCGTCCGCTGAGCCGCAGACCGACCAGCCCGTCGCGCCCGCGATCAACGTCGCGGCGACCGACATCGAGGCATCCGCCGGTCTGGCCGGCGATTGGCTGACCTACTCCGGCAACTACCTCGGCTGGAGACATTCCCCGCTCGGCGTCATGACGGTCGACCGCGCCGACCGGATCCGCCTGGCGTGGACCCGGCAGTTCGACGTGCAGGGCCAACATTTCGAGGCGACGCCCATCGTCGTCGGCCGCGTGATGTATTTCACCACGCCCCCCAGCGACGTCTGGGCGGTCGATGCGGTCAGCGGCCAGACCCTCTGGCACCACGAAATCACGGTGCCGGAAGACGTCCCCGGATGCTGCGGCCGCGTGAGCCGGGGCGTCGCGGTCTGGGGCGGCCGCGTTTTCGTCGCGGCCTTTCACGGCATGCTGCGCGGACTCGATGCGGCGACGGGCAAGCTGCTCTGGGAAACCCAGGTCGCGGACTATCGCGATGGTTACTCGATCACGGTGGCGCCCCTGGCGGTCCGCGGCAAGGTCATCGTCGGCGTCGCCGGCGGCGAATACGGCATTCGCGGCTTCCTCGATGCGTATGCGGCCGATACCGGAAAGCGCGTGTGGCGGTTCAACACCGTCCCCGGGCCGGGCGAATCGGGCAACGAAACCTGGGCGGGCGATTCGTGGAAGACAGGTGGCGGCCCCACGTGGGTCACCGGGAGCTTCGATCCCGCGCTCGGGTACCTGTATTGGGGTGTCGGCAATCCGTCGCCCGATTCCGTCGGATCCGTGCGCGAGGGCGACAACCTGTTCACCAACTCGGTGGTGGCACTGGATGTCGAAACGGGAAAACTCGTCTGGCACTTCCAGTTCACGCCCCACGACCTCCACGACCGCGGACCGCAGACTCCGGTGCTGATCGACGCCGCGGTCGATGGCAGGACCAGAAAACTGCTGGTGACCGCGAATCGCAACGGCTTCTATTACGTGTTCGATCGCAGCAACGGCGCCGTGCTGACGGTCACGCCCTTCGCCCGGCAGAACTGGGCGATTCAGGTCGCGCCGGACGGCAAGGTCACGGCGGATCCGCAGGCGGCCCCGTCCGCGAAGGGCACCCTGGTGTGGCCCGGCATGGGCGGCGCCACCAACTGGTGGCCGCCGTCGTACAGCCCGCGCGACCACCTGTACTTCGTCCCGTACCTGGACGCGCCCAGCGTGTACTACGGCCGCGGTCCCGAGGCGCTGCCCGAGCGCAAGGGCATGAACCAGTGGATCGGCAGTGCCTGGTCCGGCGGCGCCGAAACACTGGTGACGGGCGTCAAGGCCCTGCGGCCGGAATCCGGCACGCTCGTCTGGCAGCACGCGATGCCGGCGCGCCGGGATTACGGTGCCATCGGCGGCATCCTGACGACCGCCGGTGGCCTGCTGTTCGTCGGGGATCACACCATCTTCTATGCGATGAATTCGTCGACCGGCGAGGTCCTGTGGTCGGCCGATCTGGGGCGCTTGATCAATGCCGCGCCGGTCAGCTATTCGGTCAGCGGCCGCCAGTACGTCGCGATTGCGGCGGGTGACTCGTTGTTCGCGTTTGTGGCTGATCCGGCTGGTGGCTAGGCCCGCTCCTCTTTCCCGCATGCTCGCGGGCAGCCAGGGCGGCCGCCAGCCGCAGGGACGGGGCGCATGAGCGGCGATTCCCCTGCGCTGGAACTCACCCGCCAGCTCGTCGCGCGCCGTTCGGTGACGCCCGAGGACGCCGGCTGCCAGGAACTGCTGATCGCGCGCCTCGCCCCGCTCGGCTTCAGGGTCGAGCGCCTGCGGTACGGCGACGTGGAAAACTTCTGGGCCCTGCGCCGGGGCGGTGCCGGGCCGGTCCTCTGTTTCGCCGGCCACACCGACGTCGTGCCCGCGGGCCCGGTCGAGCGCTGGAGCTCCGATCCTTTCGATCCCGTGATCCGCGACGGACGGCTGTACGGCCGCGGCACGGCGGACATGAAAAGCGGCCTCGCCGCCATGGTGACGGCGACCGAGGAATTCGTCCGCCGGCGCCCCACCCACGACGGCGCCATTGCGTTCCTGGTGACGAGCGACGAGGAAGGCAAGTCGGTGGACGGCACGCGCCGGGTCGTCGAATGGCTGCAGGCGCAGGGCCAGGGGATCGACCTCTGCCTGATCGCCGAGCCATCGAGCCTCGAGCGCTTCGGCGACAACATCCGCATCGGCCGCCGGGGCTCGCTCTCCGCGCGGCTCACGGTGCACGGCGTGCAGGGTCACGTCGCCTATCCCGAGCGCGCCGACAACCCGGTCCACCGCTTCGCGCCGGCGCTTGCGGAACTCGTCGCGCGCCGCTGGGACGAAGGCCACGGCCATTTCAAGGCGACCAGCTTCCAGGTCAGCAACATCAGCGCGGGCACCGGGGCGCCGAACGTGATTCCCGGCGAGCTGGTGGTGCGGTTCAACCTGCGCTGGTCGCCGGCACAGACGCTGGACGGACTCAAGCAGGCGGTGCAGGGCATCCTCGACCGCCATGGCCTGCGCTATGCGATCGACTGGTACGAGGCCGGCCAGCCCTTCTACTCGCCGCCGGGCCGGCTGGCAGCCGCGGCCAGCGCTGCGATCGAGCAGCTGACCGGGCAGCGCCCGCAGGCGACGACCGGGGGCGGGACTTCGGACGGCCGCTTCATCGCCCCCATGGGCGCAGAGATCGTGGAACTGGGCGTGCGCAACGAATCCATCCACAAGCTCGACGAGCATTGCGCGGTCGCCGAAATCGACCTGCTGCACCGTGCCCTGGTGGGCACGCTGGAACGATTGCTGCCCGCCGCCTGAACCGGCGCCGCATCAGGCGCGGCGCAGGTTGTTCCAGATGCCGCCGGCAGTCAGCACCGCCGCGAACAGCAGCACCCAGGCCGGCATCGAGAGTCCGAGCAGGGTCCAGTCCACCTTGGCGCATTCGCCGCCCGCCCGGAACACCTTCAGGATCACTTCGGTCACCGGGAACAGGTCCAGCATGAAGTCGAGATCGGCCCCGCAGGCGGGCACGGAGCCCGCGGGCTGCATCTGGATCCACACGTGACGCCCGGCGGTCGCGAGGGTCGCGACGCCAGGAACGGCCACCAGCGCCGCGGCCAGCGCGCCGCGCCAGCCCGGCCGCGAGATGATCGCGGCGATCAGGAAGCCGGCCGCCAGCACCGCGACCGTCACGCGCTGGAAGATGCACAGGTGGCAGGGCACGAGCCCGAGGCCGTACTGGCTCCAGAAGGCAAAGGCGAGCGCGACCGCGCTGGCCCCGGCGCCGAGCCCGTTGCATGCGCGGCGCGAGGGCATCAGGCGCCCTTGCGCTCGCGTGCGAAGTCGCGGATCTGCCGCTCTGCGTCGTCCAGCGACAGGTGGCGGATGTCCTTGCCGTGGACCATGTAGACCGTGTACTCGCAGATGTTCTTGGCGTGGTCGCCGATGCGTTCCAGCGCGCGCACCACCCACATGATCTCGAGCGCGCGCCGGATCGAGCGCGGGTCCTCCATCATGAAGGTGATGTTCTGCCTCTGGATGGCCTCGTATTCCTCGTCCACCTTGCGGTCGCGGCGCGCCACCTCGAAGGCCTCGTCCGCCTCCAGGCGCGCGAATGCGTGCAGCGCGTCGTGCACCATCTCGGTGACCAGCCTGCCGAGGTGGCGGATCTCCCGGTAGTTGTCCGAGGGCTTCTCCATCGTGGCCAGCCTGGCCGCGATGTAGCCGACCTTCTCGACCTCGTCGCCGATGCGCTCGAGGTCCGTGATGGTCTTGATGATCGCCACCATGACCCTCAGGTCCGAAGCCGTCGGCTGGCGCGTCGCGATGATGCGCCCGCATTCCTCGTCGATCTCGACCTCCATCTGGTTTACGCGGTAGTCGTCGCGCGCGACCGCCTCGCCGAGCGCGCTGTCGCCCTCGATCAGGGCCTTGACCGCGCGCTGCAGCTGCTCCTCGACGAAGCCGCCCATCTGCAGGACGCGCGTGCGGACGCGCTCCATGTCCTCGTTGAAGCGGCGGGACGTGTGCTGGACCAGGTCAGCGGATTCCATGACCGAACTCCTGCCGGCGGGGCCGGCGACGCCGCGCCATCATATCAATGCTGCGATTCGGCGGCCGGCAGCCCGGACCCCGGCCGGTCCGCATGCCTCACGTTCGCTCCGCTCGCCAGGAACACCGCATGCTCGGCGACATTCTTGGCATGGTCGCCGATGCGCTCCAGGCTCTTGAGTGCGAACACGGTGTCGAACACCGGACGCAGCAGCCGGCTGCGCTCCATTGCGACCGTCATCAGCTGGCGCAGCGCGGCCTCGAACTCGAGGTCCAGCTCGCGGTCGAGGCGCGCGACGTCGTGCGCGACATCCGCGTCGCCGCGATCGAGCGCGTCCACCGCGACCCGCATCGACTCCGAGGCCAGTTCCGCCATGTGCCGCAGCGGCCGGTGCATCACCCGCGACGGGCCGCCGCTCCTGCGGCCCGCGCTCGCGAGTGCGAACCGGGCGATCTTCTTGGCCTCGTCCCCGGCACGTTCGAGATCCGTGACCGCGCGCGAGACCGCGAGCACCATCCGCAGGTCGTTGGCGACCGGTGCCCGGCGCGCCAGCAGCCGGAAGCCGCCGTCCTCGATCTCCGTCTGGTAGGCATTGATGCGGCGCTCGCGCACCAGCACCGCCTCCGCCGCCTCGCGGTCCGCCTCCAGCAGCGCCTGCACCGCCGTTTCGACCTGCTCCGAGACCAGCATGCCCATGCGGTGCGCGCGCCCGCGCAGGTCGGCGAGCGCCTCGTCGTAGGCCTTGAACGTGTGCCCTTCCGCCGGTTCGTTCACGTTCGATCCGTGCGCCCGTCAGCCGTAGCGGCCCGTGATGTAGTCCTCGGTCGCCTTCTGCGCCGGGTTCGTGAACAGCTTGCTGGTGACGTCGAACTCGATCAGCTCGCCGAGGTACATGAAGGCCGTGTAGTCCGACACGCGCGCGGCCTGCTGCATGTTGTGCGTGACGATGATGACCGTGACCTGGTCGCGCAGCTCCGCGATCAGTTCCTCGATACGCGCCGTTGCGATCGGGTCGAGCGCCGAGGTCGGCTCGTCGAACAGCAGGATTTCCGGGTTGGTCGCGAGCGCGCGCGCAATGCACAGGCGCTGCTGCTGGCCGCCCGACAGCGACAGGCCGGAATTCGTCAGCCGGTCCTTGACCTCGTCCCAGAGCGCCGCGCGGCGCAGCGCCCGCTCGACTTCCTCTGCCAGCCGCGCGGCCGCGCGCACGCCGCGCACGCGCAGGCCATAGGCGACGTTCTCGAAGATCGATTTCGGGAACGGATTCGGCTTCTGGAACACCATCCCGATGCGCATGCGCACCTCGATCGGGTCCACGTCGCGTGCGATCAGGTTGAGGCCGTCCGGGTACAGCATGATACGGCCTTCGTAGCGGGTGCCCGGCGTGAGGTCGTGCATGCGGTTGAAGCAGCGCAGGAACGTCGTCTTGCCGCAACCCGACGGGCCGATGAGCGCCGTCACGCGCTTCTCGCGCATCTCGATAGTGAGGTCCTTCAGCGCGCGCACCGCGCCGTAGTAGAAGGACAGGCCCTCGGCGCTGGACTTCACCGCCAGCGCCTTGTCAGATGCCGCGGCGGCGCGGGAAACCTCCACCGTCGGTCGCGGCGTGGACAGGCCGCCATTGCCCGCAGCGAGGGTATCCGGTCGCGCCGGCTCTTGTCCGGAGACAGTTTGCAGCGTGCTCACCAGTTGATCCTCTTGCGGAAGCGGTAGCGGACGTAGATCGCCATGCCGTTCATGAGCAGCGTCATGCCGAGCAGGATGGCGCCGGCGGCCGCGGCATTGACCTGGAATGCCGGATCCGGGCGCGAGACCCAGTTGAACATCTGGATCGGCATCGCCGTGAACGCCTCGTTGAGCCACGAGAACGAGAACCAGGGGAATTCGCCCCTGAACGGCGACTCGGGCAGGAAGGCGATGAAGGACAGGGCGCCGATCGTGATCAGCGGCGCGGTCTCGCCGATCGCGCGCGACAGGCCGATGATCATGCCGGTCAGGATGCCGCCGGTCGAGTACGGCAGCACGTGGTGCGCAGTGACTTCCCAGCGCGTGGCGCCGAGCGCGTAGGCCGCCTCCCGGATCGTCCGCGGCACGGCGCGCAGCGACTCGCGGGTCGCGACGATCACGATCGGCAGGATCAGCAGCGACAGCGTGAGTCCCGCGGTCAGGATGCTTTGCCCGAGGTCGAACTGGTAGACGAACAGGCCGAGCGCCAGCAGGCCATAGATGATGGACGGCACGCCAGCCAGGTTCGTCACGTTGATCTCGATGATCGCGGTGAACCAGTTCTTGGGAGCGTACTCCTCGAGGTAGATGGCGGCGGCCACGCCGATCGGCATGGTGACCGCGGCGGTGACCAGCATGATCAGCGAGGTGCCGACCCAGGCCGAGAGGATGCCCGCACGCTCCGCCTTGCGCGACGGGAACGACTCCAGGAACTGCAGGTTCAGCCGCGGCGCGCCGTCGCGCACGAGGTCGAGGAACAGCACGACGAGCACCGCGAGCGCCGCGAACATGATCAGCAGTCCGACGATCACGAACGCCTTGTCGAGCAGCTTGCGGCGATTCACGTCGGCGCGCAGCGTCGCAACGGCGGTGGCGGCGGTGGCGGCGTGCATGTCAGTACGCCTGCCGGAAGCGCCGTGTCAGCGCAAAGCCGCCGATGTTGAAGACGAGCGTCATGAGCATCAGCACCAGGCCCGCGGCGAAGATCGACTGGTAACCGATGCTGTCGTGCGGGAGGTCGCCGAGGCTCACCTGCACGATGAATGCCGTGATGGTCGCCGCCGGCTCGGTCGGGTCCCAGGTCAGGTTCGGCTGCAGGCCTGCGGCCACCGCGACCACCATCGTTTCGCCCACCGCGCGCGAGATGCCGAGGATGTAGGCTGCCGCGATACCGGACAGGGCGCCCGGCACCACCACGCGCGTTGCCGTCTGGAAGCGCGTCGCGCCCATGGCGTAACTGCCCTCGCGCATGTAGTTGGGCACCGCGCGCATGGCGTCCTCGCTGACCGAGGCGACGTACGGGATGATCATGATCCCGATGACCAGGCCGGCCGACAGCATGTTGAAGCCGGGCAGGCCCGGGATGATCTTCTGCAGCACGGGGGTCACGACCATCAGCGCAAAATAGCCGTACACGACGGTGGGCACCGCGCCCAGCAGCTCGAGCGCGGGCTTGATCGTCTCCCGCAGCCGGTAGGGCGCGAACTCCGAAAGATAGATCGCGATCAGCGTGCCGGCAGGAATGGCCACCGCGAGCGCCACCAGCGTCGTCACCAGCGTGCCGGCGACCAGCGGCAGGATGCCGTAGCGCGCCTCGGCGAACAGCGGCGTCCACATGGTGTCGGTCAGGAAATCCGCCAGCGGGACGTGCTCGAAGAACGGCAAGGACTCCATCACGAGCACGAAGACGATCGCGAGCGTGGTGAAGACCGCGACCAGGCCCGCGAGCAGCAGCAGGCTCTCGACCGCGCGGTCCCGCAGCTTGCGGTAGCGGAGTCCCGGCGGCAGGCCGGCGCGGAATGGGGCCACTTCGGTCGTCATGCTCGTTCGCCTCGGATGCCGCCTGCGCCCCCGCCCCCTGACGACGCGGGAGCGGAGCCCTGCGGCCCCGCTCCCGCTCGACTCAGTCCCGGCACAGGCTAGCGGCGGTGGCGCAGGATGGCAAACGCCTCAGAGCTTCGCCTCGCGCGCCAGCAGTTCCTCGACCTTGAGTCCGACCTCCGGCACGCCGCCGAAGCCCGTCCCCAGCTTGCCGTTCTTGAAGTGCTGCAGCGCCAGCTCGTAGGCGCGCTGCGGCAGCGGCAGGTAGCCCACTTCCTGCGCGAGCTCGGGGCTGCTCAGGTAGAACTGGATGAACTCGCGCACTTCCGGGCGTTGCGCGCCCTTCTCGCTCACGTAGATGAACAGCGGCCGCGACAGGGGCTCGTAGGTCCCGTTGTTGACGTTCTCGAGGGACGGCAGCACCGGCTTGCCGGACTTGCCGACGATCGGCACGGCCTTCATGCGGCTGGAGTTCGGCTGGTAGTACGCAAAGCCGAAGTACCCCAGCGCATTCTTGTTGTTGGCCACGCCCTGCACCAGCACGTTGTCGTCCTCGCTGCCGGTATAGTCGCCGCGGCTCGACTTGGCCTTGCCGACCACCGCTTCCGTGAAGTAGTCGAAGGTGCCCGAGTCGGAGCCCGGGCCGAACAGCGTCAGCGGCTCGTTGGGCCACTTGGGATTGATCTGGTTCCAGCGCATGACCTTGCCCTGCGCCGCCGGCTCCCACATTTTCTTGAGTTCGGCGATCGTCAGCTGCGTTACCCAGTTGTTCTGCGGGCTGATGGCGACCGTCAGCGCGTCGTAGGCCACCGGCAGTTCGTAGTACCGGATGCCGGCCGCGCGGCAGGCTTCCATCTCCGCCGCCAGGATCGGCCGCGAAGCATCCTGCACGTCGGTCTCGCCGCGGCAGAACTTCTTGAAGCCGCCGCCGGTCCCCGAGATGCCGACCGTCACGCGCACCTTGCCGCGCTTCTTGATCTGGAATTCCTCGGCCACGGCTTCGGTGATCGGAAACACCGTGCTCGAGCCGTCCACCTTGATGACCTCCGCCTGCACCCGCGGCGCGGCCGCGAGACCTGCGAGCGCGACGATTGACGCGGCCGCCACTGTGATTGCCTTCATATGCCTCTGTGACCTCTTGCTGTTGCCGTTTGCACTTGGATGTCGTCAGAACTTGAAGTTCAGGTCGAGCTGGTAGCGGTCATAGTCGCGCTCGGTCGCCCCCGGCGCATCCACGAACCGCTGGTTCATGAAGTAGGTGCCATTCAGCACCCAGTTCCTCGCCGGCGCGTAGCCGAACCGGATCACGCTGCCCTCGGTATCCGTGACGCCGCCGCCGAAGTCCGAGTCGGTGAACTGGCCGAACTGCGAGTCCTTCTCCACCGACTGGTACAGGTAGCCGATCTCCCAGCTCTTCGGGTTCGACGCCTTGCCGTAGCTGAAGCCCGCGGCATAGGCGGTGTCGAGGTCGCTCGCCTCCTGGTTCTGCAGGTAGTGCGCGAACAGCACCAGCGGCCTCGCGCCGACGGTCAGGTCGGCCTGCACCAGTCCCTCGAGCAGGTTGAAGTCGTTGGCGAGGCGCGTGCACCCGCCCGACGCGACCGTGGTGTTGCCCTGCGCGCCGCCGAAGAACACGTTGTTGACGCTGCAGCCCGTGGCGGCCGTCGTGATCTGCCCCTCGACCCCGCCCACGTCGTAGTAGCCCACGGCGCCCGTCAGCTTCGCGGCGCCGAGATTGCCGGTCATCCCCAGCTGCCCGCCGATCAGGGTGGCGTCGCTCAGCGTGCTGCGCTCCGACAGGTAGTGTCCGAAGGCATTCAGGAAGAACGGCCCGCGCGCGTACTTCAGGGCGAGGCCCTCCGGCGTGATATCGCCGTCCCACATCAGGCTCGGCACCTTCTGCCAGGGCTGCGGCATCTTGCCGAACTGCATGCTGAGGCCGCTGGCCGGCTTCCAGTCCACGTACGCGAGATCGAGCCCGATGCCCTTGCGCGTCCAGCCCTCGCCCTCGGTCTGGTTGGTCGAGCGCGGGTCGTTGTTGCCGCCATTCGTCGCCAGCTGGATGGTGGCGGTCAGCGTGTCGTTGATCTTGCCCGTCAGCCCGAAGCGCGCGCGCAGGCGCTGCCGGTCCTGGTCCGTGGCGGCCTCTTCCGCGTCCACGTTCTCGTGCCGGTAGCGGAAGTCGGCCTTCCAGCTGATGCGTGAGGCCCATTCGGCCGCCTTCGCGACGCGATCCGATTCCGCGATCTTCGGCGCTTCCTCGGCGAGCGTCTTGCGGGTCGCGGACGCGTTGTCGCGCAGGTATTCCGTGGTCGCCTCGAGGCGGTCGTTGGTCGCCTTCAGCTCCTGGTTCTCGGTCTTCAGCGCGGCATTGTCCTGCTCGAGCCGGTCGACCCGCTGCGACAGCGCCGCGATTTCCTGCAGGACCTGGTCGAGGGAGGCCCGCTGCTGGGCCTGCGCCGGAAGGACCGTGAACAGCGCCACTGCGCCGATGGTCAGGATCTTGGTCACGTGTGGGACTCCGATAATGGTGGAACCTGTGCCGCCCATTGCTGGCCGGCGCGGCATTATCGGGGACGCCTATGACGCTTTTGTGACAGCCCCTGGCCGCAGGGCGACGCGCCGCGCCGGGAAGTGCGCCGTGAAGATGGAGCCGCGCCCCTCCTCGCTCGCGATCTCGAGCCGCCCGCCGTGCCGTTGCAGCGCATGCTTGACGATGGCGAGCCCGAGGCCGGAGCCGCCCGTCTTGCGCGCGCGGCCGCGGTCGACGCGATAGAAGCGTTCGGTCAGCCGCGGCAGGTGCTCGCGCGCGATGCCGATGCCGGTGTCCTCCACGACCAGCGCCGCGCCCGCGCCCTCCCGGCGCCAGCGCAGCGTGATCGTCCCGGTGGCCGGCGTGAACTTGACCGCGTTCCAGACCAGGTTCCAGGCGATCGAGTGGATTTCACTCTCGCCGCCCTTCAGCAGCAGAGTCCCGTCCAGGTCGAGCTGGAAGCGGGCCGCCGCCGGAGCCGCCGCGCGCGCCTCCTGCACCAGGCGCCCGATCAGCGTCGAGACGTCCACGACCGTGTACGGCGCTTCCTCGCCGGAAGCCTCGAGGCGCGACAGCTCGAGCAGGTCGTCCACGATTTCCCGCATGCGGTCGGCCTGGCGGCGCATGTCGGCAACCGGCTGGCGCCACTCCTGTGTGAGCGCCGGATCGTCCGCCAGCTGCTCGAGATAGCCCGCGATCACCGTGAGCGGCGAGCGCAGTTCGTGCGAGGCATTCGCGACGAAGTCCTTGCGCATCTGCTCGAGGCGCGCCTCGCGCGTGACGTCCCGCACCAGCATCAGCGCCTGCTCGCCGGCCGGAATCACGACCATGAGCAGGAAGGCCTCGCCACCGCGGTGCGCGACCACCACGCCGTGTCCCGCCGACGAGCGGCGCAGGTACTCCGTGAATTCCGGCTGGCGGACCAGGTTCGCGATCGGCAATCCGATGTCGATCTTGCGCCGCAGCCCGAGCAGGCCGGCGGCCCTGCGGTTGAACCACAGGATTTCGTGGCCCGCCGTCAGCAGCACGACGCCATCCGGCAGCGCGGCGGACAGGCGCCGGAAATCGCGCAGCAGCTGGATCACGCGGCGGCGGTGGAACTGCTTGCGCCGGTACAGGCGGCCGACCAGGCCGACCACGTCGCCCCAGACCCCGCGCAACTCCGGCGGCTCCTCGTGCGCCCGATGCCGGATCCAGCGCTGCAGGCGCAGCAGGTTCACGTACTGCGTGCCGAGCATGGCGCCGAGCACGATCGCGACCCACAGCGCGACGTTGTCGAACAGCAGCCCGAGCACCACCGCGATCGCGAGCAGGATGGCGATGCGCACCAGGGCCCGCATCCAGGCCGACAGCACGCCTCAGCCCTCCTGCACCGAGAACCGGTAGCCCGCCCCGCGCACCGTCTGCACGAAGCGGTCGAACCCGGAGGGCTCGAGCGCCTTGCGCACGCGGCGGATGTGCACGTCCACGGTGCGCTCCTCCACGTAGACGTTGCCGCCCCAGACCCGGTCCAGCAGCTGGCTGCGCGAGTACACCCGGTCCGGATGCGTCATGAGGAATGCCAGCAGCCGGTACTCCGTCGGCCCGAGGCTGATCGAGCGTCCATTCGTCAACACCCGATGTCCGGCCTGGTCGAGCGTCAGGCCGTCGCAGGTGACCTGTTCCTGGGCACCGGCGGGGGCGCTGCGGCGCAGCACCGCCTGGATGCGGGCCAGCAGTTCACGCGCCGCGAAGGGCTTCGTGACGTAGTCATCCGCGCCGCCCTCGAGGCCGGCGATCTTGTCGGCTTCGTCGGCGCGCGCGGTCAGCATGATGATCGGGATGTCGCGGGTGTTGTCGTCGCGCCGCAGCTGCCTTGCCAGTTCCAGCCCGCTGGTGTCGGGCAGCATCCAGTCGAGCAGGATCAGGTCCGGCCGGCGGTCGCCGATGCTGGCGCGGGCGGCCTGGCTGTTCTCGGCCAACGCCACCTGCAAGCCGGCGCGCCGCAACCCGAACGCGATCAGGTCGCGGATCGGCTGCTCGTCCTCCACGACCAGGATCCGGGTTTCAGCCATACGCAGCCGTGCAGCGTGCCGGTTCATGGTTGTGGAATTATGACACCCGCGGCCTCAGCGCCTGTGCACCACCTGGTCGCGCAGGTAGACGGGCTGCGCGCGCGCGGCCGGCAGCGCCGTTCCCGACTGCAGGGCGCGCGCCGCCAGCCGGGCAACGTCAGCGGCGCGCGGCAGCAACGTCGCATCGACGCCGGTCAGCGCGCCGCCAAGCATGGCGGCCAGCCCCGGCCACGCCGCGAAGCCGTGGCCGGCGCCGAACCATGCTTCTCCCGCGGGCGGCGTCACGGCCACGGGCGCGGAAAGCGTTTCCGGGCCGCTGGCGACGGCATCGCCTCCCGTGACCCGGCACGCGGCCCAATAGACCTGCCCCATGCGGGCGTCCATGCAGGCCAGGATGTGGCGGGATCCCGATGCCCGTGCGCCCGCCAGCGCGAGTGCGGCAAGGTCGCTGACCGGCACCACCGGCAGCCCGGCTCCGGCCGCCAGGCCCTGGGCGACGGCGGCCGCGATGCGCAGCCCGGTGAAGCCGCCGGGCCCGCGTCCGAATGCAATGGCATCGAGCTGCTGCACCGCCACGCCGGCCGCGCGCAGCAACTCGTCCGCCATCGGCAGCAGGCGATCGGCATGGCCGCGGCCGATGACCTCGTAGCGCTCGCCGATCTTCCCGTCCAGCAGCAACGCTGCGGAGCAGGCCTCGGTGGCGGTGTCGAGCGCGAGCAGCTTCATGCTTCGCGCGCCTCGGCGGTCGCCAGGCCCGCCTCGGCCAGGCGCCGGCGCAGGAACCCGGCCGCTTCGGCCGCTGCCGTCACGACGCGAGCGGGCGGCAGCGCAGCGAGGAACATCGCGCCGTAGCCGCGCGTGCGCAGCCGCGGGTCGCAGATCGCGACCACGCCGAAATCCTCGCGGTCGCGGATCAGCCGCCCGAAGCCCTGCTTGAGCGCGAGCACGGCCTGCGGCAGCTGGAATTCCCGGAACGGGTTGCCGCCCCGGCGCCGGATGCCCTCGAGGCGCGCTTTCAGCAGCGGGTCCTCGGGCGCCGCGAATGGCAGCTTGTCGATGACCACCAGCGCCAGCGCGTGCCCGCGCACGTCCACGCCTTCCCAGAAACTCGCGGTGCCGAGCAGCACCGCGTTGCCGAGTTCACGGAAGCGCTTCAGCAACGATTCGCGCGGCGCCTCGCCCTGCACCAGCAACGGATAGCGGCGCGTGAATCCCGGCATGGCCTCGAGGATGCGGGCCGCCTCGCGCAGCGCCCGGTGGCTCGTGAACAGCAGGAAGCTGCGGCCGCCCGCCGCCTCGACCAGCGGCAGAGCGGTCTCGACCACGCGCGCCGTGAAGTCGCGGCTGGCCGGGTCCGGCATCCCGGGCGGCAGGTAGAGCATGGCCTGGCGCTCGAAGTCGAAGGGACTGTCGATGCGCACCGACTGTGCCCCGGTGGCGCCGATGCGGCCGAGGAAGTGGGAAAAGTCGTCGCCGACCGCGAGCGTCGCCGAGGTGAAGATCCAGGCGCCGCCCTGCGAGCGCATGAGCTCGCCGAGGCGGGTCGCGACTTCGAACGGCGTGAACGAGATCGAGAATCCGCGGCCGGCCGCTTCCGCCCAGCGCAGCCCGCCCGCGCCGTCTTCATCGAGCAGGGCCTGCAGCGTCTGCCGCAATGCCCCGGCGCGTCGCGCGCACTGGCGCAGGCCCGGGTCCTCCTCATCCAGCGTCGCGAACTCCGTCGCGGCCTGTCCCAGCGCTTCGCGCATCTCCTCGAGCGCGGCAAGAAAGCCCTGCGGCAGCGCCTCCCACTCGATGCGCTCGCCCTGCCCGGCGAGCGCAAGCTGCGCGCCGGCCAGCGCGGACTCCAGTGCCGCGATTGGCTTGCGGTTCGACTCCTGCGCGTGCCCTGCGTGCGCGAGCTCCGCCAGTGCGTCGCGTGCAAAGGCCGCAGCCTGGCGCGAGCTCATGCTGCGGCCGAAGAACTGCGCCGCGATCTCCGGCACCTGGTGCGCTTCGTCGAGGATCACGGCCTCGGTGCCGGGCAGCAGCTCGCCGAAGCCCTCGTCCTTGAGCGCGAGGTCCGCGAGCAGC
>DATBMQ010000132.1:0-5182 GCA_036554765.1 Steroidobacteraceae bacterium | reverse complement strand
GACGCCGGTGAAGAAGATCGCGGCCCCGGTCACGCGCAGCGCGCCGAGGTACGCCTGCTGCACGCTCTCGCCGCGGCCCAGGAATTCCTGCATGCGGCTGAAGAGGTAGATGCCGTAGTCGACGCCGATGCCGGCGCCGAGGGCGACCATCGGCAGCGTGTTGACCTTGAGCCCGATGCCGACGAAGGCCATGACGGCATAGACCAGGATCGAGACCAGCAGCAACGGCACGATCACCATGATCGTGCCGATCACGCTCCTGAAGTTCACCAGGCACATGATCGTGACCGCCGCGAACACCCAGCCGAGGATCACGAACTCCTTGGCCTTGACCTCTTCGTTCTGCGCGGCCATGACGCCGACGTTGCCGGTCGCGAGGCGCCAGGTCACGCCCTCGGTCGGGTTCTGCGCGCGGTAGCCCTTGACGGCCGCGACCACGCGTTCGATGGTCTCGGCGCGGTGGTCGGCGAGGAAGATCATCACGGGCATCACGCTGCAGTCGCGATTGAGCAGCCCGGTGCTGGTCTCGATGTAGTTCTGCGCCTGCACCAGCTGGCGCTCGTCGCGCGGCAGGTTGCGCCACTTGAGGCTGCCCTCGCTCCAGCCGGCGCTCACGACCTTGGACACGCCGGCGAGGCTCATGACGTCGCGCACGCCCTCGACGTTCGCCATGTGCCAGGCGAAGCGGTCGATCGCGTCGATGACCCGGAAATCGATGCAGCCGTCGGGCTTGGTCTCGACGATGACGTTGATGATGTCGGTGCCGATCGAGAAGCGCGAACTGATCAGGTTGCTGTCCTGGTTGTAGCGCGAGTCCGGGCGCAGTTCCGGCACGCCCGCCTGCGTGTCGCCGATCGGGGTCTCGAGGCCCTTGACGAAGCCGAGCACGCCGAGCGCCAGCGCGACCGCGATGATGAGCGCCGCCGGTCCCTTGTTCGTGATCTTCGACAGGCCATTCCACACGGCGCGCAGGTGCTCCTGGCGTTTCGCGACCCTGCCGCGGAACTTGTCGGTGATCGGGACGAAGGACACCAGCAGCGGCAGCAGGATCAGGTCGGTCAGGATGATGACGCCGATGCCAAGGCTGGCCGTCACCGCCATCTCCTGGATCACGGGCACCCGGATCAGCAGGATCGTGATGAAGCCGACCAGGTTGGCCAGCAGCGCGACGATCGCTGGCAGGAACAGCAGCCGGAAAGTGCGGCGCGCGGCTTCGTTGCAGTCCGCGCCGGCGCGCGCCGCGTCCGACACGGCGCTGATCTTCTGCACGCCGTGGCTGGTGCCGATCGCGAAGATGATGAACGGCACCAGGATGCCGAGCGGGTCCACGCCGTAGCCGAGGATCACCAGCAGCCCCAGCATCCAGACCATGGCCACCAGCGACGAGATCACCGGCACCAGCGCGATGCGCAGCGACTGGATGTAGATCCAGACGAACAGCAGCGTGAGACCGACGGTCACGATGGCGAAGGTGATGACCGACAGCGCACCGTCCGCGACGTCGCCGACCACCTTGGCGAAGCCGATCATGTGCACCGAGACCGGCACGTCGACCGCGACGTCGAGGTTTGCGCCCTCGATGCGGGCGCGCACCTTCTCCTCCAGCTCGCGCGAGATCGCGATGTAATCCACCGGCGCGCCGGTCTCGGGAATCGCGTCGAGCAGCTGCGCGCTGACCATCGCGCCGGAGAAGTCGTTGGCCACCAGGCGGCCGACGATGCCCGCCTTCAGGATGTTCTCCTTCACCCGCGCGAGGCCGGCCTCGTCCGGCGTGAAATCGGACGGGATCACGTCGCCCGCCTCGATGCCGCCCTCGACCACCTCGGTGTAGCGCGTGTTCGGCGTCCACAGCGACTGCACGCGGGAGCGGTCCACGCCCTCGATGAAGAACACCTCGTCGGTCGCGATCTTGAGCGCCTCGAAGAACTCGGGCGTGAACATGTTGCCGTCGCGTGCGAACAGCGCGATCAGCAGCCGGTTGGCGCCGCCGAACTCCTCCTTGTGGTCGAGGTAGGTCTGGATGTACTCGTGCTCGAGCGGCAGCTGCTTGGTGAAATTGGTGTCGAGCCTGAGGCCCGTGGCGGCGATCCAGCCGAGCGCGACCGTGATGGCGGCGAACACGGCGAGGATCAGCGTGCGCCGGCCGAAGACGTGCGGCTCGAGGAATTCGGCGATGCGCGTGTCGCCGCTGTCCTTCACGGGGCGCCTCCGGCGATCCCGGGCAGCGAGGAGCGCATGACGCCGTTCTCCCCGGCCACGATCAGCGCCCCGTCCGCGGCCGCCAGCACGGCCGAGAGTGCCTTGCGGTCCTCGCGCTGGTGCAGCGTGAAGGTCTGCCCGCCGTCATGGCTCGCCAGCTGCACGCCCGCCATGCCGACGATGACGATCGTGTCGGCGTCCAGCCGCGCGCCGGCGTTGAGCAGCGCGACGGTCCCGGTCTCGATCTGGCGCCAGTTCATGCCGCCGTCGTCGGAGCGGAACAGGTTGCCGCGCAGGCCGAAGGCCAGCAGCGCGTCGCCGTCGAGCGGCAGGATGCCGTAGAAGGAGCCGTCGTAGGGCGACGGCAGCTCCTGCCAGCTCGCGCCGTCGTCGTCGGAACGGAACAGCCGGCCGGCCTCGGCGCCGAGGTAGACACGCCGGCCCGGCCCGCGCGCGATGGCGTTCAGGTGGAACTCGAATCCGAGGTCCACTTCCTCCTCCATCTCGTCCGCCGGCACGGCCTGCTCCCGCGCCTTTCCGTCCAGCGGCACCGGCTCGAACGGCACCTGGCTCCAGACGCGCCCGCCGTCGGCGGTCGTGTAGATGACGCCGTAGGCGCCGGTGGCGATGCCGCGGTCGCCGTCGGCAAACCAGACGTCGAGCAACGGCTGCTGGCTCTCGGGCGAGAAGTGCGAAAGTTCCCAGCTCTTGCCGCCGTCCCGCGTGCAGAGGATCGTCTCCACGTGTCCGACGGCGCAGCCGTGCTGCGCGTCATTGAAGTACACGGCCGTCAGGCCGGCGCTGCCCGGCACCTGGACCTGGGTCCAGGATTGCCCTTCATCGTCGGAATACAGGACGTGGCCGCGCTCGCCGACGGCGAATACGCGGCCGCCCGCGCGCGCCAGGTCGATCAGCAGCGAACGGGTGGCGAGCGGCGCGATCACCGACGGCCGCGCGGCCGGGTCGTCCGGCGGCGCGTCCTGCGCGAGTGCCGGCGGCACCACCGCGAGGGCGCATGCCGCCAGCGCCTGCCTCACGTCAGCGCGTGCCCCGGCGGGAGATCGCGGCCGGCGTGAAGTCCGCCGCCGTGCGCTTGGCGCTGAAGTTGACCGTGACCGGCTCCTCATTGTCGAGGCCGAGCGCGAGATAGCGGCCTGACTGCAGGTCGTAGGTGAGCTCGAGCGTGGTCCAGAAGGTCGGAATCTCGTAGTAGTTGATCGAGTGGCCTTCCTGGATGCGCCACAGCTGGTCGCGGTTGTCGTAGCAGTCCACCATGAGGATCTGCCACGAGTCCTCGTCCACGTAGAAGGTGCGGCGCTTGTAGATGTGCCGCTGGCCGGCCTTCAGCGTGGCGTCCACCACCCACACGCGGTGCAGCTCGTAGCGCGCGTGCGCCTGGTTGATGTGCAGCGGCTTGAGGATGTCGTTGTTCTTCAGCTTGTTGCTGTGCAGCGGATAGGCGTTGTAGGGAACGATGATCTCCTGCTTGCCAACCAGCTTCCAGTCGTAGCGCTCGGGGCTGCCGTTGTAGATGTCGAACTGGTCGGAGGTGCGCAGGCCGTCGGAGCCCGTGCCCGGGTTGTCGAAGGCGACGTTCGGCGCCTTGCGCACGCGGCGCTGGCCCGGGTTGTAGAGCCAGGCCTTGCGGTGCTCCAGCGTCTGGTCGAGCGTCTCGTGCACCAGCAGGATCTCGCCCGCGAGGCGCGCCGGAGCGATCGTCTCCTGGATGAAGTACAGCACGACGTTGTCGAGCGCGGCCTCGGTCGCGCCCGGCAGGCTGTAGCCCACCATGGTCTCGTCGTGGAACTTGACCATGTTGTAGGCGCCGGTGCGGGTCACCGCCGCCTGGCCGATGATGCGCTCGGCGATTTCGGCGCGGTAGCGCAGGATGTGGTTCCAGATGACCTCGACGCCCTGGCTCGGGATCGGGAACGGGATGCCGATGATCGCGCCGGTCACGCCCGTGCCGCTGCCGGTGAGCTTGGCGGTGGTCGCGTTCGCCCTGGTCGCGTCGTAGATGCGCTGCGGGAAGGCCGCCGAGCGGTGCGACGGATACACGTTCAGGTAATAGCTCTTGTATGCGCCGAGCAGCGCCTTGTGGCCCGCGGTCAGGTTCGCCGCGTAGCGCGCCATGTTGGTCGAATCCACCTTGTACAGCGGCTTGTCGTTCGCGTACGGATCCGGATGGTGGCCGCCCGACTTGAAGCCCGGCGCGCCAGCCTTGGCCGCCGAGGTAATGCCGCCGTCCCAGGCGGGGATCGTGCCGGCGGCGTTGCCGGCCTTCTCCGCACCCATCGGCGTGAGGTCGGCGCCGAGCCGCGCCGCCTGCTGCGCGGTGACCGCGGCGCTGGCAGCGCTGGCGGCACCGGCGATGGCGAGCACGCCCGCGCACAGCACTTTCTTGAGCATCGTCATGACTGGCCTCCGGACGTGGTTCAGAACGAGTACTTGATCGTCGCCGCGAAGAAGTCGCGATCGGTCAGCTCGTTGTAGCGGCCCGCGCCGCCGAAGATCGTGTAGTTGACGTCGAACTCGAGCTTCGACTGGTAGCTCGCGCCGATGCCGATGGTGGCGCCGTAGCGGCCCTCGACGAAGTTGCCGCCCGGGCCCGGCGTGGTGCCGCTCACGTCATGCGCCCAGACGAAGCGCGGCGAGAAGTTCCAGGCGCCGATCAGGCCCAGGTAATCGAGCCGCAGCGCGGCGCGATAGCCCCAGGACGTCTCGTCCGCGAAGCGGTCCTGCGGCTCGACCTCGCCGAAATGCCGGCCCGCGAGCTCGGCGTTGCCCGACACCGAGGTGCCCGGGCCGTTCAGGCGCAGGCCGCGGCCGACCGGCCCGCCGGTCAGCTTGTCCGGCATGCCGTCCACCTGCGTCACGCCCGCCTCGACGACGGCCACCAGCTGGGACGCTCCCAGCATCGGCGGAAACGCCTTGGTCGCGGTCACCTGAGCCTGCCAGACGTCGAACTCGCCCCAGCCCTGCA
>DATBMQ010000106.1:0-8682 GCA_036554765.1 Steroidobacteraceae bacterium | reverse complement strand
AGGACCAGTTTCATGACTTGTTTTCCTGCTTGTGGCAATCCATGCAGTTCACCGGCGCCTTCTTGCCTTTGGCGTTCTCGGCCTTGTGGCAGTCGATGCAGGTTCCGGACTTTGCCATCGGGTCGTGGAGCTTCTCGGGCCTGGCAGGGTCATGGCAGGTCGCGCAGTTGTTGCCGACCCTCGTAGCATGGAGCTTGTGCTCGAGCCGCACACCGCCGAGCGGCGAACCTGTGAGCACGATCACGTCCTTCGGCACTGCGGCCTTCGCTGCGGCGGGGGCCGGCTCCTGCGGCGCCGCCTGGACGGCCGGGGCCGGCTGGACCGCCTGGGCTGGCGCCGCGGCCGGTGTCGGCAGCGCCGCCGGGGCGGTTTTCGCCTCGACCGGTCGGGGTGCCTCGGCCTGCGGCTGGGGCGTCGCCGCCGGCGCGGCTGCTGTTGGCGCCGGTTCCGGCGTCACGGCCTGCGGCACCCCCTCGGGCGCGGCGGGCGCCCCGGCCTCGGGAGCCGGCGCGGGTTCCGCGGCCTGCTGCTGCGCGGGCGGGCTCGCCGGCGCGGCGTTCTCGGCGGGTTCCTGCCCGGAGCATCCGCCGAGCACGAGCGCGAGTGACAGGACTGCCCATCCGGACGATCGGTTCATCGGAATGCCCTCCGCGGGTATGGGAAGTCCAAACCAGCCATGCTGTCAAGGAAAGCGCGCGGACCCGCCGCGGCCGGCGGGGCGCGCCGCGGGCCTCAGTCCTCGATCAGGAAGCTGCGCAGCTGCTCGCTGCGGCTCGGGTGGCGCAGCTTGCGCAGCGCCTTGGCCTCGATCTGGCGGATGCGCTCGCGCGTGACGTCGAACTGCTTGCCGACTTCCTCGAGCGTGTGGTCGGTCGAGAGGTCGATGCCGAAGCGCATGCGCAGCACCTTGGCCTCGCGTGGCGTGAGCTGGGAGAGCACGCCGTGCACGGTCTCGCGCAGCGACTCGACGGTCGCGGAATCGAGCGGGCTCTCGGCCGCGGTGTCCTCGATGAAGTCGCCCAGGTGCGAATCCTCGTCGTCGCCGATGGGCGTCTCCATCGAGATCGGCTCCTTGGCGATCTTCAGCACCTTGCGCACCTTGTCCTCGGGCATCTCCATGCGCTCGGCCAGCTCGTCCGGCGTCGGCTCGCGGCCCATCTCCTGCAGCATCTGCCGCGAGATGCGGTTCAGCTTGTTGATGGTCTCGATCATGTGCACCGGGATGCGGATGGTGCGGGCCTGGTCGGCGATCGAGCGCGTGATGGCCTGGCGGATCCACCACGTGGCGTAGGTCGAGAACTTGTAGCCGCGGCGGTATTCGAACTTGTCCACCGCCTTCATGAGGCCGATGTTGCCCTCCTGGATCAGGTCCAGGAACTGCAGGCCGCGGTTGGTGTACTTCTTGGCGATCGAGATCACGAGGCGCAGGTTGGCCTCGACCATTTCCTTCTTGGCGCGCCGCGCCATGGCCTCGCCGGTCGCGATGTCGCGGTTGACCGCCTTCAGCTCCTGGATCGAGCGCGCGAGGCGCTTCTCGAGCGCGCGCAGCTCCTGCTGGCGGCGCACGACCTCCTCCTTCTGCCGGCCGAGCGGGGCGGAGTGCTTGCGCTTGGCGCGGATGTGCTTGTCGATCCAGCGGACGTTGGTCTCGTTCTTCGGGAAGGTCGCGATGAAGTCCTTGCGCGGCATGCCCGCCTGGCGAACGCAGATCGTCATGATCTCGCGCTCGAGGCGGCGCACCTCGTCCACGTGGCTGCGCAGGTGCACAACCAGCGCGTCGAACATCTTGGGCGCGAGCTTGAGTTCCATGAACTGCTCGGCCAGGCGCTTGCGCGCGCGCACGATCTTCGGCTCGCGCGCGCCGCGCGCGGTCGTGAGCCCCTTGCCGATCGTATTGTGCAGGCGCGCGATCGCGGCGAAGCGGCGCGCCGTCTCCTCCGGGTCCGGGCCGGTGTCGATGGCTTCCTCGTCCTCGCTCTCGGCGTCCTCGGCCTCCTCGTCGTCCTCGAGTGCCGGCTCCTCCTTGCGCACCACCGCCTTCGGGTTGTGCGGCTGCGCGATTTCGTCCGGCGCGTTCGGGTCGATGAAGCCGACGATGAGGTCGGTGATGCGGCCCTGGCCGGCCTTGACCGGCTCGTAGGCGGCGAGCAGGAAGTCGTAAGTCGGCGGGTACCAGGCGAGCGCGGTGCGCACCTGGTCGAGGCCTTCCTCGATGCGCTTGGCGATGCGGATCTCGCCCTCGCGCGTGAGCAGTTCCACGGTACCCATCTCGCGCATGTACATGCGCACCGGGTCGGTGGTGCGGCCGAATTCGGAATCGGCGATCGCGAGCGCGGCGGCCGCTTCCTCCACCGCTTCCTCGTCGGGCGCGGAGGCATCCGTCAGCAGCAGCGCCTCGGCATCCGGCGGCTTCTCGTACACCGTGATGCCCATGTCGTTGATCGTGTTGACGATGTCTTCGATCTGCTCGGGATCGACGATCTCGGGCGGCAGGTGGTCGTTGACCTCGGCGTAGGTCAGGTAGCCCTGTTCCTTGCCACGCGCGATCAGCAGCTTGAGCTGCGACTGGCGGTCTTCGGGGATGGCCGGGAGCTTCTTCTCGCTCAAACGCGATTCCTCGGGGGGCGGGGGCGGCCGCAAAATAGCCGGACATTATACGTGGGGGCGGTCCCGGGGCGAAGCAACGGCCCCGCGTCAGCGCCCCGGGGGCTTGCCCCTGGCGCCCAGAAGTCCTTGAAATTCCTTCTGTTCCTGCCCGGTCAGCCGGCGCTCACGGGCCAGCTCGATGAGCTCATTGAGTCGTTTTTCGGGCCCGAGTTCCGCGCCGATCCGCTCGAGCAGCATGGCGAGTTCCCGCCCGGCCGCGCGGGCGTCCCGAACCAGCGATTCCTCGCTCGCCAGCTCGGCGATGCGCGCGCCCTCCGGGCGCTCGCGCCAGCGCTCTGCGAGCTGCGCGGTCGACAGGCCGGGCTCGGCCCGGGCCGTCTCGAGCAGTTCGCGCAGCACCGCGAAGCCCTTCTGTTCCGCCGCCAGCCAGTCCGGGACCGATGCCACGGCGCGCGCCGCGCCCGGGTGGTGCAGCAGCAGCATGATGGCCTGCGTGAGCAGCGGTTGCCGGCCGGCGGAGCGTGCCGGTCTGCCGCCGCGCGCCGGCCGCGGCTGGCCGCCCGCCCAGGCGCCGCGCGATTCGTCCGGCCGCGCCCGCAGCAATTGCGCGAGCCGCCCGGCGGGCATCTTCACTTCCGCCGCGAGCCGCTCGAGCAGCAGTTCGCGGTACACGCCCTCCGGCACGCGCGCGAGCAATGGCCGCGCCAGCTCGGCGAGCCGGGCGCGGCCGTCCAGGCTCGAGAGGTCCGCCTGCGTCGCGAGCTGGGTGACCAGGAACTCCGAGATCGGCGTCGCCGCGGCGATGCGCGCCTCGAATGCCTCGGCGCCTTCCTCGCCGACCAGCGTGTCGGGGTCGTGGCCCTCCGGCAGGAACAGGAAGCGCAGCTGCCGCCCGTCGCGGGCGTGCTCGAGCGCGTTCTCGAGCGCGCGCCAGGCCGCGGCGCGGCCGGCGCGGTCGCCGTCGAAGCAGAACACGACCTCGCTGGTGACGCGGAACAGGCGATTGAGGTGCTCGGGCGTGGTCGCCGTGCCGAGTGTCGCCACGGCGTACGCGATGCCCGACTGCGCGAGGCGCACCACGTCCACGTAGCCCTCGACCACGAGCAGGCGCTCGATCTTGCGCAGCGCCTGGCGTGCCTCGTAGAGGCCGTACAGCTCGCGGCCCTTGTGGAACAGCGGCGTCTCGGGCGAGTTCAGGTACTTCGGCTCGCCGGCGTCGAGGATGCGGCCGCCGAAGGCGATCGGCCGGCCGCGCGCGTCGCGGATCGGGAACATGACGCGGTCGCGGAAGCGGTCGTAGAAACCGCTTTCGCCCTTGCCGCTGCGCTCGATGACGAGGCCCGCTTCCAGCAGCAGGCGCTCGCGATCCGCGTTGCCGCCGAAGCGCCGGAGCACCGCGTCCCAGGAGTCCGGCGCGTAGCCGATCGCGAACTTGACGCAGGTCTCGGGCGTGATGCCGCGCCCTGCGAGGTACTGCTTGGCACGCGCGGACTCGCGCAGGGAATCGCGCCAGAACTGGGTGACCTGCGCGAGCAATTCGTAGATGCCGTCGTCGCGCTTCGGCCGCCCGCCATCGCCGCCCTCGCGCGGCACCTCGAGCCCGAGCCGCGAGGCGAGGTCGTCCACGGCGTCCGGGAACGGCAGCTTGTCGTGCTCCATCAGGAAGCCGAGCGCGGTGCCGTGCGCGCCGCAGCCGAAGCAGTGGTAGAACTGCTTGTCCGGGCTCACCCAGAACGACGGCGTCTTCTCGTTGTGGAACGGGCAGCAGGCCTTCCACTCGCGCCCGGCCTTCTTGAGCTGCACCCGCGAGCCGATCAGCTCGACGATGTCGGTGCGCGCGATCAGCTCGTCGATGAAGGCTTGCGGGATGCGTCCGGCCATGGCGCAAGATAACCCAGCGGGGCCCCGTGCAGCGCGGCGCTAGGCCGGCAGCGGCCGGCCTGCGATCCAGCCCTGCACACGCAGCCGTTCGATCAGCTCGAGCGCCGCCGCGCGGCCCTCGCGCGTGTGGACCGCGAGCAGCAGGGCGTCCCCCGGCCGCGCCCAGGCGAGCGCCTGGCGCACGGCCGAAATCTCGTCCGGCGCGTCCGCGATCGAGCCCGGCGCCACGCCCGCGCGCGCGAGCGCGCGACGCAGGATCACGGGCACCTCGCCGGTCCCGCGTCCGCGCAGGTAGCCGGCCAGTTCCTTGACGACCACCAGGTCCGGCCGCGCCGCGGCCGCGACGGCGGCGAGGCGGTGGAGGTCCGCGTCCTCGCGATTGCCCGCCTGGCCGAGCAGGATCGCGAGCCGTCCGCGCCCGCGCAGCTTCAAGGCGAAATCCACCAGCCCGGCGAGCGCCGCCGGGTTGTGCGCGAAGTCCACGACCAGGTTGAGGCCGGGGAGTTCGTAGCGCATGAGCCGGCCCGGGTTGTCCGCGGGGTCCGCACCGAAGCGCGCGAAAACCGCGGCGATGGCCGCGGGCGAAATGCCGAGGGCTGCGGCCGCGAGCGCCGCGGCCGCGAGGTTCGAGACGCTGAAGGCGGAATGCCCGCCGGCGGCGAGCGGCATGGCGGCGATGCCGCCGAGGTCGTGGTCGGACCCCGCGTGCGTCAGCACCAGGCGCCCGTCGGCGACCGCGCAGGCCGCGCCGCCGGCCGCCCGGTGCGCGGCGACCATGCGCCGGGTGGCGTCGCGCGCGAACCAGGCAAGCGGCTTGCCCGCTCCCGGTGCCGCCTTCGAAAGCGTCGCATCGTCCGCGTTCACCACCAGCAGTCCATCGCCGGGCAGGGCGCGGGCGACCGCGAGCTTCACTTCGGCGAGGCCTGCCAGGTCATGCACGCCGTATTCGCCGAAGTGATCCGCCGCGATGCTGGTGACGACCGCGACCTCCGCGCGGGGCACGGCCAGTCCGCGGCGCAGGATGCCGCCGCGGGCGGTCTCCAGCACGGCGCAGTCGACGCGTGCGTCGCGCAGCACGCGCCGTGCGCCCGCCGGCCCCGAGTAATCGCCCGCGACCAGCGCCTCGCCCTGCACGAACACGCCGTCGGTGCAGCACCATCCCGTCGCGCGCCCGGCTTCGCGCGCGCATGCCGCGATGAGCCGCACGACCGTCGTCTTGCCGTTGGTGCCGGTGACGAGCGCGACCGGGACATGGTGCAGCGAGCCCCAGGGCACCTGCGCGGGATCGGGCAGTTCCGCCAGCGGCCAGGTCCGTGCGCCGCGCCCGGCGCCGAGCGTGAACGACTCGTCGTCCGCGAACCAGGGCAGGCCGCGCGCGCCGGCACCGGCGATCAGCGCGCGCAGCTCCGGTCGCGCTTCGCGTTGCGCGCGGCGCGCGAGGCGCGCGATGGCGCCCGCTTCCTCGAGCACGGGGGGTTCGGTTTCCTCCGGCTGCTCTGCCGCCAGCAGCGCGACCAGCTCGTCGTGCCGCGCCGGCTGCTGCTCGGCCAGCGTGGCCGCGAGCGCCCACTCGTTGACCTCGGTGGCGGTGAAGAGCTGGTCGGGGGGCGCGGACAGCGCGAGCGACGCGCCGCCGGGATGCGACGCGGCGACGACCGGGGCCGCGGGCCAGGCCAGCGCGCCCGCGGCCTTGCGCACGCGCCGGTCCCAGCCGGCGATCGTGGCGGGCGTCGTCCCGGCGGCTTCCAGCACGGCGCCAGGTCCGTCGAAGAACCGGTTGTGCCCGGTCAGGCGGCGGGACTCGGCGAAGGGCGCTGTGGCAGTTCCACTCAGTCGGACGCCTCCGGCGCGTAGCGGATGCCGCGCTCGTCGCGGATCAGGCCTTCGAGCGACAGCGGCGCGCTGGCCTCGAGCGGCGCCTCCACGACCGGAGCGGCCGCGGCCGGTTCCGCCGGCCGCGCCGCTGCCGTCGCCGGCGCGCCGTCCGGGCGGAAGCGGATGACCTGCTTCCAGGAGCGGGTGAGGGCGTCCGCGAAGATCAGCAGCAGGTCCCCGGCGCGACCCATGCGCAGCGCGGCATCGATCGCCTCCTGCTCGTCCGGGATCACCGAGATCGCGGTTTGCGGCACGCCCGCGGCCACGAGTTCCGAGGCGATGATCCGCGGCACCTCGTCGGGTCCGCGCTCGCGCAGGTTGTCGTCGCGGCGGCAGACGTAGTGGTCGAATCGCCCGGCGACCGCGTGCGCGATCGCGCGCAGGTCCTCGTCGCGGCGGTCGCCCGGGCCCGCGAGCACCACGATGCGCCGGCCGGTGACGTCGAGGCGGCCGGCGAGGTCGGCGAGCATGCCGACCGCGTGCGCATTGTGGCCGTAGTCGAACAGCACCTTGAACGGATGCTCGTCGAACACGTTCATGCGCCCCGGCGCCTGGTAGAAGGTCGTGTCGAAGGTGCGCAGTCCCTGGCGGATCGCGTCGAGCTTCACGCCCAGCGAGAACGCCATGGACGCGGCGAACATCGCGTTCTGCACGTTGTGCGTGGCGCGGCCCTCGAGCGTCGCCGGGATCAGGTGCGTCCACAGGAGCGGCATGTGCCCGCCGCGGTCGTAGAGCGTGATCATCTGGCCGTTGACGCCCGCCTCGAGCGCGCAGGCGCGCCCGCCCGCGCGGATGTGCTCGCGCACCAGCGCGTGCTGCGGGTTCATCGTGACGTAACAGATGTGCTCGGCATCCGTATGCGCGGACATCCGCAGCACGAGCTCGTCGTCCGCATTCAGCACCGCGCAGGACCTGGCGACCTCGACCACCGTGCGCTTGACCTCGGCGAGCTGCTCGAGCGTGTCGATGCCCTTGAGGCCCAGGTGGTCGGCCTGCACGTTGAGCACCGCGCCGACGTCCACTTCCGGCACGCCCATGCCCGCGCGCAGCAGTCCGCCGCGGGCGGTCTCGAGCACCGCGGCGTCGATGTGCGGGTCGGAGAGCACCATGCGCGCCGACACGGGACCGGTCATGTCCCCGGAGACCGTACGCTGGCCGTCGATGTAGACGCCGTCGGTCGTGGTCAGGCCCGGCGTGTATCCGGCCATCTTCAATATGTGCGCGAGCATGCGGGCGGTCGTGGTCTTGCCGTTGGTGCCGGTGACGGCCGCGATCGGCACGCGCGCGGGCGTGCCCGGCGGGAACAGCATGTCGATCACCGGGCCGGCGACGTCCCGCGGCATGCCGTCGGAGGGCGCGACGTGCATGCGGAAGCCCGGCGCCGCATTGATCTCGCAGATGCCGCCGCCGATCTCGCGGTAGGAGAGGGTGATGTCCTTCGACAGGAAGTCCACGCCGCCGACGTCGAGCCCGATCGCCTTGACCGCGCGCACCGCCATGTCGCGGTTGTCAGGATGGATCACGTCGGTGACGTCGGTGGCGGTGCCGCCGGTCGAGAGATTCGCGGTCGAGCGCAGGTACACCTTGCGCCCGGCCTCGGGCACCGAGACCGAGGCGAGCTTGGCGCGCGCCAGCATGGCCTCCGCCTGCGCGTCGAGTTCGAGCCGCGTCAGCACCTTCTCGTGGCCGACGCCGCGGCGCGGATCCTGGTTCACGATCTCGATCAGCTGCGCGACCGTGTGCACGCCGTCGCCGATGACGTGACCCGGCGTGCGGCGGGTGGCGGCGATCAGCTCGCCGTTCACGACCAGCAGGCGATGATCGTCGCCCTCGAGGTAGGTCTCGACGATGACCGGGCGCGAATGCTCGCGCGCGATGGCGAAGCCGCGCGCGACTTCCTCGTCGCTGGTCAGCCGGATCGAGATGCCGCGGCCGTGGTTGCCGTTGTAGGGCTTGGTCACGACCGGGTAGCCGAGCTGGTTGGCGGCGCGCACGGCCGCGCGCTCGTCCTGCACCAGCTCCTGCTTCGGCACCGGCAGCCCGAGCGCGCCCAGGATGCGGTTGGTCTCCTCCTTGTCGCTCGCGAGTTCGACCGCGATGTGCGGCGTGCGGCCGGTGACGGTCGCCTGGATGCGCTGCTGGTACTTGCCGTGGCCGAGCTGGATCAGCGACTGGTCGTTGAGCCGCAGGTGGGGGATGCCGCGCTTCTCGGCGGCGTGGACAATCGATGCGGTGCTGGGGCCGAGGGCGCGGCGCTGGGCGAACCGGATGAACGTGTCGCGTTCCTCGGCGAAGCTCCACCCCGCCGGCACCAGGTCC
>DATBMQ010000103.1:0-23538 GCA_036554765.1 Steroidobacteraceae bacterium | reverse complement strand
CCGCGCTTTGGCTCGCGGTAGCGATGGCGCGACCCGGGCAGCGAGTAGCTGCCCGTGCAGTACACGCTGTCCTCCGGCTTGATGACGTCGTACTCGAGGCCGGCGAGGGCCATCAGCGGCTTGATCGTCGAGCCCGGCGGATAGGTTCCCCGCAACACCCGGTTGAAGAGCGGCTGATCGGGGTTCTCGGTGAGCGCGACGTATTCGCTGCGCGAGATGCCGCGGGCGAACCCGTTCGGATCGAAGGTTGGCAGGCTCGCGAACACCAGCACGTCGCCGTTGTTCGGGTCGATGGCCACGACGCCGCCGCGGCGGCCGGCGAAGGCCTGCTCCGCGATGCGCTGCAGCTCGATGTCGATCGTGAGCCGCAGGTCGCGGCCCGCCTGCGGATCGCGGTCCTCGAGCTCGTCCTCCGCGCGTGCCAGCCCCTCGACCGGGCGGCCCTCCGCGTTCACGAGCACCTCGCGGTAGCCGCCGGTGCCCAGCAGCTCGTCCTCGTAGGCGCGCTCGACGCCGGTCTTGCCGATCACGCCGGTGCCGAAGTAGCGCTCCCGGTCGACGCGCTCGAGGTCCTCCTCGCTGATCGTGCCGACATAGCCGAGCGCGTGGGCGCCGACCGGGCCGTACGGATAGTGGCGCGCCATGCGCGTCTCGAGGAACACGCCCGGCAGCTCGTGGCGGTGCACGGCGTAGCGGGCGACCTCCTCGTCGTCGAGTTGCAGCAGGATGGGCACCGTCTCGAAGGAACGGCGCGACAGCACGAGCTGGCGCACGCGTGCGACGTCGTCGGGCTCGAGCAGGCCGAAGCGGCCGAGGCGCGCCAGCACCTGGTCGAGGTCGCCCGCGCGCTCGCGCACCAGTTCGAGCTGGTAGGCCGGCGTGTTCTCGGCCAGCACACGGCCGGCGCGGTCGTACAGGATGCCGCGATTGGGCGGCAGCGGCTCGATGCGGGCGCGATTGCCCTGCGACAGCTCGACGTAATGGGCGTGCTGCAGCACCTGCAGCCAGAAGGCGCGCCCGGACAGCAGCAGCACCAGCGCCGCGACCACGCCGGCGGCGACCAGCGTGCGCTGCAGGAAGATGCGCTGTTCGAGGGCGTCGTCCTTGATGCGGACCCGGCGCATCAGGCCCTCACCGCCGGGCCACGACGCGCGCGAACAGGCCGGTCACCAGAGGCCAGCAGGCCGCGCCGACCGGCACCGACAGCCAGCGCCGCCAGTCGGTCACCTCGTGGCCGGCCACGCCGTCGATCCAGAACACGAGGAACTCGTTCAGCCACAGCAGCGCCAGGATCACCGCGGTCTGCTGCAGCGGCGGGAACGCACGGACCTGCAGGCGCAGCTTCGAGGCGACGTAGGCGATCACGACCAGGGCGAGCGCGTGCTGGCCGAGCAGCACGCCCTTGAAGGCGTCGAGCGCGAGTCCGGCGCCCCAGGCGTAGAACAGGCCGGTGAGGCGCGGCGACAGCAGCGTGAACCAGAGCACGGTCAGCGCGACGAAATCAGGCCGCAGCGGCTCGAGCCAGCCGGGCAGCGGCAGCACGGAGAGCACCAGCGCCGCCAGCGTCACCGTCACGATGCGTCCCCAGCCGAGGCTCGAGCGCGGGCGTGCCATGGTCAGCGGCCCACGCGCTGCGGCGCCGGCACTGGTGGCGCCTCCGGTTCGGCCCCGGACCCGGGCTCGACCACGGCGTTGTCGAACCAGGCCAGCAGCACCTCCGGATCGCGGTCGAGTGCGGCGAGCGGCACGGCCTCGACTGCCAGCAGCGGCTGCCCCGGATCGCGCAGGACGTTGGTGACCTTGCCGACCGGATAGCCCGGCGGATACACGCCGCCCAGGCCCGAGCTGACCAGCAGGTCGCCGGCAACCACGTCCGAGTTCTGCGGCAGGTAGGGCAGCGAGAGCAGGCCCGAGCGGCCCATGCCGTAGGCGACGGTGCGCGCGCCGGTGCGGTTCACCTGCACCGGGATCGCATGCTCGGAATCGGTGATCAGGATGATCTCGGCGGACACGGGACCGGCGCGCGTGACCTGCCCGTAGATGCCGTTGGCATCGAGCGCCGCCTGGCCGCGGAACACGCCGTCGCGCGTGCCCTTGTTGACGAGCACGCGCTGGCGGAATGCGTCGAGGTCGACGCGCACGATCTCGGCGATCAGCGTGCGCTCCACGACTCGGGCAGTCGACTCGCGCGCGCTCCGCAACCGCTGATTCTCCTGCTCGAGCGACTCGAAGCGCATCAGCTTCAGGCGCAGCACGAGGTTGTCGGAGGCGAGTCGCACGTTGTCGGCCTCGATCCGGGCGCGGGTCGCGAACGACTCGCGCATCGCGTCCCAGGCCTGCACCGGTGCCTGCACCGCCCACTGGATGGGATAGACGGCGGCGGACGCCCAGTCGCGGACCCGCGCGGTGCTGTGCTGGCGGTGGTCGGCGACCATCAGTCCCGCGGACATCAGTGCGAGCACGATCAGGCGCAGACCCAGGGCGGGTCCGCCCAGCAGCAATGGCCGTGAATCCGGCTCGTGTGCGGTCAAGGCGGCCTCTAGCCGAGGCCGAACAGCCCCGGATGTTCCTCGGACAGCTCGAGGATCCTGCCGCCGCCGCGCGCGACGCAGGTCATCGGGTCCTCGGCGATGATCACCGGAAGGCCGGTTTCTTCCATCAGGAGCTTGTCGATGTCCTTCAGCAGCGCGCCACCGCCGGTCAGCACGATGCCGCGCTCGGCGACGTCGGCGCCCAGCTCGGGCGGCGTCTGTTCCAGCGCCTTCTTGACCGCCTGGACGATGCCCTGCAGGGGCTCCTGCAGCGCCTCGAGGATCTCGTTCGAATTCAGCGTGAAGCTGCGCGGCACGCCTTCCGACAGGTTGCGGCCCTTGACCGAGATCTCGCGCACCTGCTGTCCCGGGTAGGCGGAGCCGATCTCGATCTTGATGCGCTCGGCGGTCGTTTCGCCGATCAGGATGCCGTAATTGCGCCGCACGTAATTGGTGATCGCCTCGTCGAAGCGGTCGCCGCCGATGCGCACGGACTCGGCGTAGACGATGCCGTTCAGCGAGATCACCGCGACCTCGGAGGTGCCGCCGCCGACGTCGAGCACCATCGAGCCGCGCGCCTCGTTGACCGGCAGGCCCGCGCCGACCGCCGCGGCCATCGGTTCGGGGATGACGTCCACGCGGCGCGCACCGGCGCCCTCGGCCGATTCCTGGATCGCGCGGCGCTCGACCTGGGTCGATCCGAATGGCACGCAGATCAGCACGCGCGGCGACGGGCGCAGCCAGCGGTTGCCGTGCACCTTGCCGATGAAGTACTGGAGCATCCGCTCGGTGTAGGTGAAGTCGGCGATCACGCCGTCCTTCATCGGGCGCACGGCCGTGATGTGTCCCGGCGTGCGGCCGATCATGCCCTTGGCTTCGCCGCCGACCGCGACGATGGTCTTGCCGCCGCGCCCGGGCTCGTCCTGGATCGCGACCACCGAGGGCTCGTTCAGCACGATGCCCTGGCCGCGCACGTAAATGAGCGTGTTGGCGGTTCCGAGGTCGATCGAAATGTCGCTGGAGAAATAACCCCGGAGGCTCTTGAACATGTGCGGCTAAGTACCGGTAAAGACGACGGAACGAGGGCGGGGAGTGTAGCCTGCGGGCGCGACATTCCACAAGGCGACGTGTATGATTTCCGTCAAGTTTTTCCCTTATTTTCCTGCATCGGGGCGCTCGTGACGCTGACCCGCCGCGACGTCGAGAACATCGCGCACCTCGCCCGCCTCGAGATCTCCGAGGCGGAGCTGCCGGTCTACGTGCAGAGCCTGTCGGCGATCCTCGCCTTCGTCGAGCAGCTCGCGGCGGCGCCCACCGAGGGCGTCCTGCCGATGGCCCACCCGCTCGAGGGGCAGGTCCAGCGCCTGCGTGAGGACCGGGTCACGGAATCCGACCACCGCGACCGCTACCAGGCCAACGCCCCGGCCGTCGAGGCGGGCCTCTACCTGGTCCCCCGGGTGATCGAGTGAACCCGCAGCACGCGACCGCCGCCGAGCTCGGGCGCGGGCTGCGCACCCGGCAGTACTCGAGCGTCGAGGTGACGCGGTACTTCCTGGACCGCATCGAAGCGACGCACGGCGCCCTGAACGCCTTCATCACGGTGACGGCGGAGCGGGCGCTGGCGGACGCCAGGCGCGCGGACGCCATGCTCGCGCGCGGCGAGGGCGGCGCGCTCGCCGGGGTGCCCATCGCGCACAAGGACATCTTCTGCACCGACGGCATCCTCACCTCCTGCGGATCGCGCATGCTCGCGAACTTCGTCGCGCCCTACGACGCGACCGTGGTCGAGCGCCTGGCCGCCGCCGGCATGGTGCTGCTCGGCAAGACCAACATGGACGAGTTCGCGATGGGCTCGTCGAACGAGACCAGCTTCTTCGGCCCGGTGCGCAATCCCTGGGACGGCAGCCGGGTGCCGGGCGGCTCGTCCGGCGGTTCGGCCGCGGCGGTCGCGGCGCGGCTCGCGCCGGTCGCCACCGGCACCGACACCGGCGGCTCGATCCGCCAGCCCGCGGCGCTCACCGGACTGACGGGCGTGAAGCCCACCTACGGCCGCGTGTCTCGCTACGGCATGATCGCCTTCGCCTCCAGCCTCGACCAGGCCGGCGTGCTGGCGCAGTCGGCCGAGGACGCGGCGCTCGTGCTCGGGGCGATGGCGGGCTTCGATGCGCGCGATTCCACCAGCGTGGACGCACCCGTGCCCGATTACGCGGCCGCGCTCGCGCGACCGGTCAAGGGCCTGCGGATCGGCATCATCCGCGAATTCTTCGGCGCGGGACTGGAATCCGGCACCGGCGCCGCGGTGCGCGCCGCGCTCGACGGCTTCCGCGCGATGGGCGCCGGGCTGGTCGACGTCAGCCTGCCGAACCTGCCGCTGTCGGTGCCGACCTACTACGTGGTCGCGCCCGCGGAATGCTCCTCCAATCTTTCGCGCTTCGACGGCGTGCGCTTCGGCCACCGCTGCCGCGACCCGAAGGACCTGACCGACCTCTACCGGCGCACGCGCGGCGAGGGCTTCGGCCCGGAGGTCAAGCGGCGCATCATGACCGGCACCTACGTGCTGTCGGCCGGCTACTACGACGCCTATTACCTGAAGGCGCAGAAGGTCCGCAGCCTGATCAACGACGACTTCCGGCGCGCGTTCTCGCAGGTGGACGTGCTGATGGGGCCGACCACGCCGACGCCCGCTTTTCCGATCGGCGCCAAGACCGGCGACCCGATCACGATGTACCTGAACGACATCTACACCATCGGCGCCAATCTCGCCGGATTGCCGGCGGTCTCCGTCCCCTGCGGCCTGGTGGACGGCCTGCCGGTCGGGCTGCAGATCATCGGGCCGCACTTCGCGGAAGAGCGGCTGCTCGCCGCCGCGCATGCCTGGCAGCGCGAGACCGACTGGCACCGGCGACTGCCGCCGATGTACGCCTGAGGCACCCATGGCGACCGGCTGGGAAACCGTCATCGGCCTGGAGATCCACGCGCAGCTCGCGACGCGCTCCAAGATCTTCTCGGGCTCCGCCACTGCCTACGGCGCGCTGCCGAACGTGCAGGCGAACCTCGTGGACCTCGGCTACCCGGGCGTGCTGCCGGTGCTGAACCGCGAGGCGGTGCGCATGGCGGCCCGGTTCGGCCTCGCGATCAATGCCACCATCGCGCGCCGCTCGGTGTTCGCGCGCAAGAACTACTTCTACCCGGACCTGCCGAAGGGCTACCAGATCAGCCAGTACGAGCAGCCGATCGTGGCGGACGGCGAGGTCGAGATCGTGCTCGAGGACGGCTCGAGGAAGACCATCGGCGTGACGCGCGCCCACCTCGAGGAGGACGCCGGCAAGTCGTTGCACGAGGGCTTTGCCGGCGCATCGGGCATCGACCTGAACCGCGCCGGCACGCCGCTGCTGGAGATCGTCTCGGAGCCGGACCTGCGCTCGGCGCGCGAGGCGATCGCGTACATGAAGAAGGTCCACACGCTGGTGCGCTATCTCGAGATCTGCGACGGCAACATGCAGGAGGGCTCGTTCCGCTGCGACGCGAACGTGTCGGTGCGCCACCAGGGCCGCCACGAGTACGGCACGCGCTGCGAGATCAAGAACCTGAACTCCTTCCGCTTCGTCGAGCGCGCGATCAACTACGAGGTCGCGCGCCAGATCGAGCTGATCGAGGGCGGCGGCAGCGTGGTGCAGGAGACGCGCCTGTACGACCCGGACCGGCACGAGACGCGCCCGATGCGCTCGAAGGAGGAGGCGAACGACTACCGTTACTTCCCCGACCCGGACCTGCTGCCGCTCGCGCTCGATGAGGCCTTCATCGAGGAAGTCCGCGGCACGCTGCCGGAGCTGCCGGACGCGAAGGCCGCGCGCTTCGCGCGCGAGCACGGCCTCTCGGCCTACGATGCGGGCGTGCTGACCGCGAGCCGCGAGCTCGCCGCGTACTACGAGGAAGTCGCCGCCGGCACGGGCGGCGAGCACAAGCTGGCGGCGAACTGGGTGATGGGCGAGCTGTCCGGGTTCCTGAACCGGGACGGCGTCGACATCGTCGATTCCCCGGTGTCCGCCGCCGCGCTCGCGGGCCTGCTGCGCCGCATCCAGGACGGCACCATCTCGGGCAAGATCGCCAAGGAAGTATTCGAGGCGATGTGGACCGGGCGGGCGGAGGCGGACGCGGTCATTGCCGCGCAGGGCCTGCGCCAGATCACGGACACGTCGGCCATCGAGCAGGCCATCGCGCAGGTGATGGCGGCGAACCCCGCGCAGCTCGCCGGCTACCGCTCGGGCAAGGACAAGCTGTTCGGATTCTTCGTCGGCCAGGTCATGAAGGCGACCGGCGGCAAGGCGAATCCCGCGCAGGTCAACGAGCTGCTGCGCAAGATGCTGGCGGGATGAGCGGGGACCTGCTGCACCGCTTCCTGTTCGAGGAACTCGCGGTGCGCGGCCACCTCGTGCGCCTCGACGCGAGCTGGCGCGCGGCCATCGAGCACCACGACTACCCGCGGCCGGTGTCCGACGCGCTGGGCGAGGCGATGGCGGCATCCGTGCTGATGGCGGGCGCGCTCAAGTTCGAGGGCCGGCTGTCGCTGCAGCTCGAGAGCCCGGGGCCGCTCAAGCTGCTGCTCGCGCAATGCACGCACCGCCACGCGATCCGCGGCGTCGCGCGTCACGACCCGGCCATCGCGGACCTCGCGCCGCCGGCCGGCCTGTTCGGCAGCGGCCAGCTCGCGGTCACGATCGAGCAGCCCGAAGGCGACCGCTACCAGGGCATGGTTCCGCTCGCGGGCCTGCCGCTCGCAGGGAGCCTCGAGCAGTACTTCGAGCGCTCCGAGCAGCTGCCGTCGCGGCTGGTGCTCGCCGCGACGCCCGAACGCGCCGCCGGCCTGCTGCTGCAGCGCGTCGCGGTCGGCGACGAAGGCGAACGCGAGATGGCGGACGACGCCTGGACGCGGATCGGGCTGCTGGCGGCGACGCTGCGGCCCGCGGAACTGCTCGAGATGCCCTGCCGGGAACTGCTCGGCAAGCTGTTCCCGGAGGACGACATCCGCCTGTTCGAGGGCTCGCCGGTCTGGTTCCAGTGCAGCTGTTCGCGCGAGCGCGTGGCCGGCATCCTGCAGGCGCTCGGCGGCGAGGAAGTCTCCGCGCTGCTCGCCGAGCGCGGCGACGTCGAGGTGCGCTGCGAGTTCTGCAACCGCGCCTGGCGCTTCGATGCGGTGGACGTGGCGGGGCTGTTCTCCACGGCGCCGCTGCAGCAGGCGCCGCCCGGCATCCACTAGGGAAGCTCAGGCCTTGCGCTGCCCCGCGAAGGCGATGCGGTCCAGCACGCCGAGCAGCAGCGCCGACACCACGAACGTCAGGTGCAGCACGACGTACCAGAGGATCTTGTCGTTCGGCACCTGCTGCGCGTTCATGAAGATGCGCAGCAGGTGGATCGAGGAGATCGCGACGATCGAGGCGGCCACCTTCAGCTTGAGCGTGCCCGAGTCGAGCTTCGACAGCCAGGCCGGCGTGTCGCCGCTGGTCTCGACGTCGATGCGCGAGACGAAGTTCTCGTAGCCGGAGAACATCACCATGACGATCAGGCTGCCGACCAGCACCAGATCGATCATCGCCAGCAGCGTCAGCACCAGGTCCGCCTCCGCCAGCGTGACGACCTGGGACATGACGTGCCAGGCTTCCTGGAAGAACTTGACGCCGAGCACGGCCAGCGCCAGCGACAGGCCGAGGTAGATCGGCGCGAGCAGCCAGCGGCAGGCGAACAGCAGGCGCTCGAGGGGCTTTTCCAGCATGTGACGCGTCTCCGGGGCCGTGGCGCGCACATTGTATACTCGATCCGATGCGCGACCGCCCACCGGTCCAGGTGTCGTTCGAGTTCTTCCCGCCCAATGACGAGGCCATGGAGCGCACGCTCTGGGCCTCGATCGAGCGGCTGGCGCCGCTCGCGCCGCGCTTCGTCTCGGTCACCTACGGCGCGGACGGCACCACCCGCGACCGCACCCACCGCGTGGTCGCGCGCGTGCTGCGCGAGACCAGCCTGACCGCGGCGCCGCACCTGACCTGCATCGGCGCCAGCCGCGGGGAGGTCCTGGACGTCGCGCGCCGCTACTGGGAACTCGGGGTGCGCCACATCGTCGCACTGCGCGGCGACCCGCCGGCCGGCAGCCGCTACCAGCCGCGCGCCGACGGCTTCGCGCACGCCGCGGACCTGGTCGCCGGCCTGCGCGGCGTCGCCGACTTCGAGATCTCGGTCGCCGCTTTCCCGGAGACGCACCCGGAGGCGGCCTCGCGCCGCGCGGACCTCGACAACCTGCAGCGCAAGTTCGAGGCCGGCGCGGCGCGCGCGATCACGCAGTTCTTCTTCGACGCGGACCTGTACCTGCGCTTCCGCGACGACTGCGCGGGCCGCGGCATCCGCGCGCCGATCGTGCCGGGCATCCTGCCGATCACGCGCTTCCCGCAGCTGCTGCGCTTCGCCGCGCGCTGCGGCGCGTCGGTGCCGGACTGGCTGGTCGAGCGCTTCGACGGGCTCGAGGACGACCCGGAGACGCGCAAGATGATCGCGGCCTCGGTCGCGATCGAGCAGGTCGCGCGCCTGCGCCGCGAGGGCGTCAACGAGTTCCATTTCTACACGCTGAACCGCGCCGAGCTGGCGTACGCCATCTGCCACGCACTCGGGATCCGCGCCCGATGACCCGCGCGGACCGCATCGCGGGGCTCAGGCGCGCGCTCGCCGAGCGCATCCTCGTCCTCGACGGCGCGATGGGCACGATGTTCCAGCGCGCCGCGCTCGACGGCTCCGACTACCGCGGCCGGCGCTTCGCGCAGTGGCCGCGCGAGCTCAAGGGCGCCAACGACCTGCTGTCGCTGACGCGCCCGGAGCTGGTCGGCGCGATCCACCGCGAGTACCTGGCCGCCGGCGCCGACATCATCGAGACCAACACCTTCAATGCCAGCGCGCCCTCGCTCGCGGACTACGGCCTGGAGGAGTACGTCGGCGAGATCAACCTGGAATCCGCGCGCATCGCGCGGCGCGCGGCGGACGAGGCGCTGGCGCGCGACGGGCGCCTGCGCTGGGTCGCGGGCGCGCTCGGCCCGACCAGCCGCACGGCCTCGCTCTCGCCCGACGTCAACGATCCCGGCTTCCGCAACACCAGCTTCGAGGCGCTGCGCGACACCTATGGCGCGGCGGCGCGGGCGCTGATCGAGGGCGGTGCGGACCTGCTGGTGGTCGAGACGATCTTCGACACGCTGAACGCGAAGGCGGCGCTCTACGCGATCGCCGAGGTGTTCGAGGAGCTCGGCGAGGAGCTGCCGCTGGTCGTCTCGGGCACCATCACCGACGCCTCCGGCCGCACGCTCTCGGGCCAGACGGTCGAGGCGTTCTGGAACTCGGTGCGGCACGCGCGCCCGCTCGCGGTCGGGCTCAACTGCGCGCTCGGGGCGCAGCAGCTGCGCCCGCACGTCGAGGAGATGTCGCGCATCGCGGACTGCTTCGTGAGCGCCTACCCGAATGCCGGCCTGCCCAACGCCTTCGGCGACTACGACGAGGCGGCCTGCGAGACGGCGGCCCAGCTCGGCGAGTGGGCGCAGGCCGGCATCGTCAACATCGTCGGCGGCTGCTGCGGCACGACGCCCGAGCACATCGCGGCGATCGCGCAGGCGGTGGCCGGGCTGCCGCCGCGCCGGCCCGCGTCGCCGCCGCGGCGCTGCCGCCTGTCCGGCCTGGAGGCGCTCAACATCGAGCCGGAGATGCTGTTCGTCAACGTCGGCGAGCGCACCAACGTCACGGGCTCCGCGAAGTTCCGCAAGCTGATCGAGGCGAACGACTATGCCGCGGCGCTCGCGATCGCGCGCGACCAGGTGGCGAACGGCGCGCAGCTGATCGACGTCAACATGGACGAGGGCATGCTCGACTCGCAGGCCGCGATGGTGAAGTTCCTGAACCTCGCCGCCTCCGAGCCCGACATCGCGCGCGTGCCGGTCATGATCGACTCGTCGAAATGGTCGGTGATCGAGGCCGGCCTGCGCTGCCTGCAGGGCAGGGGCGTGGTCAACTCGATCTCGCTCAAGGAGGGCGAGGGCCCGTTCCTCGCGCAGGCGAAGCTGGTGCGGCGCTATGGCGCGGCCGCGGTCGTGATGGCCTTCGACGAGCAGGGCCAGGCCGACACGGTCGAGCGCAAGGTCGCGATCTGCGAGCGCGCCTGGCGGCTGCTGACGGAGCGGGCCGGCTTCGCGCCGGAGGACATCATCTTCGACGCCAACATCTTCGCGGTGGCGACCGGCATCGAGGAGCACGCCGGGTACGGCCGCGCCTTCATCGAGGCCGTGCGCCTCATCAAGGAGCGCTGCCCGGGCTCGCTCACCAGCGGCGGCGTCAGCAACGTCTCGTTCGCGTTCCGCGGCAACGACACCGTGCGCGAGGCGATGCACGCGGTGTTCCTGTACCACGCGATCCGCGCCGGCCTCGACATGGGCATCGTCAACGCGGGCCAGCTCGGCATCTACGCGGAGATCCCGGAGGAGCTGCGCGAGCGCGTGGAGGACGTGATCCTGAACCGCCGGCCGGACGCCACCGAGCGGCTGCTGGAGATCGCGGGACGGTTCCGCGGGGGCGCCGCCGAGCGCCGTGGCGAGGACCTCGGCTGGCGCGACCGGCCGGTGCAGGAGCGCCTCTCCCACGCGCTGGTCAAGGGCATCGACGAGTTCATCATCGAGGACGTCGAGGAGGCGCGCCGGGCGGCCGAGCGGCCGCTGGACGTGATCGAAGGCCCGCTGATGGACGGCATGAACGTGGTCGGCGACCTGTTCGGGAGCGGGAAGATGTTCCTGCCGCAGGTCGTGAAGTCGGCACGCGTCATGAAGCGCGCGGTCGCCCACCTCATCCCCTACATCGAGCAGGGGCAGGGCGGCACGCGCGCGACCAACGGCCGGATCGTCATGGCGACGGTCAAGGGCGACGTGCACGACATCGGCAAGAACATCGTCGGCGTGGTGCTCCAGTGCAACAACTTCGAGGTCGTGGACCTCGGCGTGATGGTGCCCGCGGAACGCATCCTGCAGACCGCGCGCGACAAGGGGGCGGACATGATCGGCCTGTCCGGGCTGATCACGCCCTCGCTCGACGAGATGGTGCACGTCGCGCACGAGATGCAGCGCCAGGGTTTCACGATCCCGCTGCTCATCGGCGGCGCCACGACCTCGCCCGCGCATACCTCGGTGCGCATCGAGCCCGAGTACCGGCACGGCGTGGTGTACGTGAAGGACGCCTCGCGCTCGGTCGGCGTCTGCCAGGCGCTCGCGCAGCCGGACACGCGCGCGGCGTTCTTCGAGCGCACGCGCGCGGAGCACGCCGCCCGGCGCGAGCAGCACGCCGGGCGGCGCCGGCGCCCGCAGGGGCTGGCGCTCGAGGACGCGCGCGCGCGGCGCCTGGCGCCGGACTGGAACGCCTACCGGCCGCCGCCGCCGCGCTTCACCGGTGCGCAGGCGCTGCCGGGAATCCCGCTCGCCGGCCTGGTGCGATACATCGACTGGATGCCGTTCTTCAACGCCTGGGAGTTCTCCGGCAGGTTCCCCGACATCCTGCAGGACCGGGTCCGCGGGCCCGCGGCGACCGCGCTGTGGCAGGACGCGCAGCGCATGCTGGAGACGCTGGTGCGCGAGCGCTGGCTGACGGCGCGCGCCGTGCTCGGATTCTTCCCGGCGGCCTCGTCGGGCGACGACATCGAGGTCTTCGCCGACCCGGACCGCCGCGACCGGATCCTGACCCTGCACCACCTGCGCCAGCAGAAGGTGAAGCCGGCCGGCCAGCCGCAGCTGTGCCTGGCGGACTACGTCGCGCCGCGCGCAGCGGGCGTGCCGGACCACATCGGCGCCTTCGCAGTGACCGCGGGCGTCGGCATCGAGGGGCACGTCGCGCGCTTCGAGGCGGACCACGACGATTACTCGGCGATCCTGCTGAAGGCGCTGGCGGACCGCCTCGCCGAGGCCTGCGCCGAAATGCTGCACGAGCGCGTGCGACGCGAATTCTGGGGCTATGCGCCGGAGGAGCAGCTCTCCGGCGAGCAACTGGTGCGAGAGGAGTACCGCGGCATCCGTCCGGCGCCCGGTTACCCGGCCTGCCCCGACCACACCGAGAAGGCCGCGCTCTGGCGCCTGCTGGATGCCGAGGCCGCCACCGGCATCCGGCTCACGGAATCCTTTGCGATGCACCCGGCGGCATCGGTGAGCGGCTGGTACTTCTCGCACCCCGAGGCCCGCTATTTCGCCGTCGGGCCGATCGGCATGGACCAGGTCGAGGACTACGCGCGCCGCAAGGGCATCCCGGCGGCGGAGGCGCGCCGCTGGCTCGCGCCCAACCTGGCCCGCGACGAGGCCGACGCCGCCTGAGCCGCGGCGAGTCGAGCCGCGCCTGAGACGAATTGTTTTCGGGTGGCGGCGCCCGTCCTTATGATGGGCGCACCGTGAGCACCCGCTTCACCGTCAACGGCGTCGAGCGCGAGTTCGGAGGCGACGGCGACATGCCGCTGCTCTGGTACCTGCGCGACCACGCCCGCCTCACCGGCACCAAGTACGGCTGCGGCGGCGGATTCTGCGGCGCCTGCACCGTGCTCGTGGACGGGCAGCCGCAACGCTCCTGCCTGCTGCCGGTCGCGGCGCTCGCCGGCCGCGCGATCCGCACCATCGAGGGCCTCGGCGAATCCGGCCTGCATGCCGTGCAGAGGGCCTGGATCGAGGAGGACGTCGCGCAGTGCGGCTACTGCCAGGCCGGCCAGATCCTGGCGGCCGCGGCGCTGCTCGAGCGCACGCCCGACCCGTCGCCCGAGGACATCGACACGATCGGCAACTACTGCCGCTGCGGCACCTACGTGCGCATCCGCCGCGCGATCGCGCGCGCCGCGCGGGAGCGGCGCTCGACATGAGCGCGGCGGCAGCGCCGGTTACCCGCCGCAGCTTCCTGCAGGCGTCGCTGACCGCCTCGGGCGGGCTGCTGCTGCAGCCGGTGCTGTCGCGGGCCGCGCTCGCTCAGGACGCGCCGGCGCCGCCCAACCCGTTCGGCCTGTTCCTGCGCATCGAGCGCGACAACCGCGTCTTCATCGGCGCGCGCGGCGCCGAGATCGGGCAGGGGGTCAAGACCTCGCTGCCGATGATCATCGCCGACGAGCTGGACGCGGCCTGGGCGGACGTCACGGTCGAGCAGCTGCCGCTGGCCATCGATTTCTCCGGCCCGACGCCGCAATGGAAATACGGCCCGCAGGGCGCGGGCGGCAGCACCAGCATCCCGGACGCCTGGGCCGACCTGCGCCAGGTCGGCGCGCAGGCACGCGCGCTGATGCGCCGGGCCGCGGCGGCGCGCTGGGGCATCGCGCCGGACGCGGTCGTCACGCGCGACGGGCACGCGCTGCACCCGGACGGCCGGCGCCTGACCTACGGCGAGCTGGCGGCCGAGGCCGCGGCGCTGCCGCCGGCGGCGGAGCCGGTCGCGCTGAAATCGCGCGGCGAGTACCGCATCATCGGCCGCCCGCAGCGGGTCGTGGATGCGCCCGAGATCGTCACGGGCCGCGCGCGCTACGGCATCGACGTGTACGAGCCGGGCGCCTGCACCGCGGTCGTGCTGCGCTGCCCGTACTTCGACGGCGACATCGCGGGCTTCGACGACCGCGCGGCGCGCGCGGTGGCCGGCGTGCGCGCGGTGGTCGTCGTGCCGGGCCCGAAGCCGGGCGAGCCGCTGACCGCGAACCTGGCGACCGGGATCGCGGTCGTGGCCGACGACACCTGGTCGGCGCTCAAGGGCCGCGAGGCGCTCCAGGTCGAATGGACCCGCGGCCCGTTCGCCGGCGAGTCGAGCGCCGCGCTCGACCGCCAGTGCGGCGAGCTGCTCGCGCGCACCGGGCAGATCGTGCGCGACGACGGCGATTTCGGCGCGGCGCGCGCGGCCGCGGCCCGCGTGGTGAGTGCGCGCTACCGCGTGCCGTTCGTGAGCCATGCGCCGCTCGAGCCCGAGAACTGCTTCGTGCACGTGATGCCGGACCGCGCCCGGGTCATCGGGCCGTTCCAGCAGCCCGCGGGTGCGCAGCGCGCCGTCAACATGGTGACCGGCATCCCGCGGGCGGCGATCGCGGTCGAGATGACGCGCTCGGGCGGCGGCTTCGGGCGCAAGCTGACCAACGACTTCGTCGCCGAGGCGGCACTGATCTCGAAGGCGACCGGACTGCCGATCAAGCTGATGTGGACCCGCTCGGACGACCTGCAGCACGATTTCTTCCGCCCCTTCGGCCACCACGAGCTGGTCGCGGCGCTCGACGGCGCGGGCGCGGTCACCGGCTGGACCCACCGGCTCGCGAGTGCCTCCAAGTACTACCGCCGCCCCAACGTGAAGGCCGAGGACATGTGGGGGCCGGAACTGTACCCGGACGATTTCCCGGCGCGGCTGGTGCCGAACTACCGGCTCGAGTGGCACGCGGTCACGAGCGGCATCCCGCGCGGTTCCTGGCGCGCGCCGGCGCATACCGCGAATGCCTTCGCCGTGCAGAGCTTCCTCGACGAGGTGGCGCTGGCCTCGGGCCAGGACCCGCTGGCGCTGCGGCTCGCGATGCTGGGGGCCGACCGCGAGTTCGACTACGCGCAGCACGGCGGCCCGAAGTTCAGCACCGGGCGGCTGCGCACCGTGCTGGAACGCGTCGCCGCCGCGATCGGCTGGGGGCGGGCGCTGCCGAAGGGCCGCGGCATCGGCCTCGCGGCGCACTTCACCTTCGGCGGCTACGCGGCGCACGCGATCGAGGCCGAGGTGTCGCCGCGCGGCGAGCTGGCGATCCGGCGCGTCGTCTGCGCGATCGATTGCGGCCAGCCGGTGAATCCGCTCGGCATCGAGGCGCAGATGCAGGGCGGTACGATCGACGGCCTGTCCACCGCGCTCAACCTCGAGATCACGATCCGGGACGGGCGCGTGGAGCAGGCGAACTTCAACGACTACCCGCTTGCGACGCTGGCGCAGATGCCACGCGACGTCGAGGTGATCATCGTGGACTCGGCGGAGTCGCCGTCCGGCTGCGGCGAGATGGGCATCCCGACCGCCGCGCCCGCGCTCCTGAACGCCATCCACGCCGCCTGCGGCGTGCGCATCCGCAGCCTGCCGGTGCGCGACCAGCTGCGGCAGGCGCTGCGCGCCTGACGGAAATTCGGGACGTTTCCCAATCAGCTTGAATGGCTGATTGGGAAACGTCCCCGATTACCGAGGCAGGGACAGGTCCGGCTCGAGCATGCGCATCTGCCACAGGATCCAGTCCTGGCGCCGGCGCAGGTACGGCGACGGGTTCGAGACGCGGAAGCGCTTCGGGTTCGGCAGCACGGCCGCGAGCAGCGCGGCTTCCGGCCGGTTGAGCCTGGCGGCGGGCTTGCGGAAGTAGCGCCGGCTCGCCGCTTCGACGCCCCAGACGCCGCGGCCGAACTCCACGCTGTTCAGGTACACCTCGAGGATCCGCTGCTTCGGCCACAGCACCTCGATCCACAGCGTGAACCAGGCCTCGAGGGCCTTGCGCGGCCAGCTCTGGCCCGGCCACAGGAACAGGTTCTTCGCGACCTGCTGGCTGATGGTGCTGGCGCCGCGCAGCCGGCGCCCGCGCCTGGCGTCGGTGAGCGCCTGGTCGATGGCCTCGAAGTCGAAGCCGCCGTGCCCGAGGAATCTCTGGTCCTCGGCGGCGATCACGGCGACCGCCGCGTGGCGGGAAATCTCCTCCCACGGGACCCAGTCGTGCTGCCGCGGCCGCTCGCCGTCCTGCAGCATGAATGCCGTCACCGGCACCGGCGCGAAGCGCAACAGCCCGACCGCCGCGATGCTGCCCAGCGTCAGGATGGCCAGCGCCAGCGCCGCCCCGCGCGCGAGCCGCGCGGGCCAGGAGCGTTGCCTCACCGCGGTTCCCGCCGGATCAGAGGCCGCTCGCGCGCCGCACGAGCTTGATGACGACCGGCTCGAGCGGGACGTCGTCGTGGCCGCCACGCCGCCCGGTCTTGACGGCGGCGATCTTGTCCACGACGTCGATGCCGCCGGCAACGCGCCCGAACACGGCGTAGCCGTAGCTGCCGGGGCGGTGATCGAGGAACGCGTTGTCCACGAGATTGATGAAGAACTGCGCGGTCGCGCTGTGGAGGTCGTTGGTGCGCGCCATCGCGATCGCGCCGCGCCGGTTGCGCAGGCCGTTGTCGGCCTCGTTGGTGATCGGCTCGCGCGTCGGCTTCTGCTTCATCTCGGCCGTGAAGCCGCCGCCCTGGATCATGAAGCCGGGGATCACGCGGTGGAAGACCGTGCCGTCGAAGTGCCCGTCGTCCACGTAGCGCAGGAAGTTCTGGCAGCTGATCGGCGCCGACTCCGCGTCGAGTTCCACGGTGAAATCGCCGAGCGTCGTCTCGAACCTGATCATTGCGTTCACTCCCTGCGGCCGGACGCCGATTCTAATGTGTCCGGCGCGGTCCTGCCCTGCGTCGCGCGCGGCAGCCCGGCGAGGTCGCCGTGCGTGGCGACACCGGCGAAGCCCGCCGCCGACATCAGCCCGCGGACCGCGGCGCCCTGCGCCGCGCCGTGCTCGACCACCAGCGTGCCGCCCGGCACGAGCACCGCGGGGCTGCCGGCGCAGACCTGCGCGAGCGCCTCGAGTCCGGTGGGCCCCGCGACCAGCGCCGGGCGCGGCTCGTGCGCGAGCGCGGCGAGGGCCGGGTCGTCCGCCGCGAGGTAGGGCGGGTTCGAGGCGACCAGGTCGAAGCGCTCGCCGCCCACCGGGCCGAACCAGGTTCCGCGCAGGAAGCGGACGTTGGCGATGCCGAGGCGGCCGGCATTGCCGGCGGCGACCGCGACCGCCTCCGCGCTCCGGTCCACGGCGGTCACGGCGGCGTCCGGCCGCTCGCGCGCGATCGCCAGCGCGATCGCCCCGCTGCCGGTGCCAATGTCGAGCACCGCGGGCCGCGCAATGCCCGTAAGTGCGGCGAGCGCGAGCTCGACGACCCGCTCGGTCTCCGGGCGCGGTACCAGCACGTCCGGCGTGACGCAGAGGTCCAGCGACCAGAATTCCCGGTGACCCGTCAGGTAGGCGACCGGTTCGCCGCGCAGCCGCCGCCCGGCCAGCGCCTCCAGCGCCGCGGACTCGCCCGCCGTGAGCCTGCGCTCCGGGTCCGCGGCGAGCGCGGCCCGGCTCGTGCCCGTGACCTGCGCCAGCAGCAGCGCGGCATCGAGCGCCGGGCTCGCGGAGACGGCGGCCAGGCGGCGCGCCAGCGCCGCCAGCGCCGCGCCGGCGCGCGTCATTCGAGGGCGGCGAGCTCCTCGGCCCGGTGCTCGCGCGCCAGCGCGTCGATCACCTCGTCGAGGTCGCCGTCGATGATGGCGTCGAGCCGGTACAGGGTCAGCTCGATGCGGTGGTCGGTGAGCCGGCCCTGCGGGACGTTGTAGGTGCGGATGCGTTCCGAGCGGTCGCCGGTGCCGACCTGCAGGCGCCGGGTGCGCGCGCGCGTGGCGGCGGCACGCTCGCGCTCGGCGGCCAGCAGCTTGGCGCGCAGCAGCGCCATGGCCCGCGCGCGGTTCTTGTGCTGCGAGCGCTCGTCCTGGCACTCGACCACGATGCCGGTCGGCAGGTGCGTGATGCGCACGGCGGAGTCGGTCTTGTTGACGTGCTGGCCGCCCGCGCCGGACGAGCGGTAGGTGTCCACGCGCAGTTCCGCGGGGTTCACGGCGACGCTTTCGACCTCGGCGATCTCCGGGAGCACCGCGACGGTGCAGGTCGAGGTGTGGATGCGGCCCTGGGCCTCGGTTGCGGGCACGCGCTGCACGCGGTGCGTGCCGGACTCGAACTTGAGGCGTGCGTACACGCCGCGGCCGGCGACGCGGCTGATGACCTCGCGGTAGCCGCCGTGCTCGCCCCGGCTCTCCGACAGCATCTCGACGGTCCAGCCGCGCCGTTCCGCGTAGCGCGAGTACATGCGGAACAGGTCGCCGGCGAACAGCGCCGCCTCGTCGCCACCCGCGGCGGCGCGGATCTCGAGGAACACGTTGTGGCCGTCGAGCGGGTCCTCGGGCACCAGCAGGTCCTGCAGCGCCGCTTCGTCGGCGGCGATCGCGCGCTCGAGTTCGCCGATCTCGAGGCGCGCCAGTTCGCGCACGCCGGCGTCCGCGTCGGCGGCCATCGTGCCCGCGGCCTCGAGCTCGCGCTCGCGCTCCAGCAGCCGCGCCACCCCGCGCGCGATCGGGTCGAGGCGCGCGAACTCGACGGACAGCTCGCGGAAGCGGTCCGAGCGCCCGAGCACCTGCGGGTCGGCGAGCAGGCGCTCGACCTCGGCGTGCCGGTCGGCGACCTGCTCGAGCCGCCGGCGCAGCGCGTCCTTCACCGGTCCTCCCGCTCCGTGCGGAACAGCCGTGCCGCGGCCTGCGCGAGCGCGGGGTCGCCGCTCTCGGCCGCATCGCGCAGCGCGGCCGAGGGCGCATGCAGCAACCGGTTGGTCAGCGTGCCGGCGAGGAACTCGAGCACCTCGCCGGGCGGCTGCCCGGCCGCCAGCATGCGCCGGGCCTGCTCGAGCGTCTGCGCGCGCACCAGCTCGGCGTGGTTGCGCAGTTCGCGGATCATCGGCACCGCGTCCTGCACGCGCAGCCCCGCCATGAAGCGTGCGGCGTCGTGCTCGATGATGAGGCGGGCCTCGGCAGCCTCTTCCTGGCGCGCCCTCAGGTTGACGTCCACGACCTGGCGCAGGTCGTCGATCGTGTAGAGGTAGACGTCCTCGAGCCCCGCCACCGCCGGGTCGATGTCGCGCGGCACCGCGATGTCGAGCATGAACATCGGGCGGCGCCGGCGCGCCCTGAGCGCGGCCTCCACGGCCGGCAGCGTGATCACGAATCCCGGCCGCGCGGTCGAGGAGATCACGATGTCCGCCTGCGGCAGGTGCGCCTCGATCGCGTCCAGCAGGATTGCGGAGGCCTGCAGGCCCTCCGCGATGCGCTCGGCGCGCGCGAGGCTGCGGTTTGCGATCACCAGCCGGCCGATGCGCTGCGCGTGCAGGTGCCGCGCGGAGAGCTCGATCATCTCGCCCGCGCCGACCAGCAGCGCCGCGTGCCGCTCGAAGTTCGCGAAGATCCGCCGCGCGAGCTGGATGCCGGCGGAGGCGACCGACACCGCGTTCGCGCCGATCGCGGTCTCGGTGCGGACCTGCTTGGCCACGGCGAAGGTCTGCTGGAACAGCCGGTTCAGCAGCGCGCCGGCCGTGCCCGCCTGCTGCGCGGCCCGGTAGGCGTCCTTGAGCTGGCCGAGGATCTGCGGCTCGCCGAGGATCATCGAGTCGAGCCCGGCGGCGACCGCGAACACGTGGCGCACCGCCTGCTCGCCCTCGATGCGGTACAGGCAGTCCGCGAGCGGCACGCCGGACTCGGACGCGAGCCAGTCCGCGAGCGCGGCGGTGCCGTCCGCGGCCGCGCAATAGAGCTCGGTGCGATTGCAGGTCGAGACGATGGCCGCTTCCTCGACGCCGGGAAGCGCCGAGAGCGCCGCCAGCGCCTGCGGCAGGCGCGGGGCGTCGAAGACGATGCGCTCGCGCACTTCGACGGGTGCGGTGCGATGGTTCAGTCCGACGACGAGGAGCGACATGATGGGCCGGCAGCGGAAATCCGGCGGATTGTCCGGTAACGTCCACGGCAGCACAAGCGCTGCGATATAGTGCCGCGATGCCCGCCTGGACGCGCCTTGTCGCCGCTTTGCTGCTGTGCGCAGGCGCCGCCCCGGCGCAGGCGTCGGCCGCGCGCTGCGGCGGCGACGCCTGGGAGCTCGCGGCCGCGGCGGAGCGCGCGCTGCAGCGCGGCGACTGGCCGGGCTCGGCGCGCCTCTATGGCTGCGCGGCCGCGGGCAGCGAGGATCCCGCGCTCGCCGAGCGGGCGACGCGCACGGCCTTCGAGAACGCGCAGTACCCGGAAGCCGTGCGGCAGGCGCGCCGCTGGCTCGCGATCCAGCCCGCGAATGAGTCCGCCCGGCGCCACCTCGCGACCGGCCTGCTGCGCCTGTACGACGACGCGGGCGCCGCCGCCGAGTTCGGGCAGCTGCTCGCGACCGCCTACGAGGACCGCGCCCGGGGCCACATGGTCCTGCTGGGCATCCTCGCGGAGGAAGGCAACGAGACCGGCGCCGCGCGCGTGATGGAGCGGCTCGCCGCCGCTGACGCGGGCGTCGCGGAGGCGCAGTACGCCGCGAGCGTGCTGTGGGAGCGCGCCGAGGACGGCGGTCGGGCGCTGGCGGCGGCGCGGCGCGCGATCGCGCTGCGCAAGGACTGGCGCCTGGCGGAACTCGCCGAAGTGCGCGCGCTCGCAGCCCGGGGCGAGGAGGCGGCGGCGCTCGAGCGCGTCGCGACGCTGGCGGCGGATGGCGATCTCTACACCCGGATCAGCCATGCCTGGCTGCTGCTCGGTGCGGAGCGCCGCGACGAGGCGGCCGCGATCTTCGAGGAACTGCGGCGCGCAGGCGGCGCCGCGGCCGGCGACGCGATCGCGGGGCTCACGGCGATCGCCCTCGACGAACGCCGCTTCGACGACGCCCGGCGCCTGCAGGACGAGGCGGCGCGCGATGCGCAACAGGCCGACGCGGTCCAGTGGAACCTCGCGCGCATCGCCGAGGAGCGCGGCGAGCAGGCCGGGGCCGCGCGTCACTACGAGCGCATCAAGGGCGGCGCGCGCGCGGTGCCGGCGCAGCTTCGCGCCTGGCGCCTGTGGCGCGCGCAGGGCCTGCCCGAGCGCGCGGAGATGCTGCTCGACGACTTCCTCGCCGACGAGCCCGGCGAGACGCGCGACGTGGTCGCCGGCGTCGCCAGCCTGCTGGTCGAGGAGGGCAGCGGCGACGCCGCGATCGCGCTCATGGACCGCGCGCTCGCCGTGCTGCCGGACGACGACCTGCGCGTGACGCGGGGGTTCCTGCTGGAGCGTCTCGACCGCGTGGCCGAGGCCGTCGCCGAGATGCGCGGGGTGCTGCATCGCAGGCCCGAGGACCCCGTGATCCAGAACGCGCTCGGCTACACGCTGGTGGACCGCACGCGCTCGCTGCAGGAGGGCCGGCGCCTGATCGAGCGCGCGCTCGCGGCCAAGCCCGACAGCTACGCCGTCCAGGACTCCATGGGCTGGGCGCTGGTGCGGCTCGGCCGGCTCGAGGAGGGAAGGAGCTGGCTCGAGACCGCATGGCAGCGCTCCGAGGATCCGGAAGTCGCCGCCCACCTCGGCGAAACCTACTGGCTGCTCGGCCGCGTCGACGATGCGCGGCGTCTCTGGGACGAGACGCTCGCGAAGCATCCCGACAGCCGGCCCTTGCTGCGCGCGATCGAGCGCCACCCGCGGTGAACGCGCGCCTGGCCGCCTGCGCCGCGGCGCTTCTCGCCAGCGGCTGCGCGACGCTGCCGCCGCCCGGCGAGGGCGACTGGCCCGCGCGGCGCGGGGCGCTGCAGGCGCTCACCGACTGGACGCTGACCGGGCGCGTGGCGGTGGCCGCGGGCGAGCAGGGATTCTCGGGCGGATTGCGCTGGCGCCAGGCCGGTACGCGCGCCGAGCTCGACCTGCGCGGCCCGTTCGGCGGCACGGCGCTCGCGGTCCGCCTGGACGGGGAGGCGATCACGGTGACGGATGCCAGCGGCGCGACGCTCGGGGGCGAGGAGGCCCGCCGCATCACCCGCGAGTACGTCGGCGCGCCGCTGCCGCTGCCCGAGCTGCGCTACTGGCTGGTCGGCGCGCCGGCGCCGGATTCCGCATTCCGCGAGACGCTGGGCGCGAACGCGAGGCTCGCGGCGCTGGAGCAGGCGGGTTGGCGGGTGCGTTACACGCGCTACGCGGCGGCGCCCGGCGGGCAGGTGCTCCCGGATCGCATCGAGCTGACGGCCGGCGACGTGCGGCTGAGGCTCGCGGTATCCGACTGGCGCTTCGCGCCGTGAACCCGGCGCCCTGGCCGGCACCGGCCAAGCTCAACCTGTTCCTGCACGTGCTCGGCCGCCGGCCGGACGGCTACCACGAGATCCAGACCGTGTTCCAGCTGGTCGACCTCGCGGACAGCCTGGTCATCCTGCCGCGCGCGGACGCCGCGATCGTGCGCCCCGAAGGGCCGCGCGAGGTGCCGGAAGAGAGCGACCTCTGCGTGCGCGCCGCGCGCCGGCTGCAGGCCGAGGGCCGCGTGCGCCAGGGCGCCGAGATCCGCGTGGCCAAGCGCATCCCGGTCCAGGGTGGCCTGGGCGGCGGCAGCTCGGATGCCGCCACGACGCTCGTCGCCCTGAACGAAATCTGGGGCCTGCGCCTGTCGGTCGAGCGCCTGGCCGCGATCGGCAGGGAACTGGGCGCCGACGTACCGCTTTTCGTGCACGGCCGCAGCGCCTGGGCCGAAGGGGTGGGGGAGGCGCTGACCCCCGTGGACCTGCCGGATCGCCATTTTGCGATCGTCTGCCCGGGAGTGGGGGTATCCACCGCCGAGGTGTTTCAGGCACCTGAATTGACAAGGAATTCCGCCAAGACGACAATTCGCGGTTTCCTGAAGGCAGGCGGACGCAACGATTGCGAGGCGGTGGTGGCCGCCCGCCATCCGCAGGTGGCAGCGGCGCTGGCCTGGCTGCGGCGGCGGGGCGAGGCGCGACTGACCGGTACCGGCAGCTGCGTATTCGCGGCATTTGCCGACGAGCGGTCGGCGCGTTCGGCGCTCGCCGGGCTGCCCTCCGGGTGGAGCGGGCTCGTTGCGCGCGGACTGGACCGTTCGCCCCTGCAGGAACGCCTGGCGGCGGAGCGGTCCGGCGGCGGACCGGGATGACTTGGGGTGTCGCCAAGTGGTAAGGCAACGGATTTTGATTCCGTCATGCGAAGGTTCGAATCCTTCCACCCCAGCCAGTTGAGGCGCGGCGCGCCGGCATGAGGGCATGAGGGAGAGTCGCGTGGACCAGTCCACGATGGCGGTGTTCACCGGCAACGCGAATCCGGGGCTGGCGCAGGACATCGTGCGGCACCTGATGATGCCGCTCGGCCGGGCGCTGGTCGGGCGCTTCAGCGACGG
>DATBMQ010000119.1:0-3210 GCA_036554765.1 Steroidobacteraceae bacterium | reverse complement strand
ACCGACGGCGGCGCCGACTACAGCTTCGAGTGCGTCGGCAACGTGGACCTGATGCGCCAGGCGCTGGAGTGCTGCCACCGCGGCTGGGGCGTGTCGGTGATCATCGGCGTGGCCGGGGCAGGACAGGAAATCAGGACCCGGCCATTCCAGCTGGTGACCGGCAGGGTCTGGAAGGGAACGGCCTTCGGCGGCGCGCGCGGCCGCACCGACGTGCCCAAGATCGTCGACTGGTACATGGAAGGCAGGATCAACATCGACGACCTGATCACCCACGTCATGCCGCTGGCGAAGATCAACGACGCCTTCGACCTGATGCACCGCGGCGAATCGATCCGCAGCGTCGTGACGTTCTGATGTCTGGCGGCGCCTACCGGTAGAGGATGCGCAGGATGGCGCGGAACTTGCGCCCGTACGGCGGCATCAGCAGCTTGGAGCCGGACAGGCGTCCGTCATGGAACACCGGTTTCAGCTTGGAGAAGGTGTCGAACCCGGCCTGACCGTGGTACTGGCCCATGCCGCTGGCGCCGACGCCGCCGAACGGCAGGTCTTCCTGCGCGACGTGGAACGACGTGTTGTTGACCGTGACGCCGCCCGAAATCGTGCGCTCGAGCACGGCGTCGAGCTGCGCGTCCTCCGCGCCGAAGTAATAGAGCGCGAGCGGCCGGGGCCGCGCATTGACGTAGGCGATCGCTTCCTCGATCGACCCGTAGCCGACAACCGGCAGGACCGGCCCGAAGATCTCTTCCTGCATGACGCGCATGTCGTCGCCGACGCCGGTAACCGCGACCGGCGAGAGGCGGCGCCGTTCCGCGTCGGTCGCCTCGTCGTGCAACGGATGGATGGTCGCGCCCTTGTCGCGCGCGTCCTGGATGCAGGCCGCCAGGCGGCGGAACTGGCGCTCGTTGATGATGGAGGTGTATTGCGGATTGGTCGCCAGCGTCGGGTAGAAGGCCATCGCCGCCGTGCGGCAGGCCTCGACGAAAGCGCCCACCAGCGGCTCCGGCACCAGCGCGTAATCGGGCGCGACGCAGGTCTGGCCGGCATTCATGAGCTTGCCGTACATGAGCCGGCGCGCGGTCTCGGCAAGGTCGAAGCCGGCGGTGACGATCGCCGGCGACTTGCCGCCGAGCTCGAGCGTGACCGGCGTGAGGCTGGCGCTGGCGGCCTTCATGACGTCGCGCCCGACGCTGGTGGAGCCCGTGAACAGCAGGTGATCGAAGGGCAGCGCCGCGAAGGCCCTGGCGACCGCGGTGTCGCCGTTGACCGCGACCACCTCGTCGGCCGAGAACGCACGCGCCACGAGCGACTCGAACAGGGCGCCGAAGCGCGGCGTGAATTCCGACAGCTTGAGCATCACACGGTTGCCCGCGGCGAGCGCGGCGGTCAGCGGCGAGACCGCGAGGAACAGCGGGTAATTCCACGGCACGATGATCCCCACGACGCCGAGCGGCTGGCGCATCAGGCGCGCGCGACCCGGCAGGCTCCACCACGCCACGGCACGGCGCTCGGTGCGCATCCAGCGGCGCAGGTGGCGGCGCGCGTGCGCGATGCCCTCGAGGCTCGTGAACAGCTCGAGCAGCTGCGTCTCCTCGCGTGCGCGGACGCCGAAGTCCGCGTTGATCGCGTCGCGGATGCCGTCCGCGTTCTCCCGCAGCATCCGGCGCAGCCGGTCGAGACGGTCGCGTCGCAGCGCGAGCGGCGGTGCGGGATCGGCGTTGAAGGCGCGGCGCTGCAGTTCCAGCGCCTGGGCGAGCTGCGCCGGATGGGTGGCGAGCCGGGCGGAGTCTTGTGCCGTGGCCATCGAGGGTATTTTAAGCGGATAATCGCGACTCGTGCCGTCGCCACCGTGGACGCGGCCGGCAGCGGCCGCCATGCGGCCCGAAGGGGGATCCGTGAAGATCGGTTGTCCAAAGGAAATCAAGGTTCATGAGTACCGCGTCGGCCTGGTGCCGGCCGGTGTGCGTGAACTGGCGAGCGCGGGTCACCAGGTGATGGTCGAGGCGGGCGCCGGCGCAGGCATCGGCATCGGCGACGACGCCTACCGTGCCGCGGGCGCGACCGTGCTGCCCGACGCGAAGTCGGTCTTCGAGGCCGCCGAGCTGATCGTCAAGGTCAAGGAACCGCAGCTGCCGGAATGCGCGATGCTGCGCAAGGGTCAGGTGCTCTTCACTTACCTGCATCTCGCGGCCGACCCCGCGCAGGCCCGGGCGCTCGCGAAATCGGGCGTCACCGCGATCGCCTACGAGACCGTGACGGCCCCGGATCGCTCGCTGCCGCTGCTGACGCCGATGAGCGAGGTCGCCGGGCGCATGTCGATCCAGGTCGGCGCGACGGCGCTGCAGAAGGCGAATGGCGGATTCGGCGTGCTGCTGGGCGGCGTACCGGGCGTGGCGCCGGCACGGGTCGTGATCCTCGGCGGCGGCGTGGCCGGCACCAATGCGACGCAGATGGCGGTCGGGCTCGGCGCCCAGGTCACGGTGGTGGACCGCTCGCTCAAGCGCCTGCGCGAGCTCGACGTGCAGTTCGGCAGCCAGATCGGGACCGCCTACTCCACGACCGAGGCGGTCGAGCGGCTCGTGATCGGGGCCGACCTCGTGATCGGCTCGGTGCTGGTCACGGGCGCTGCGGCGCCCAAGCTCGTGACGCGCGACATGGTGCGCCGCATGGAGAAGGGCGCCGTGCTGGTGGACATCTCGATCGACCAGGGCGGCTGCTTCGAGACCAGCAGGCCGACCACCCACGCCGACCCGACCTACGTGGTGGACGGCGTGGTGCACTACTGCGTGACCAACATGCCGGGCGCGGTGCCGCGCACGTCGACCTTCGCGCTGACCAATGCGACGCTGCCCTATGCGCGCGCGCTCGCGGACCTCGGCTGGCGCAAGGCGCTGGCGCGCGATGCGGGTTTTGCGGCGGGCCTCAATGTGCATGAGGGCGCGATCACGCACGAGGCAGTCGCGCGCGACCTCGGCATGGAATACCGGGCGTTCACGCCCTGATCAGAAACCCGCGTCGGGGATCGTGATCGCGGTGTCGTCGAGCGAGCGCAGCAGCTCGAGCGCGGGCCGCGTCTTCGGCAGTTCGTAGCGGAAGAAGAAGCGGCAGGCGGCGAGCTTGCCGCGGCAGAACTCCTGCGTCGCCGGGTCGGCGCCGGGCAGTGAGCGCCGCGCAGCCTGCGCCTGCACCAGCCAGCGCCAGGCGACCACGACG
>DATBMQ010000033.1:0-6150 GCA_036554765.1 Steroidobacteraceae bacterium | reverse complement strand
CCGCCGGCACTTCCTGACCCCCGAGCGCATCGCCGCCGGGGTCGAGTTCTGGATCGAGCACCGCGCCCGCCTGGCCGATGCCTCGCGCACGACCGGCGTCGCGCAGCACGTCATCGTCGGCATCCTCGGCTGCGAGACCTTCTTCGGCCGCATCACCGGCCGCTTCCGGGTGCTGGACGCGCTCGCGACCCTCGCCTTCGACTACCCGCCGCGCAGCGCCTATTTCCGCGCCGAGCTCGAGCAGTTCCTGCTGCTGGTGCGCGAGGAGCAGGTGGACGTGGCGACCGTGCAGGGCTCCTACGCGGGGGCCATGGGCTCCGCGCAGTTCATGCCGCGCAGCTACCGCGCGTTCGCGGTGGACGGCGACGGCGACGACCGCCGCGACCTCTGGGGCAGCTGGGACGACGTGATCGCGAGCGTCGCCAATTACCTCGCCGAGCACGGCTGGCGCCGCGACGAGCCGGTCGCCGAGCCCGCCGCGCTCTGGTTCCCGCGTGCGGACGGGCTCACGCCGGGCAAGCTCGCGCCCGATTCCACGGTGCAGGCGTTGCGCGACGCGGGGCTGCGCTTCGACACCACGCTGCCGGGCTCCGCTCCCGCCCTGTTCGTGCGCGTGGACGGCGAGTCGGGCCCCGAGCTGCGCGCCGGCTTCCACAATTTCGGCGTGATCACCCGCTACAACCGCAGCGTCCTGTATGCGCTCGCGGTGCACGACCTGGGCCGGCGCGTCGAGTCGCTGCTGCCCGCCGCGCCGTGATCCGCGCCCTGCCCCTGCTGCTGCTCGTGCTGGCGGCGCTCGCCGCCTGCGGCTCGCAGCCCCGGCGCCCGGAAGCCCCGGGCGCAGGGCCGCGCGACGAGCCGCGGGCGAGGAACGGCAATCCCCCGTTCTACGAGGTCGCCGGGCGGCGCTACGTGGTGCTCGAAAGCGCGGCGGGCTACGTCGAGCAGGGCGTCGCCTCCTGGTACGGCCCGGACTTCCACGGCAAGCGCACGGCGACCGGCGAGAGCTACGACATGCATGCGATGACGGGCGCGCACCCGACGCTGCCGCTGCCGACCTGGGTGCGCGTCACCAACCTGCAGAACGGCCGCAGCGTGGACGTGCGCCTGAACGACCGCGGACCGTTCGCGAAGAACCGCGTCATCGACCTGTCGCGCGCGGCAGCCGAGCAGCTCGGCATGATCGGCAGCGGCACCGCGCTGGTCGAGGTGCGCAGCCTCGCTTCCGGCGCGCCGCCGGCGCAGACGCCGGCGCCCGCTGGTCAGTTCTACGCCCAGGCCGGCGCCTTCGCCGAGGAGGATAATGCCCGGCGGCTCGCCGGTCGCCTGCGCGCGGCCGGCGTCGCCGGCGTCGCGGTCGCCGAGGTGCGCGTGGACGGCCGGCGCCTGTTCCGCGTGCGCGCCGGTCCGGTCGGCAGCGTCGAAGAGTTCGACCGGCTGACCGAGCGCCTGCGCGCGGCCGGCGTCGATTCCCCGCGTCTGGCAACGGAATAAGAGGTGTCCATGCGATTGCTGCCCGCCGTCCTGCTGACCTGCCTGGCCGCCGCCGCGCGCGCCGAGGCGCCGCCCGTGCCGCCGCCGCCCGCGCTGCCGGCCACCGCCTGGATCCTGGTGGACCAGGACAGCGGCGCCGTGCTCGCGAGCCGCGATGCCGATGCGCGCGTCGAGCCCGCGAGCCTCACCAAGCTGATGACGGCCTACGCCGTGTTCCACTCGCTGCGCGACGGCAAGCTGAAGCTCGATACGCCGGTGCCGGTCAGCGAGCGCGCCTGGAAGTCCGAGGGCTCGCGCACCTTCGTGGACGTCGGCACGCGCGTGCCGGTCGAGGTCCTGATCCAGGGCATGATCGTACAGAGCGGCAACGACGCGACCGTCGCGCTGGCCGAGGCGGTCGGCGGCACCGAGGAGACCTTTGCCGCGCTGATGAACCAGTACGCCGAGCGGCTCGGCATGCGCGCCAGCCATTTCGAGAATTCGACCGGCCTGCCCGGTCCCGATCACCGCATGACGGTCGCGGACATCGCCCGCCTGACGCGCGCGATCATCCGCGAGTTCCCGGATTACTACCGCTGGTATTCGCAGCGCGAATTCACCTGGAACAACATCACGCAGCCGAACCGCAATGGCCTGCTGGCGCGCGACCCGAGCGTGGACGGCGTCAAGACCGGCATGACCGAGGCCGCCGGCTACTGCCTGGTGTCCTCCGCCAGGCGCGACGGCATGCGCCTGGTGGCGGTCGTCATGGGCACCGAGAGCATGAAGGCGCGCGAGGATGCGAGCCTGGCGCTGCTCAATTACGGATTCTCCTTCTTCGAGACGCGGCGCCTCAAGGCCGCGGGCGAGGCGCTCGCCGAGCAGCGCATCTACAAGGCGCGCGGCGGCCGCGCCGCCGTCGGCGTCGCCGCGGACCTCTGGGTCACGCTGCCGCGCGGGCAGGCCGAGAGGGCCACGCTGTCGGTCGAGCTCGCCCCCAAGGTCTTTGCGCCGCTCTCGGTTTCGGACCGCACCGGGGTGGTGCGCGCGCTGGTGGACGGCGCGGTGGTCGCCGAGGCGCCGCTCTCGCCGCTCGCCGAAGTCCCGCGCGGCAACATCTTCCGCAGGATCTGGGACACGATCATGTCCTGGTTCGCCTGAGGTATCGCCGGTGCCGCTGCCGCTGGTCTGGCTGAACGGTCGCCTGCTGCCACTCGCGCAGGCGCAGGTCTCGCCGCTCGACCGCGGCTTCCTGTTCGGCGACGGCGTCTACGAGGTGCTGCCGGTGTATGGCGGGCGCGCGTACCGGCTCGATGCGCACCTCGAGCGGCTCGACCGCAGCCTGCGCGAGATCCGCATGGCGCCCGTGCTCGACCGCGCCGGCTGGCTCGCGGCCTTCGGCAAGCTGGTGCACGGCAATGGCGGCGGCGACCTGCTGCTCTACGTGCAGGTCACGCGCGGCGCCGAGCCCGACCGCAACCACGTGCCGCGCGCCGGCACCCCCCCGACCGTGTTCGCCTGCGTCTCGCCGCTGCCGGTGCAGCCCGCCGCCGTGATCGAGGGCGGCACGCAGGCGGTGACGGCCGAGGACCTGCGCTGGGCGCGCTGCGACATCAAGACGACGTCGCTGCTCGGCAACGTCCTGCACCGCTGGCAGGCGGCCGACGCCGGCGCCACGGAATGCATCCTGCTGCGCAGCGGCTGGCTGACCGAGGGCAGTACCAGCAGCGTCCACGTGGTCGTGCAGGGGCGCATGCTCACCCCGCCGCAGACCAACGCGATCCTGCCGGGCACCACCCGCGGCGTGCTGCACGAACTGGCCGCGCGCGCCGGCATCGCCGACCAGCGCCGCCCGGTCAGCGAGGCGGAACTGCGCGGCGCCGACGAGATCATCATCGCCTCCGCCGGCGGCGGCATCCGCGCGGTCGCGCGCCTCGACGGCCGCCCGGTCGGCGCAGGCCGGCCGGGACCGGTGTTCCACAGGGTCTACGCGGATTTCCTCGCGACCCGGCAGGAATTCTCGACCGCGCTGCCGGCATGAGCGGGTCCGACGAGCTGTTCCAGTTCCCGGCCGAGTTTCCGGTCAAGGTCATGGGCCGGGACTCGGAATCGTTCCGCACGCTGACGCTCGCGATCGTCGAGCGCCATGCGGGGCCGCTGGCGCCCGAGCGGATTTCGGAACGGTCGAGCCGCGGGGGCCGTTTCCTCGCGCTGACCTACACGATACGCGCCGAGAGCCGTGCGCAGCTGGATGCGATCTACCAGGACCTGACGGCCAGCGGCGTCGTGCTGGTCGCGCTCTGAGGCGGCGACGCCGGATCCAGCCCCGCGAGCCAGGCCCCGTCCCACGCGAGGCCCAGCGCACCACAGAGATGCGGCGCGAGCTCGCCGGCGGCGCGCCGCGGGTCGAGCGCCGCGCCCTGTTCCTTCAGCTGCGTCATCGCGAGGCCCGCCATGCCGCAGGGATGGATGCGCGAGAACGGCTCGAGGTCCATGTCCACGTTGAGTGCAAGGCCGTGGTAGCTGCAGCCCCGACGGATGCGCAGCCCGATGCTCGCCAGCTTGCGGCCGTGCACGTAGACGCCGGGCGCATCGCGGCGGCCCGCGGCCTCGATGCCGTGGGCCGCGGCGAGCGCGATCACCGCGCCCTCGAGCGCGACCACGAGCTCGCGCACGCCGATCCCGGCCCGGCGCAGGTCCACGAGCGGATAGACCACCAGCTGCCCGGGCCCGTGATAGGTCACCTGCCCGCCGCGGTCGATGCCGACCACCGGGATGTCGCCGGGCGCCAGCACGTGCTCGGCGCGGCCGTTGAGTCCCTGCGTGAAGACGCGGTCGTGCTCCAGGAACCAGACCTCGTCGGGCGTCGCCTCGCCGCGCGCATCGGTAAAGGACTGCATGGCGCGCCAGGTCGGCTCGTAGCCGACGCGTCCAAGCCAGCGCACCCGCGCGTTCATGCGCCCTCGACGATCTCGCACTCGAGGTGCCGCGCCGCAGTCAGCGAGTTCGAGATCAGACAGCCCTTCTCGGCTTTCTCCATCAGCAGGCGCGCGCGCGCGGCGTCCGCGCCCGGCGGCACGACCAGGCGGACGCGCGTGCGGACCTGCGTGAAGCGGCTGTTGCCCTCGAACCGCTCGAGCAGCCCCTCCACGTCCGCCGACGCCTCGCGCCACTCGAATTTCGAGGCCCGCGCGATCGCGCGGAACGTGAGCAGCACGCAGTCGCCGACCGCCGCAACCAGCATCGTCTCCGGCGACCAGTAGCCGCCCGGGCCGTCGAATTGCGGGGGCGGCAGCGATTCCAGCGCGGGCAGCCCTTCCCCGCCGAGCGCGAGCGGCGCGTCCGGCGTCGCGCGCACCTGGACCTGGTAGCGGTGCGGGAACGGATGCATCAGGACAGCCCGCAGTTGTCGCCGGCCAGCGCGCGCTCGGCGCGGTAGCTCGAGCGCACCATCGGCCCGGACACGCATTCGCGAAAGCCCCGCGCCAGCGCCTCCTCGCGGTAGCGGGCGAATTCCCCGGGCGTCACGAAGCGCTCGACCGGCAGGTGGTTCATCGTCGGCCGCAGGTACTGGCCGAGCGTCAGCAGGTCGCAGCCGATGGCGCGCAGGTCGTCCATCGTCGCCAGCAGCTCCTGCGCGGTTTCGCCGAGCCCGAGCATCAGGCTCGTCTTGGTCAGCACCTGCGGGCGGTGGCGCTTGGCGTGGGCGAGCACCTCGAGCGTCTGGCGATAGCCGGCGCGCGGGTCGCGCACGGGGTGCGTGAGCCGCTCGACCGTCTCGACATTCTGCGCGAACACCTCGAGTCCCGAGTCCACGACCGTCTCGACGTCCACGCGCACGCCCTGGAAATCGGGCGTCAGCGCCTCGACCGCGGTGTGCGGCGATTCCGCCTTGATCGCGCGGACGCAGGCGGCGAAGTGGCCGGCGCCGCCATCGGGGAGGTCATCGCGGTTCACCGAGGTCAGCACCACGTAGCCGAGGCCCATCAGCGCCACGGTGTGCGCCGCATTCGCGGGTTCCTCGGGGTCCAGCCAGCCGCGCGGGTTGCCGGTGTCCACGGCACAGAAGCGGCAGGCGCGCGTGCACACCGATCCCATCAGCATCAGCGTCGCCGTGCCCGCATTCCAGCACTCGCCGATGTTCGGGCAATGCGCTTCCTCGCACACCGTGGCGAGACGGTGCTCGCGCACCGTGCGGCGCACCTCGTCGAAGCGCGCGCCGGCCGGCATCGGCGCGCGCAGCCAGCGGGGCTTGGCGCCGGGCCTGAACGGCCCGGCCTCGCCCTGCCGCTTGATGCCGTCGCGGATCGCAGTGAAGCCCTGCGGAGTGACGTACTTGTCGCCGCTGGCCAGCCGCGGCGACTCGACCTTCAATTTTATGCCTTTAAAATCAGTCACTTGAGAGATACTGGTAGTAGCGCGTCGCGGCCATTCTAGCCGACCGGAGAGGACAGTACCGGGTGCCGCAGGCGACCGAGGCGCAGGTCGGCGTCGAGCGCGGCCAGGCGTTCCGGCGTGCCGACGTCGGTCCAGGCGCCGTGGTGGCGCTGGCCGCTGAGCTTGCCGGCCTGCATCGCGCGGTCGAGCAGCGGCTTCAGCGGAAACTGCCCGGCCGTGCAGCCGGCGAAGAGCTGCGGGTCGAGCACCGAGATGCCCGCATAGGTCAGCCGGTTCGGC
>DATBMQ010000224.1:0-7610 GCA_036554765.1 Steroidobacteraceae bacterium | reverse complement strand
TTCTACATCGTCAAGGGCTCCGGCCTGCCGCGCATCGACGTGATCGGCAACCAGTCGCGGGTGGCCTGGAGCCGGCTCGTGCGCCAGCTGGCCCGGATCACCGAATCCGACATCGTCGTCGAATGAGCCGACCGGTGCGCTAGAATCGGTTCAGGGAGCATTCAGCCGCCGTGCGCGAGCATGGCTCGCGAAAGGCCGGGAATCGAAGGAGGCATCCGCATGATTCGCTGGGTTACCGCCGGGATCGCCGCCGGCTCGCTGGCACTCGCTGCCTGCGTCACGATCAACGTCTATTTCCCCGAGGCCGCGGCCGAGAAGGCGGCGGACCGGATCATCGAGGACATCTGGGGCAAGGACGAGGCCAAGAAGCCGGAGGGCAACGAGCAGACATCGATCGTCGCCCCGGAACGCGGCCTGTTGGCCGCGGCGGTGACTGGCCTGATGGATTTCGTCGTGCCCGCCGCGCAGGCGCAGGCCGACATCGACATCTCGAGCCCCGCGATCCGCGCGCTGACCGCGTCCATGAAGGCGCGCGCGGCCGACCTCGAGCCGTTCTTCGACTCGGGTGCCGTCGGCCTGACCTCGGACGGGCTGGTCGAGCTGCGCGACGCCAACGCCGTGCCGCTCGCCGACCGCAACCGCGTGCGCAAGCTGGTCAGCGACGATAACGCCGACCGCAATTCGCTCTACCGCGAGATCGCCTCCGCCAACGGCCACCCCGAGTGGGAAGCGGACATCCGCAGCACTTTCGCCTCGCGCTGGGTCGCGAACGCGCGCGCGGGCTGGTACTACAAGCGCGCGGGCGGCGACTGGACGAAGAAGTAGCCGCGCGCGCCGGCGGCTTCGCTCAGGTCGCGATCGAGCGGTCCTGCTCGATCAGCTTCGCGCCCTGGTTCTTCGGCGCGTTGACCTGCCGGCTCACCGGCCAGAATGCGAGCCCCTTCGGATCGTACGGCGCGAGCAGCTGCGTCAGCTGCTCCGTGTCGGCGTAGGCGGTGTCGAGCCAGCGGTCCCATTGCGCCTCGGGCAGCACGCAGGGCATGCGGTCGTGGATCTTCCGGATCGAGGCCGATGCATCGGTCGTCACGATGGTGCAGGACTCGAGCAGCGAGGCGTTCGCGGGATCCTTCCAGCGCTCCCACAGCCCCGCGAACGCAAATGGTCGGGCGTCCTTCATGCGGATGAACCACGGCTGCTTGCCGCCGGGCGCAACCTGCCACTCGTACCAGCCGTCGGCGACCACGAGGCAGCGGCGCCTGCGGAACGCGTCGCGGAAGGAAGGTTTCTCCGCCAGCGTCTCGGCGCGCGCATTGATCATGCGGTTGCCGATCGCCTTCTCCTTGGCCCACTTGGGCACCAGTCCCCAGTGCAGCATGGCGAATGCGCGGCGCCCCTCCTCGCCCGAGCGCACCGCGGGGACGTCCTGGGTCGGCGCGATGTTGTAGCGCGGCTCGAGCTCCGGCACGTCGTCGAGCGCGAATGTCCGCCGCACGGCCTCGGCCGGCGAGAAGAATGCGTAGCGCCCGCACATGCCGTGGCCCCTATTCGCGGATGCCGGTGCCGCGGTTCATGAGCGTCACCACCACGGCGAACATGGCCGCGGCGAACGCCGCCATGATCAGGAAGGCGAAGCGCAGGTCGACGTCGCTGGTGCCAAGGAACCCGTGCCGGAACGCGTTGACCATGTAGAGGATCGGGTTCACGTAGGACAGGCGCTGGGCCCAGTCCGGCAGCAGTGACACCGAATAGAACACCCCGCCGAGGTAGATCAGCGGCGTCAGCACGAAGGTCGGGAACCAGGAGATCTGGTCGAAGTTCTTGGCGAAGATCGCGTTGAACAGGCCGCCGAGCGCGAACACGACCGAGGTCAGCAGCACCGAGGCGGCCACCAGCAGCGGGTGCTCGACCGGAATGTGCGTGAAGAACAGCGTCACGACGGTGACGACCGCGCCGACCAGGAGCCCGCGCATCACGCCGCCCGAGACGTAGCCGAGCACGATCAGCCAGTTCGGCAGCGGCGCGACCAGCAGTTCCTCGATGTGCTTGCCGAACTTCGCGCCGAAGAAGCTCGAGACCACGTTGCCGTAGGAATTGCTGATGATCGCCATCATGATCAGGCCCGGCGCGATGTACTGCATGTAGTCGTAGCCGCCCATGGTCCCGATGCGCCGGCCGATCAGGCTGCCGAAGATGATGAAATAGAGCGTCGCCGTGACCGCCGGCGGCACCAGCGTCTGGCCCCAGATGCGGATGATGCGCCCGTATTCGCGGCGCATGATGGTCTGGAACCCGACGCGCCGGATGGCGGCGAGCGACTTCGTGCCTGGCGCCGGGCTCTGCATCTCAGCCGGTCCTCGCGCCGGCGGCGCCCTTGCTCTCGACCAGGCGCATGAACAGCTCCTCGAGCCGGTTCACCTTGTTGCGCATGCTGACGACCTCGATGCCGCCCTGCGAGAGCCGCGCGAAGATGTCGTTCAGGCTCTGCTCCCTGGTGACCTCGACCTCGAGGGTGTGGTCGTCGGTCATGCGCGAGACGTAGCCCGGCAGCGGCGGCGGCGCCGCGACCGCCGAACGCAGGTTCAGCACGAAGGTCTCCTGCGCGAGCTTGCGGATCACTCCCGCCATGGTTTCGTTCTCGATGATGCGCCCGCCGTCGATGATCGCGATGTTGCGGCACAGGCTCTCGGCCTCCTCGAGATAGTGCGTCGTCAGGATGATGGTCGTGCCCTGCGCATTGATCATGCGCAGGAAGCCCCACATGCTGCGCCGGATCTCGATGTCCACGCCCGCCGTCGGCTCGTCGAGGATCAGCAGGCGCGGCTCGTGCACCAGCGCCCGTGCGATCATCAGCCGCCGCTTCATGCCGCCCGACAGGGAACGCGCGATGGAGTCGCGCTTGTCCCAGAGCTGCAGCTGGCGCAGGTACCGCTCCGCGCGCTCGAGCGCGAGCCGGCGCGGCAGGCCGTAGAAGCCGGCCTGGTTGACGATGATCGTGAACACCTTCTCGAACTGGTTGAAGTTGATCTCCTGCGGCACCAGGCCGATGCAGGACTTCGCCAGGTCCAGTTCGCGGTCGATGTCGTGGCCGAACACCGAGACCGTGCCGCCGCTCTTGGTCACCAGCGACATGACGATGCCGATCGCGGTCGTCTTGCCCGCGCCGTTCGGCCCCAGCAGCGCGAAGAAGTCGCCCTCCTCGACGTCGAGGTCGATGCCGTGCAGCGCCTGCACGCCATTGCGATAGGTCTTGGTCAGGCCGCGGATCGAAAGCGCCTTCATGGAGCCCCGGGGAGTCGGTGGAATGCGTGCGGACAGGCGCGCAGCGTAGCTTTCGGCCTGCTCCCCGGCAACCGAACGGCCGGGCCGCTGCAGCGCGGCGCGGGCGGTCAGGCGTTCGCGGCCCGCCGCGGCCTGCGCTGCAACGCCTGCAGCCGCGCGCTCTCGGCACCCTGGATCTGCAGCCCGAGCCGCTGCAGCTCGTCCACCGAGCGGTCATCCGGGTGCGCGGCGCAGCCCTCGAACTGCAGCCAGAACCGCGCGCGCGAACCGAAGCGCGCGGCGAGCGCCGGCGCCACGCGGCGGGCGAGACGGTCGACCGCCGCCACCGGCAGGCGCGCGAGCGCCGCGATCGTCGCGGGGGACGTGCCGAATGCGAGCCGCGCCGCGGCCGGGCGTGTCTGCGCGAGGTGCCAGGCGAGCATCACCGCCGCGCGCGCGAATGCGACCAGGCGCTCGTCGCAGCCCGCCGCCGGCGGCGCATCCTGCACGCCGCCCGCTGCGGCGGCCTCGCCTTCCCAGAAGGGGCCGTCGCCGAAGCGCAGGTCGAACAGCGCGTACGGCAGCCGCTCGCACAGGCGGTCGCCCGCATCCGGGTGGATCAGCGAGTCGATCGCGCGCGCCGGCAGCCCGGCAATGAGCTTCAGCCGGCCTTCCTCGGCGAGGTCGGAGGCCAGGCCCAGGAATGCCTGGTTGACGGAGCCGAGCGCCCTGCGCGTCGAAGCGTCGAGCAAGGAGCGTTCGGACCATTCCGCGGGACCCGCCGGCGGAGCCAGCGCGAGCGGCTGCTGAGGGTGCATGGCATTTCTCCCCGATGACGTGCCATTCGGCCTGCGGCCGGCTCTGTGGCCGGCTTGGGTGTTGCTGGTACGATAATACCAGTTCCTGCGACGCGTCAAGGCAGCCCCCATGCGCATCACCGACGACCGCTACACGCGCGACCGGCTCCGGCTCGACCTCGCGCTGCGGCTCATCCGCCACGAGGCGCGCACCCGCACGATCCGCAGCTGGACCGGCCTCACCGACGACCGCATCCGCAAGCTCTACCGCTCCTACGTCGCGGACGCCGGCCGGCGCGACGTCCGCCGCCGGCGCGGCAAGAGCCCGCGCCAGAGCGCCTGGTTCATGAGGAACGCCGCGATCCGCCGCGAGGCGGCCGGGCTCGCGACGCTGCTGTGCATGCTCGGGCTGCTGCGTCGCGAGGCGGGAGCCGCGCCGGGTGCGGTCGAGCAGCTGCACTGGGGCGAGCGGTTCTGCGAGGCCTACGAGACTTTCCTGAGCCTCCATCGCCAGCCCCAGATCTCCTTCGAGCACGCCTGCCACCTGCTGCGCTCGCTCGAGAAGCAGAACGAGATCTGCCTCGACGACTGCGAGGGCTGCGGCAGCCTGCTGGTCGTGATGCGCTACGCCGAGCGCCCCAAGGTCTGCGAGTTCTGCGCCTCCACGCGCCCGCCCGCCAGGCCGGGTCTCGCGGTGGGCGACTGCTAGAATGACCGGATCGCCACTGACCCGCGGGTATCCATGCGTTCCGAATCGGAGCGGCCGAACGTCTTTGCCGGGCCGCATGTCGACCGGCTGAAGTTCGCGCAGGCCGATGCCGGTACGGTCGCGCGCTGGATCGCCGACGGCTCGGCCCGCCTGGTGCCGGTCTGGAAATCGCGCTGCCCGGTGATCCGGGAGCCCTCCCCCGTCGCCTGCCTGCTGCCGGTCGGCAGCGGGCCGCTCGCCGGCGTCGGCACCGACGACATGATCCTGCTCGGCGAATACCGCGGCCTGGCCGTGTTCACCACCGAGATCGAGGCGGATGCGCCGCCGCCGCTGGACGGCGGCGCGGAATTCGCGGACCTGCGGCTCGCCGCGAGCCTGCTGACGCACGACGACGCAGGCCTGGTCGCGTACGCACGCGCGATGATCTCCTTCCGCCACCGCCACCGCTTCTGCGGCAGCTGCGGCGCGCCGACGCGCCCGGAGCGCAACGGCCGCGTCATGACCTGCACGCGCGAGGACTGCCGCACCGAGTTCTACCCGCGCGTGGACCCCGCGGTCATCGTGCTGGTGACGCATGGCGATCGCGTGCTGCTCGGGCGCCAGCCCGCCTGGCCCGCGGGCCGCTACTCGACCATCGCAGGCTTCGTCGAGCCGGGCGAGAGCCTCGAGGACGCCGTGCGCCGCGAAGTGCTGGAGGAGGCCGGCGTCGAGACCGGCGCGATGAGTTACCAGTCCTCGCAGCCCTGGCCTTTCCCGCGCTCGCTGATGCTGGGCTTCCGCGCCGAGGCGCGGACCACGGACGTGAAGCTCGGCGACGCCGAGCTCGAGGACGCGCGCTGGTTCGGCCGGGAGGAGCTGGCGACCGGGACCATGCTGCCCTTCCCGCAGTCGATCGCGTTCCGGCTGGTCGAGGAGTGGTACGACGCGGGCGCCGCGCGCCCGCTCGCGGCGGAAGCCGAGGCACGCGGGTGGAAGCGGCGCCGCTGAGCGTGGTCCTGTCGGTCGTGGCCGGGCTGGCGCTCGCCGCGGCCGCCGGCTTCCGCGCATTCGTGCCGCTGCTCGTCGCCGGACTCGCCTTCCACTTCGGGTATGCCGAGCCGGCCGCAGGCTTTGGCTGGCTCGGCGAGCCGCCGGCGCTCATCGCGCTCGCGGCCGCCACCGCCATCGAGGTCGCCGCGTACTACGTGCCGGGCGTGGACCATTTCCTCGACGTCATCGGGGCGCCGCTCGCGATCGCCGCGGGCATCGTGGCCGCGGCCGGCGTGATGGTCGGCCTGCCGGACTGGCTGCGCTGGGCCGCGGCGGTCGGCGCGGGTGGCACGGTCACGGCGGCGGGGCATGCGCTGAACGCGATCGGCCGCGCCAAGACGGCGGCGGCGACCGCGGGCGCCGGCAACCCGGTCTACGCGACCGGCGAGCTGGCGGGCTCGGTCGCGATCGCGGCGACGGCCGTGCTGCTGCCGCTGGCCGCGCTCGCGCTGGCGGTGCTGGCGCTCGTGCTGCTGCTGCGCCGGCGCCGGCGGCGCGCCGCTTGACGGCGCCTGCATAAATATTCACAATGTGTGCAAGTTTATGCACACGCGTCCACGACCCAACGGCGATTCGACGCTCGCGCGCCGCGCGGCGCTGCGGCGCATCATCGGCCACGCGCCCGTCGGGCGGCAGGAGGACCTGGTGCGCCTGCTCGGCAAGGCCGGCCACCACGCGACCCAGTCGAGCGTGAGCCGCGACCTGCGCGAGCTTGGCGTCGCCAAGCAGGGCGACCGTTACGTGCTGCCGGACGAGTCCGCGCCCGCGCTCGACGACTTCGACGCAGTCGCCGCCTTCGTCCGCGACATCCGCCCCGCCGGCCCCTCCCTCACCGTGATCCGCACCACCGCGGGCGCCGCCCAGAGCGTCGCGATCGTGCTCGATCGTGCCGACTGGGCGGACGTGGTCGGCACGATCTCCGGTGACGACACCATCTTCGTGGCGACCACGGGCGCCGCCGCGCAGCGGCGCGTGCTCGCCCGGCTGAACGACAAGCTCCGAGCCTGAGCCAAGCCATGACCCCATCCGGCCAGGGCGCGCCCGCGCCCATCCTGCTCGCATTCTCCGGCGGGCTGGACACGTCCTTCTGCGTGCCCTGGCTGGCGGAGACCTGTGGCCGCCCGGTCGTCACGGTCACCGTGAACACCGGCGGCATCGACGACGTGGCCGCGCGCCAGCTCGCGGAACGCGCCCGCGCGCTGGGCGCGGTCGCCCACCACCTCGTGGATGCGCGCCGCGAGTACTTCGAGCGCGTCCTCCGGTGGCTGCTGGTGGGCAACGTGCGCCGCGGCAACCTCTACCCACTGTGTGTCGGCGCCGAGCGCTCGATCCAGGCCCAGACGGTTGCCGCGATGGCGAAGCAGCTCGGCACCGGCACCGTCGCGCATGGTTGCACGGCGGCCGGCAACGACCAGGTGCGCTTCGAGGTGGCGCTGCGCACGCTCGCCCCCGGGCTCGAGATCCTCGCGCCGGTGCGCGACCGCGCCTTCAAGCGGCCCGAGCAGCTCGCGTACCTCGAGCAGCGCAAGCTGCCCGTGCCGCCGCATGGCGCCGCGTACTCGACCAACCGCGGCCTCTGGGGCGTCACCATCGGCGGCCGCGAGACGCTGACCTCCACCGGCAGCATCCCGGAATCCGCCTGGGTGCTGTCGAAGGAGGCGTTCACGCACCCGCGTGAGCCGCGGCGCGCCGTCGTCGGGTTCGAGCGCGGCGTCCCCTGCTCGCTCGACGGCGAGCCGCTCGCGCCGGTCGCGCTCATCGAGAGGCTGGAGGCGCTCGCCGCGCCCTACGGCATCGGCCGCGGCATCCACCTGGGC
>DATBMQ010000185.1:0-2003 GCA_036554765.1 Steroidobacteraceae bacterium | reverse complement strand
GCACCTCGTCCATGTCGGCGCGCGTCATCGCGCGCGGCGGCGCGCTGATGCCGTCGAGGTACGGCAGCGGCGACGGCGCGATCGTCTGCCAGTTGCCCGCGGGCAGCGGGTGATCGTCCTGTTCCCAGCCGAGCTGCGTCGAGCCCTTGCGGCCGGAATGGCCGAGCTGCATGCAGAGTTTCGCGCGGCTGTGGTCGTGCACGAACCGCACGATGCGCCGCCAGGCCTCGCGCTGGGCCGTGTTCCAGAGCCCGGTGCAGCCGGGCGAGATGCGCCCGATGGCCGACACGCAGGTCATCTCGGTGAACACCAGCCCCGCGCCGCCCGCCGCGCGCGAACCGAGGTGCACCAGGTGCCAGTCGCCGGGCAGGCCGTCGGTCGCCGAGTACTGCGCCATCGGCGAGACCACGACGCGGTTGTCGAGCTTCATGCCGCGGCATTCGAACGGCAGGAACATCGGCGGGCGCGCAGACGGCGCGCCTGCGCGTTTCGCGAGTTCCTGCTCGACTCCGGCGACGAAACCGGCGTCGCGCAGCCTCAGGTTCGCGTGGCCGATACGCTGGCTGCCGGTCAGCAGGCTGTAGGTGAACTGCCAGGGCTCCATGCGGGTGTAGCGCGCGACGCTCTCGAACCAGCGCATGCGGTTGCGCGCGGCGCTTTGCAGCTTGAGCGCCTCCGTTTCCCGCTCCTCCTGGTAGGCGGCGAGCGCCTGCGGGACGTCGGCAGCCTGTGCGGTGCGCGCGACCAGCGCGATTGCGTCTTCCATCGCGAGCTTGGTGCCGGAGCCGATGGAGAAATGCGCGGTGTGGGCCGCGTCGCCGATCAGCACCAGCCTGCCGTGATGCCAGCGCCTGCACAGCACGCGCTGGAAGTTGAGCCAGGCGGAGCCGCGCAGGTGCGCGGCGTTGCTCATGAGGCGGCGGCCGCCGAGATGCCTTGCGAAGAGCTGCTCGCAGAAGGCGACGGACTGCTGCGGGTCGGCGCGGTCGAGGCCCGCGGCGCGCCAGGTCTCCTCGCGCGTCTCGACGATGACGGTCGAGAGCGTCTTGCTGAACTGGTAGGCGTGGATCTGGAACCAGCCGTGCGCCGTTTGCTCGAAGGCAAAGGTGAAGGCCGGGAACGGCTGCTCGGTGCCCAGCCAGATGTAGCGGCACTCGCGCGTGTCGATGTCGGGCTGGAATACGGACTCGTGGCGCTTGCGCGTGCGGCTGTTGACGCCGTCGGCGGCGACGACCAGGTCGGCATCCGCGAAGGCCGCGTCGTCCTCGACTTCGTGCTGGAAGGTGTGCTGGACGCCGAGTTCCGCGCCCCGCTCCTGCAGGATCTGCAGCAGGCGCTTGCGCTCGATGCCGCAGAAGCCGTGCCCGGTGGTGGTCGTGACCGTGCCGCGGTAGTGGACGTCGATGTCGTCCCAGTGGTGGAAGCCGCCGGTGATGGCGGCGTGCGAGGGCGCGTCGGCGGCGCGGAAGCCGTCCATGGTGCGGTCCGAGAACACCACGCCCCAGCCGAAGGTGTCGTCCGGGCGGTTGCGCTCGTAGACCTCGACGCGCGCGCGCGGCAGCGCCTTGCGGTAGAGGATGGCGGCGTACAGCCCCGCCGGCCCGCCGCCCAGGCATACGATGCGCTTCATGCCGGCTGGTCCATGAGGCTGCGAAGTACAGACCTAAATAGTTTAACTGTCAAGTATTTGCGTCACAAAAAGGTGCCTGCCTCCTTTTTGGCGGTGCCAAAAAGGAGGCAGGCACCTTTTTGGGAAACGTCCCTATTTACGGAGGGCTTTGCGCTGCAGCTTGCCGGTGGCGGTCTTGGGCAGCGCGTCCATGAACTCGATCACGCGCGGGTACTTGTAGGGCGCGATGCGTTGCTTGACGAAGTCCTGCAGCTCCTTGACCAGTTCCGGGCTCGCCGCCCTCCCCGGCGCCAGCACGACACAGGCCTTCACGACCGTGCCGCGCTCCGGGTCCTGGGCGCCGATGACCGCGCACTCGCGCACCGCCGCATGC
>DATBMQ010000099.1:0-1691 GCA_036554765.1 Steroidobacteraceae bacterium | reverse complement strand
CCGCGATCGAGAATGCCGAGAACTTCCTCGCCGGCAATCCAACGAACGTCGTTCGCGCCTGATTCAATCCAGCACGTGCGACACGAGCCCGTCCGCGAGCTTGGGCTCGAACCAGGTAGACTTCGTCGGCATCTCCTTGCGGGCTTCGGCGACCGCCATGGTGTCCTCCATCGACGTGGGAAATAGCGAGAAGGCGGCGGTCATCTCGCCGCTGTTCACGCGCTGCTCCAGCTCTCCCAGGCCGCGGATGCCGCCGACGTAGTCGATGCGCTTGTCGCGGCGCAGGTCGGTGATGCCGAGAACCGGGCCGAGCAGATGGTCGGAGAGCAGCCTGGCGTCGAGCCGGGCCACGGGGTCGTCGGCGGGGATGAGGTGCCCGTGGATGGCCAGGCGATACCACTGGCCGGCCAGGTACAGGCCGAATTCTCCGGGCCGCGCCGGCTTCACGGGCTTGGGACTCCGTTCGACGGAAAAGCGCTCCCGCAGGCGCGCCAGGAACGTCTCCGCGTCCATGCCGTTCAGGCCGGCGACGACGCGGTTGTAGTCGAGGATCTGCAGCTGGTGGTGCGGGAAGATCACCGTCAGGAACCAGTTGTAGCTTTCCACCCCGCTGTGGCGCGGGTTGGCCGCCCGGCGCGCGGCGGCGACGCGCGCGGCCGCGGCCGAGCGATGGTGCCCATCGGCGATGTAGAGCGCCGGAAGGGCATCGAAGGCCCGGGTCAGCCGCGCCTGGATATCGGCGTCGCGCACCACCCACAGTGAATGGCGGATGCCGCCCTCGGCAGTGGCGTCCGCGTCAGGCGCTCCCGCCGAGCAGCGGGCCAGGATGTCATCCACCGCGGGCGCCGCGGGGTAGGCGACCATGACCGGGCCGGTCTGGGCGTTCAGCGCGTCGATCTGGCGCACGCGGTCGGTCTCCTTGTCCGCCTGCGTGTGCTCGTGCTTGCGGATGCGGTTCGACTCATATTCCGCGATCGAGGCTGCCGCAACGAGGCCGGTCTGCGCATGCTTGCCCATGACCAGGCGGTACACGTAGTAGCAGGGCGCCGGATCGCGGACGAGTATTCCCTTGCTCACCATGAGTTTCAGGTTCTCGGCGGCCTTGGCGTAGACCTGGGGCGCGTAGGGATCGGTACCTGCCGGGAGATCGATCTCCGGCTTGGAGATGTGCAGGAAGCTCCAGGGCTTGCCAGCGGCGCGCGCGCGCGCCTCCGCGCTGGAGAGCACGTCGTACGGAGGCGCGATGACCTCGGCGGCGCGGCCGGGCGCCGGGCGCAGGCCGGCAAAGGGGCGGATCAGGGACATGATGAATTCTATCGTGCGAGCCAGCGTCGGCGCAGCGCCCGGCCTGTGAACAGCCCGGTCAGGAATCCGACCGCCGCGCCCGTCAGGAAGGTATCGGTGCCGAGCGTGCGCAGGTAGCGGGGCTCGATGCTTCCCGCCTGCGCGAGATAGGTCGCGTGTTGCTCCCCGCCGCCTGTTCGCCATTTCAGCTCCACGACCTGTGCCGGGCCGGTCGTCGGGGCCTGCCCGGATCCGGGAACGTCGGTGGCGGTGAACGAGGCTTCGCCCGCGTCGCCCATCGGGATGGTCGCGCTGCGCTCGGGCAGCAGAAGGGTCGCTGCAGGGCGCTTCTCGACGGCAGCCTGCCACTCGCTCCAGGGCACGACGAAATAGTTTTGCGCCTGCGG
>DATBMQ010000077.1:0-16723 GCA_036554765.1 Steroidobacteraceae bacterium | reverse complement strand
GCGCGCGGCTTCGACGCGGGTCTTGCCCTCTTCGCGATGGCGCACGACGTTCTCGAGCACCACCACGGCGTTGTCCACCAGCATGCCGACCGCGAGCGCAATGCCGCCCAGCGACATGATGTTGAGCGACAGGTCGAACAGGTGCATCAGCATGAACGTGCCGATCACCGACACCGGGATCGCGAGGCCGATGATCAGCGTCGCGCGCGCGTCGCGCAGGAACAGGTACAGCACCAGGATCGCGAGCAGTCCGCCGATGATCGCGGCGTCGCGCACCTCGCCGATGGCCGAGGAGATGAAGCGTGACTGGTCGTAGACCAGCTTCAGCTCGCTGCCCGCCGGCAGCGACTTGCCGAGTTCTTCGATTCGAGCGCGCAGGCCCTCGGCCAGCTGCACCGTGTTGGCGTCGCCCTCCTTGTAGATGGCGAGCTCGACCGATTCACGTCCGTCGAGCCGCGTGATCGCCTCGCGGTCCTTGAAACCGCTGGTCACGGTCGCGACATCGCGCAGGTAGACGGGCCTGCCATCCACGTTGGCGATGATCGCGTCCGCCATCTCCTGCACTGTCGAGAATTCGTTCAGCGTGCGCACCAGGAAGCGCTGGGTGCCCTGCTCGAGCCGCCCGCCCGAGAGGTTGACGTTCTCCTCCCGCAGGCGCCGGGCGACGTGCTCGATCGACAGGTTGAGCTGGGCCAGCTTCTCCTGGTCCACGAACACCTGGATCTCGTCCTCGTAGCCGCCGCTGACCTTGACCGCGGCCGATCCGTCCACGGATTCGAGGTCGGCCTTCAGCCGGTCGTCGGCAAAACGCCGCAGCGACTTCAGCCGCTCGACCGATCCCGCCTCGCCCGGGCTCGATTTCGCGAACTCGTCGCTGTCCACGAACGCGAGTCGCATGACCGGCTCGGTCGAGGGATCGAAGCGCAGCAGGATCGGTCGGCTGGCCTCGATCGGCAGCTGCAGCAGGTCGATCTTCTCGCGCACGTCGATGCCCGCCAGGTCCATATCCGTGCCCCAGGCGAATTCGAGGATCACATCGGCCTGGCCGGCACGCGACACCGAGCGCACTTCGCGCACGTTGCGGATGATGCCGACCGACTCCTCGATCGGGCGCGCGATCAGCGTCTCGAGCTCGAGCGGCGCGGCGCCCGGCAGGTCGGTGCGCACGGTCAGCGTGGGGTAGGAGAGATCGGGCAGCAGGTTCAGCTTCAGGCGCGACAACGACACGAAGCCGAACAGGACCACGGCGACCGTCACCATCAGGATGGTGACGCGCCGCCGCGTGGCGAATTCGACGATCTGCATGGCCGGCAGCCGGGATCAGCCGGCCGCGACCGGGGCCGGCTGCTGCCGGGCCGCGGGGCGCGCGGGCGTGTTGACGATGCGCACCGCGGCGCCGGGCTTGACCGCGCCGTGGCCGACGACCACGACCTGCTCGCCGTCCTTGAGGCCCGACACGACCTCGATCATCGCCCCATTGGAGAGGCCGAGTTCCACGGTGCGCTCCGCGGCCTTGCCGCCCTCGACCACGAACACCTTGGGCGGGCCGTCGCCGTCGAGCAGCGCGGTGCGCGGGATCTGCAGCGCGTCGGGCTTGCGCTCGTACACGATCGCGACGCGCGCGAACATCCCCGGACGCAGCAGGCCGCCGGTCTCGGTCACGCGGATGCGGACCGGAAAGGTCGCGGTCTGCGCGTCGATGTAAGGGCTGATCAGCGCGACCTGGCCCGCGAAGCTGCGGCCCGGCACGGCGTCGAAGGACAATTCGGCCGGCTGGCCGACCGAGAGCTTGGCCAGCTCGCGCTCCGGCACGTTGACGCGCAGCATCAGCGAGTCGAGGTCCTCGACCACGAACAGCGACGAATCCGCGCTCTCGATGACGCCGCCGACCGGCGTGACCGTGTTGCCGACCTTGACCACGTCGAGGCGCTGCGTGACGGTGCCGCTGATCGGCGAACGGATCTCGGTGTAGGACAGCTGCAGGCGCGCCAGGTCCCAGTTGGCCTTGGCCGCTTCCAGTTCGTACTTGAGGTTGTCGATGGCGGTGGCGCTGATCAGGCCCTTGCCCTGCAGTTCGACGTTGCGCGCGTAGTCGCGCTCGAGCTTGCGCATGGTCGCCTCGTAGAGCGCCACCTCGAGCCGCAGCTGGTCGCCGTCGAGACGCGCGAGCGTCTGGCCCTCGCGCACGCGCTGGCCCTCGTCGGCGAGCACCGCGCGGATCTCGCCCTTGACCTTCGGCATCACGAACGCCTTGCGCTCGGACTCGATGGGTGCGGTCCCGCTGTAGATCGCGGCCATCTCGGCGCGCCTGGTCGCGGCCACTTCGACCGGCACCGCCGGAACCTCGTCCTTGGCCTCCTTGCCGGCGCTGTCGCCATTGGCCTTGCCGCAGGCCGCCAGCACCAGGCCGGTGGCGAGCGCCAGCGCGATCAACGCGAGGCGCGCATTCAGGGAGGGGAGGGTCGCGGTGCGGGCTTTCATGCGCTTCACGGTCGGGCTCCTGCCGATCAACTGGCGCCTATGTTACGGTCTCATAGTGTTGTAGTCAAGTATAACACCAAATGAATGCGATGTTATGTAAATGATTGAATTAAAACGACAATCATCCACCGGTGGCCAGGGATCAGCTGAGTCGGGAGGGGTCGGCCGTTTTCGGCAATTCGGCAGCGTCGGCGGCAATCTCGACGGCCTCGTCGAGTACCGCGTCCGGCGCCTCGGCAGCGTCGAGCGCACCGATGTCCGCCAGCGGCTCCAGTCCGCGCGCCACGCGCCGCGCATTCTCGCGCGCCAGGCGCTCGGCATCCTCGGCGTCGCGTTCGGCACGGCGCTGCTCCAGGTTCAGCGAGATCTCGCGCTGGCTGCGCAGGCGCTCGAGCGCCTCGACGTCGGCCATGAGCGCCACGAAGTCGGGGTTGTTGGCGATGCGCCGCTCGTGCACTTTCGACAGCAGGGAAATGACAGGCGCCTCCGCTGGCTCCGGCGTGAAGCGCGCGGCATTGATGCGATCCCAGGGCAGGGCGCTGTCGCGGGTGCTCTCGCCGACGTCCTCGGTGGACAGCAGCGAGGGCAGGGTGATGTCCGGTTCCACGCCGCGGTGCTGGGTGCTGTCGCCGGTCACACGGTAATACTTGCCGATCGTCACCGTCAGCTGGCCGAAGCCGGCCTTCGGGCCGAGCGCGTAGCGGTCCAGCGGATAGAGGTTCTGCACCGAGCCCTTGCCGTAGGTCTGCTGGCCGACCACCAGCCCGCGCTGGTAGTCCTGGATCGCCCCGGCGAAGATCTCCGATGCCGAGGCGCTCGCCCGGTTGACCAGCACCACCAGCGGGCCGCTCCAGGCCACTCCCGGTTCCGGATCGTCCAGCACCTCGATGCGCCCGCCGGTCTCGCGCAGCTGCACCACCGGGCCGCGCTCGACGAACAGGCCGACCAGGCTGGTGGCCTCCGACAGGTGGCCGCCGCCGTTGTCGCGCAGGTCCACAACCAGCGAGTCGATGTCCTCGGCGCGCAGTTCCTCGATCAGCCGGCGCACGTCGCGCGTGGTGCTGCGGTATTCCGGCTCCCCGGCCACCCGCGCCTGGAAGTCCTGGTAGAAGCTCGGCACCGAGATCACGCCGACCCGCAGCGCGCGGTCCCCGCGTTGCAGGGTGTGGACCTCCTTCTTCGCCGCCTGCGCCTCCAGCGTGATCTTCGAGCGCTTGAGCGCGATCTGCGCTTCCTGCGAGCCCGGGTTGGCGCCGGCCGGCAGGATCTGCAGCCGCACCGTGGAATTCACCGGTCCGCGGATCAGCTGCACCACGTCGTCGAGCCGCCAGCCGACCACGTCGGTCAGCGGCCCCGCTTCGCCCTGGCCGACCGCGGTGATGCGGTCGCCGACCTTGACGTCGGTCGAGGCTGCGGCCGAGCCGCCCGGCAGCACATTCATGATCGTGACGTGGTCGTCGACCAGCTGCAGCGAGGCGCCGATGCCCTCGTAGGACAGGCTCATCGCGATGTTGTATTCCTCGGAATTGCGCGGCGACAGGTAGTTCGAGTGCGGGTCGTAGACGTGCGAGTACGCATTCATGAAGGTCTCGAACACGTCGTCGGCTGTGATCTGCTCGACCCGCTTGGCCACGCGCTCGTAGCGCTTGCGCAGGATGTCCGCGGCCTCGGGCCAGGGCTTGCCGGCCAGCACCAGCGACAGCCCGTCGTTCTTCACGCGCTTGCGCCAGAGCTCCTTCAGTTCGGCCTCCGACGCGGGCCAGCCCTCCTCGCTGCGGTCGAAGCGGAAGGACTCGTCCAGCGTGAAATCCGGCTCGACGTCGAGCAGCGCGATCGCGTGGCGCAGCACCTCGCGGTTGCGCTCGCGGTAGCGCGCGAAGATCTCGAATGCCGGGCCGGCGTCCGCGTCGCCGATGGCGTCGTCGAGTTCATGGCGCAGGCGCTCGAATTCCGCGATGTCGGAGGCGAGCAGGTAGCTGCGGCTGCCGTCCAGCGCCTCGAGGTAGCGCTCGTAGATCTGCGCCGACATGTCGTCGTCCAGCGCCGCCTGCCGGTAGTGCTGGCGCTCGACGACCTCGGACACCAGGCGCATCACGCGCCGGTGGCGGTCGCTCGGTGCGAGGTCGCCGGAAGCAGCCAGGGCAGGGGCGAGCGGGGCGCGGTGCGCGCCCGAGCCGACCAGCGCGAGGACGCAGGCTGCCGCCAGCGCCGCAATCAGCAGGCGCAGCTTCGGGGACAGGGTCGACCTCAACCAGGCGGTCATCGGCTGCTACACTCCTCGCGGGGCCCGCGCCGGGCCCAAGCTGTTGATTACAGGCTAGGGGCGACAGGCTCGCGGTTCAAGTGCCCGCGTCACGCCGCCCGGAGGGGCGTCCTGGTGGGTCCGCTCGGCTTCCTGACCGGCGTGGTGCTGGGCTCGGCGGCGTCGATCGCCCTGGTGCTGGTGCTGGTGGTTGTCATATTCGCCCTGACCGCCGGTGGCCAGCCCGCGATCGGCCGCGAGTACCCGGGCCTGCTGGCAGCGGCCGGACTTTTCGGCCTGCTGGCGGTGGCCGCCGCCCTGGCCTTCGTCGGAGTCCAGCGTGGCCGCCCCTGGCGCTGGCTGGCGCAAGGGGCGATGTGGCTGGCGCTGCTGCTCCTTGGCTACTACTACTGGCCTGCATCCGTCGCCTGAACCCAAGACCATGTCTGCGAGGAATCCATGATGCGCCTTGCCGTTCCCTTCCGGGTCCTGTTGGTCGCGGCCGCGGGGGTGGCCGTCGCGTTGGCCGGCTGCAAGGCCGCCGACAAGGCGCTGGAGCGCGCCGCCGCCGCGGTTGACGAGACCTCGTACCGGTCGTACATCGCGAGCCTGTCCGCGGACGATCTCCAGGGCCGCGCGCCAGGGACGCCTGGTGAGCAGCGTACGGTGGAATATCTCGAGAAGGAGTTGCTGGATCTCGGCCTGCAACCGGCGGCCGGCGGCAATTTCCGCCAGGACGTGCCATTGGTGGAGATCACCGCGTCCGAACACCACCTTTCCTTCCACAAGGGTGCCGGCGGCATGACACTCGCGCATGGCGACGACATGGTGATCGGCACGCGCCGCGTGCAACCCGGGTCCTCGATCACCGGCAGCGAGGTCGTGTTCGTCGGCTACGGCATCGTGGCGCCGGAATACGGCTGGAACGATTATGCGGGCATCGACATGCGCGGCAAGACCGCGTTGATCCTGGTCAACGACCCGGGCTTCGTCACCGGCGAGGAAGCGCTGTTTCGCGGCAAGGCCATGACCTACCACGGCCGCTGGACCTACAAGTTCGAGGAGGCCGCGCGCCAGGGGGCGGCGGCGGCGATCATCATCCACGACACCGCGCCAGCCGCTTACGACTGGAGCGTGGTGCGCAACGGCTGGAGCGGGCCGCAGTTCTATGCCGAATCCGCGGATGGCAATGCCGGCCGCACGGCGCTCGAGGGGTGGATCACCAGGGACCGTGCGCGCCAGTTGATGGAGATCGCCGGGCAGGACCTCGACGCCTTGTCGGCCGCGGCGGTGCAGCGCGGCTTCAAGCCGGTGCCGCTCGGTGTGACCGCGAACGGCGGCGTGAAGAACTCGATCCGGCGCACGCGCTCGCCGAACCTGGCGGCGGTGATGCCGGGCAAGGAGCGGCCCGACGAGTACGTGGTCTACATCGCGCACTGGGACCATCTCGGCGTCGCGGAATCGGGGGAGGGCGACCGCATCTACAACGGCGCGGTGGACAACGCCACGGGCGTCGCCGCGATCCTGACGATCGCGCGCGGCTTCCGCGACCTGGTGCCGGGGCCGGGACGCTCGGTCCTGTTCCTCGCGGTAACGGCTGAGGAGAGCGGCCTGATCGGCTCCGAGCACTACGCCGCGCATCCGCTGGTGCCGCTCGAGAAGACCGCGGCCGTCATCAACATCGACGCGCACATCCCGCTCGGGCGCGCGAAGGACATCGAGGTCATCGGCTTCGGCGCCAGCCAGCTCGAGGACCTGCTGGCCGCCGCCGCAAAGAAGCAGGGCCGCGTGCTGGCGCCCGACCGCCGTTCGGAAGCCGGGTACTTCTATCGCTCGGATCATTTCAACTTCGCCAAGGCCGGGGTCCCGGCGCTGTACGTCAAGTCGGGCACCGACCTGCGCGACCAGCCGCCGGGCACGGGGTTGCGTCTCTACGACCAGTACTACGCCGAGCGCTACCACAAGCCGAGCGACGAGTACCAGCCCTCCTGGGACGTCAGCGGCTCGATCGAGGACCTGCGGCTGCTGTTCGAGGTCGGCGCGCGCGTGGCGAATTCCGCCAGCTGGCCGGAATGGTACGAGGGCAACGAGTTCCGGGCGGCGCGCGCGGCGAGCGCCGCGAGCCGCGCCGCCGAGTGACGCGGCTCAGGCGCGGCGCCGCAGCGGCCGCGTCAGCAGGCGGATGGCCGTGAACAGCAGGTAGGGCCCGAACACGAGCAGCCAGGCCGACGTGGTCGCCGTGAAGAACGCCACGAACAGCGAGCCGAGGAATGCCAGCAGGCCGCCCTCGTAGGGGCCGAGCGTCAGCACGCCCGCGAGGTAGATCAGGAACGGCATGACCAGCAGCCCGAATCCGAACAGCAGCGCCAGGAACCCGAGTTCCCGGCGCCAGAATGGCGGCAGGCCCGCGAACCATCGGTCGAAGGGATTGCGGATCGCCATCGCGGCAGTCTGACCCGGATGGCCGCGGCGCGGCAAGCCGCCGCTATACTGCGTGCAAATGTCCCCATTGCGCTGCGCCGTCGTCGGCGCCGGCTACCTTGGCCGATTCCATGCCCAGAAGTATGCGGCCCTCGCCGGCTGCACGCTGGCGGGGATCGCGGACCCGTCGCCCGAGGCGCGCGCGTCGCTCGCCGCCGAGCTCGGTGTGCCGGTGCATGCCGACCACCGCGAGCTGCTCGGGCGCGTCGACGCGGTGAGCGTCGCGACCCCGACCGCGCTGCATCACCCGATCGCACGGGACTTCCTGCTGGCCGGCGCCCACGTGCTGGTGGAAAAGCCGATCACCACGACCGCCCCTGAGGCGCGCGAACTCATCGCGCTCGCGGCCGCCAACCGCAAGGTGCTGCAGGTCGGCCACCTCGAGCGCTTCAATCCCGTCATCGTCGCGGTCGCGGGCGAGCTCAGGAAGCCGCGTTTCATCGAGTCCAACCGGCTCGCGCCCTTCAAGGCGCGCGGCACCGACGTCAGCGTGGTGCTCGACCTCATGATCCACGACATCGACCTGATCGAGCACATCGTGCAGTCGCCGATCGCCTCGATCGATGCCATCGGCGCGCCGGTGTTCACCGACGAGATCGACATCGCGAACGCCCGCATCCGCTTCGAGAACGGCTGCGTCGCCGACGTCACGGCCAGCCGCATCAGCATGAAGTCGGAGCGGAAACTGCGCGTGTTCCAGGCCGACAGCTACCTCTCGATCGACCTGCAGCAGAAGCTGCTGACCCAGGTCCGCCGCCCGGACGTGATCGCGCAGGGCGCGATGCCCGCGGTCGCGGTCGAGGAGCGCAGTTTCGAGCAGGGCGACGCGCTGCTGGCCGAGATCGAGGCGTTCGTGACCGCCATCCGCGCAGGGACCCGCCCGGTGGTCTCCGGCGAGGACGGGTTGCGGGCGCTCGAGACGGCGACCCGCATCGCGGAGCTGGTCACGCGGCCGGTATACTGACCGGCCGCCATTGACGGGACCGAACCGGGCATGAAGCCGACCGACACGAGCGACCCCGACTACTACCACAAGGTGGTGGACTGCCAGTGGGCCTGCCCGGCCCATACCGACGTTCCCGAGTACATCCGCCTGATCGCCCAGGGGCGGTACTCGGACGCCTACATCGTGAACCGCGAGTCGAACGTGTTCCCGGGCATCCTCGGGCGCGTCTGCGACCGGCCCTGCGAGCCCGCCTGCCGGCGCGGCCGGGTGGAGGAGAAACCGGTCGCCATCTGCCGCCTGAAGCGCGTGGCCGCCGACCTGCGCGACGACATCACGCCGCGGCTGCCGAAGGCGCCGGCGCAGGGCAACGGCAGGCGCGTCGCCTGCATCGGCGCCGGCCCGGCGTCGCTGACGGTCGCGAACGACCTGCTGCCGATCGGCTACGAGGTCGTGATCTTCGAGCAGTACGCGGTCCCCGGCGGGCTGATGCGCACCAACATCCCGGCGTTCCGACTGCCGGCGCAGGTGCTCGACGAGGAGATCGGCTACGTCACCGGCATGGGCGCGCAGCTGCTGCTGGACACGCCGGTGAAGAGCATGCGCCAGCTGCTCGAGGGCGGCGGCTTCGACGCGGTATTCGTCGGCACGGGCGCGCCGCGCGGCAAGGAGCTGCCGCTGCCGGGCCGCCACGACACCGACCGCATCCACATCGGCATCGCCTGGCTCGAATCGGTCGCGTTCGGGCACGTCGAGTCGATCGGCGAGCGGGTGCTGATCATCGGCGTCGGCAACACCGCGATGGACTGCTGCCGGACCTCGCTGCGGCTGGGCGCGAAGAGCGTGAAGGTGATGGCGCGCAAGCCCCGCGGCTTCTTCAAGGCCTCCGAGTGGGAGCTCGAGGACGCGGAGGAGGAGAACGTCGAGATCGTCGTCAACCATGCGCCCAAGGCCTTCGTCGTCGAGGGCGGCAGGCTCAAGGGCATGACCTTCGAGCAGCTCGAGTACGACATGGCGGGCGACGCGATCCGCGGCCAGCGCGTGCTCGGGGAAGTCTTCATTCCCTGCGACGACGTGATCCTCGCGATCGGCCAGGAGAACGCCTTCCCCTGGGTCGAGCGCGACCTCGGCATCGAGTTCGACCAGTGGGACGTGCCGAAGGTCGACCCGGCCACCTTCGAGTCCACGCGCCCCGGCGTGTTCTTCGGCGGCGACGCGGCGTTCGGGCCGAAGAACATCATCTGGGCGGTCGAGCACGGGCACCAGGCCGCGATCTCGATCCACAGGCACTGCCACGGCGAGCCGCTGACCGCGCGCATGCCGCGCGGCGTCAACCTGCAGAGCCGCAAGGTCGGCATGAACGAGTGGTCGTACAAGAACGACTACGACGCCGCGGCGCGGCGGCTGGTGCCGCACGTGAGCCTCAAGGAGCGCTTCCGCAAGCTCAACATCGAGGTCGAGCTCGGCTTCGACGCGGACCGCGCGGCGGAGGAGGTCGGGCGCTGCCTGAACTGCGACATCCAGACCGTGTTCCACGCCAGCCTCTGCATCGAGTGCGACGCCTGCATCGACATCTGCCCGACCGACTGCCTCACGATCACCGCGAACGGCGAGGAGGCGGAGGTGGTCGCGCGCCTGAAGGCGCCGCGCCGCAACCCGGACCAGCCGCTGTTCGTGTCGGAGCCGCTGAAACAGACCGCGCGCGTGATGGTCAAGGACGAGGACCTGTGCGTGCACTGCGGCCTGTGCGCGGAGCGCTGTCCGACCGACGCCTGGGACATGCAGAAGTCCTGGATCAGGATTCCCCACGCCGAAGACGAGGCCCCATGCCCGAGCGCCACAAGAACGCCGCGCCGCGCGTAAACGACTTCACCGTCAAGTTCGCCAACGTCAACGGCTCGGGCTCGGCGAGCGCGAACGCGCTGGTCATGAAGGCGATCTTCCGCATGGGCGTGCCCGTGGTCGGCAAGAACTTCTTCCCGTCGAACATCCAGGGGCTGCCGACCTGGTACGAGATCCGCGTCACGCGCGAGGGCTGGCGCGCGCGCGCCGGGCACGTGGACATCATGGTCGCCATGAACGCCGAGACCTATGCGCGCGACGTGCGCGAGGTGGTCCCGGGCGGCTGCCTGCTGTTCGACTCCACCTGGCCCCGCAGCAGCCTGCTGGCGCGCGACGACATCCGCACCTTCGGCGTGCCGTTCGCGCAGCTGTGCAACGAGCACTTCGAGGGCGCCAGGGCCCGCACGCTGATGAAGAACATCATGTACGCGGGCACGCTCGCGGCCCTGATCGACCTCGACCTCGAGGTGATCCGCGGCCTGCTCGCCGAGACCTTCGCGAAGAAGCCGGCGCTGGTGGACTCGAACATGAAGGCGATCGAGATCGGCTATCGCCATGCGAAGGAGCACTTCGACTGCCCGCTCGCGACGCGCGTCGGGCGCATGGACGCCACGAAGGGCCACGTCATGATCGACGGCAACACTGCCGCCGCGCTCGGCTGCGTCTATGCCGGGGCGACGGTCGGCGCCTGGTACCCGATCACGCCGTCCACCTCGCTGATGGACGCGTTCCGCTCGTTCTGCGCGCGCCACCGCACCGACCCGAAGACCGGCCGGCGCGACTACGTCGTGGTGCAGGCCGAGGACGAACTGGCCGCGATCGGCGTCGTGATCGGCGCCATGTGGAACGGTGCGCGCGCCTTTACGCCGACCTCGGGACCCGGCATCTCGCTGATGCAGGAATTCATCGGACTCGCCTACTACTCCGAGGTGCCGGCCGTCATCTTCGACGTGCAGCGCGTCGGACCCTCGACCGGCATGCCGACGCGCACCCAGCAGTGCGACCTGCTGTCCTGCGCCTACGCGAGCCACGGCGACACGCGCCACGTGCTGCTGTTCCCGGACTCGCCGGAGGAGTGCTTCACGATGGCGGTGCAGGCCTTCGACCTGGCCGAGCGGCTGCAGACGCCGGTGTTCGTGCTGCTCGACCTCGACATCGGCATGAACGACTGGATGACGCCGGACTTCCGCTGGGACGACGCGTACCGGCCGGATCGCGGCAAGGTGCTGACCCGCGAGCAGGTCGAGGCGCTGCCGAAATTCCAGCGCTACATGGACCCGGACGGCGACGGCATCCCGTACCGCACGCTGCCCGGCGTCAGCCCCAAGGCGTCGTACTTTACCCGCGGCTCCGGCCACAGCAAGTACGGCGGCTACACCGAGGATTCGGCCGAGTACCAGGAGGTGCTCGACCGGCTGGTGCGCAAGTTCGACACCGCCAAGAAGCTGGTGCCGCCGGCGGTCGCGGACGGCCGCGGGTCGGCCGTCGCGATCCTCGCCATCGGCTCCTCCGACGGGCCGGTGCGGGAAGCGCTGGCGGCGCTGCGCCGTTCCGGGCTCGCGATCGACTACCTGCGCGTGCGCGCCTTCCCGTTCGGTGCCGAAGTCGAGGAATTCCTGGCGGCCCACCAGACGGTGTTCGTGGTCGAGCAGAACCGCGACGCGCAGCTGCGCGCCTTGCTGACGCTCGAGACCGGCGTCGACAAGCAGAAGCTGCGCTCGATCCTGCACTACGACGGACTGCCGATGTCCGCCGCCTGCATCGTCGAGGGCGTCAACCGCGCGCTCGACCGGGGAGTCGCCGCATGAGCTACATCGCCAAGCCGAAGGTCGCCAACCCGGGCCTGCCGCGCAACGAGCTCGGCCTGAACCGGCGCGATTACGAGGGCGGCATGTCGACGCTGTGCGCCGGCTGCGGCCACGACTCGGTGACGGCCGCGATCGTGCAGGCCTGCTTCGAGCTCGCGCTGCCGCCGCAGAGCGTGGTCAAGCTCTCCGGGATCGGCTGTTCCTCCAAGACCACGGCCTACTTCGTGGCGGGCGGCCACGGCTTCAACTCCGTGCACGGGCGCATGCCGTCGGTCGCGACCGGCGCCAGCGCCGCCAACCGCCACCTGCGCTACATCGGCGTGTCGGGCGACGGCGACTCGCTGTCGATCGGCGTGGGCCAGCTCGCGCACGCGATCCGGCGCAACGTCGACATGGTCTACATCCTGGAGAACAACGGCGTGTACGGCCTGACCAAGGGCCAGTTTTCCGCCTCGGCCGACGTCGGGTCGAAGTCCAAGAAAGGCGTCGCCAACGAGGACCAGCCGATCGACCCGGTGCTGCTGGCGCTGGCGCTCGGCGCCTCGTTCGTGGCGCGCAGCTTCTCGGGCGACAAGGAGCAGCTCGTGCCGCTGATCAAGGCGGGGCTGGCACACACGGGATTCGCGATGATCGACGTGCTGTCGCCCTGCGTGACCTTCAACGACCACGAGGGCTCGACCAAGAGCTACGCCTACGTGCGCGGGCACTCGGAGACGCCGGTTGCGGCCGATTACGTCGCGCCGCAGCAGGAGATCCGGGTGCAGTACCTGCCGGGCGAGACCGTGGCGGTGCCGATGCACGACGGCAGCCAGGTCGTGCTGCGCAAGCTCGACCCGGATTACGAACCGACCGATCGCACGCGCGCGGCCGCCTACGTGCAGGAACGCGCGTTGCGCAACGAGTACGTGACCGGACTCATCTACGTGGATGAATCGCGCGGCGACTTCCACGGCCGCCAGGCGACCTCGGAGCAGGCGCTGAACGCGGTGCCCTACGAGCGCCTGTGCCCGGGGGCGGGTTCGCTGGCGAAGATCCTGCAGTCGCTGCGCTGAACCGGAATGGCCGCGCTCAGCGCGGCCCGCCGCTGGTGCCGTAAGCCGAGGTTTCGCGCGACTTCTCGAAATCCCGGCGCTGCGCCTCGAGCTGGCGCATCGCGTACTCGCTGTAGCAGCGTTCCTTCGCGATCCGCTCGCCCGTGGCGACCTCTTTCCTGCAGTAAACGGTGCTGCCGTCCGGGGCGGTGCGCGGGGTCATGCCGGGGTAGGGGTTGGCGGGCGGCGCCGGCGCCTGCGCCGCGACCACCGGATCCGCCGGCGTGCCGGTGACGGCAGGCGGATCCGGTTGTTGCGGCGCGCTCATGCAGGCGGAGATCCCGATCGCGAGCAGCAGGCCGGGCGCCAGCCGGCGGGCATTGCAGCGTGGGGACATGGCGAAAGCCTCCCTGTGGCGTGACCGCGCCCCACAGGCTGCGCCGTCAGCCCGGCGCCGTCAAACCGCCGGTTGGACAGGGCGGCAGTCGAGGGCGCTGAGCCCGCCCGGGACCATCTCCACCTCGAGTGGCGTGCAGCCGACCAGTTGCCCGTCCGCCTCCACGTCGCAGTCCGGGCTGGCCGCGATCCGCGCCGCCGGGCAGCGGGTCGTGCGAAACGCGGGGTCCGCCGCCGACCTGCCGCTCCACAGGCCGGGTGTGAGCGCCAGGGCTCGCAGCAGCGGGAGGTTCGCGACCGTGACGAGCTCGAAGGCGCCGTCATCCAGTCGCGCGCCCGGCGCGAGTCGCATGCCGCCGCCGCAGTCTGGCCCGATGGCGGCGATGGCCGTGAGGCAGCGCGCCTCGCGGCGTTCGCCCGCGGCCGTGACGGTGAACAGCGGCGCGCGAAAGCGCGCGAGCGCACGCAGCAGCGCGATCGCGTAGGCCGGCGCGCGCGGTCCGCGCGCGGAGGTCGCGCGCACGACGGCGGCGTCGAGGCCGGCGCCGGCGGCGTTGTGGAACGCCACCCGGTGCGTCCGGCCGCCGGGAGCGGCGCAGGTCGCCAGCCCGAGATCCACGCGGCGCGCGCGGCCCGCCGCCATTGCGTCGGCGAGCTGCGCGGGATCCCGCGGCATGCGGTGGGCGCGGGCCCAGTCGTTGCCGCTGCCCTGCGGCGCCACCGCCACCGTGACGTCCGCCGGCGGCACGCGCTGCTGCGCGCGCAGCCCGTTCACCAGTTCGTGCAGGGTGCCGTCGCCACCGACCGCGAGCAGGCGCGTGGCGCCGGATTCGACTGCATCGCGCGCGAGCGCACAGGCATGGCCGGGTGATTCCGACTCGGAGGCGCGGAAGCGCAGGCCCCGATCCGCGAGTTCACGCGCGAGGCGGGGCCAGTACCTGCGCGCGGCGCCGCCGCCCGAGGCGGGATTGACGACGACGAACCACCCCTGATCGCCCACGCCGACATCATGGGCCATAATGCGCGCGGGTGGCGAAACTCTATTTCTACTACTCGACGATGAACGCGGGGAAGTCCACGTCCCTGCTGCAGTCGAGCCACAATTACCGCGAGCGCGGGATGCATACGCTGGTCTTCACGGCGCAGTTCGACCAGCGCGGCGGCGGGCGAGTGCATTCGCGCATCGGCCTGTCGAGCGAGGCGCGGCATTTCGCGACGGGCTCCGATCTCTACGAGGAGATCGCGGGCGAGCACGCGCGGCGGGCGGTCAGCTGCGTGCTGCTGGACGAGGCGCAGTTCCTGACACCCGCGCAGGTCGAGCAGCTCGCCGCGGTCGTGGACCGGCTCTCGGTCCCGGTGCTCTGCTACGGCCTGCGGACCGATTTTCGCGGCGAGCTGTTCCCCGGCAGCGCGCGCCTGCTCGCGATTGCGGACGAGCTGTCGGAGCTCAAGACCATCTGCCACTGTGGCCGCAAGGCGACCATGGTCGTGCGCGTTGGCCCCGACGGCACGGTCGAGCGCGCCGGCGAGCAGGTCGAGATCGGCGGCAACGAGCGCTACCTGCCGCTGTGCCGCAGGCACTTCTTCGACGCGATCGGGCGCGGCCGCCCGGCCTGATGATGGCGGGTGCGCTCCGGCCACTGGCGTTCCTGCTGGTCCTGCTCCTGCCCGCAGCGCCGCTGGCATCCGGGGCGGCGCCGCAGCCGGCCTCCACGGAACCCGCCGCCGGCGACACCGGGACCGGTGGCTGCCGCGGCGAGCCGCAGCCGGACGCCAGGCGCCTGGACGCCATGCGCGCCGGCCTGCAGCGCGGGGTCTGCAGCACCGCGCGCTTCGTTGACCGGCTGTTCGGAGGTGAGCACGAATACGCCGAGGGCGAGGACGAGACCAATGGCCGCGCCGCGCTGGCGCTCGGCTGGAACGAGCAGGAGCAATTCGAGCTGGACGGTCGCTTCCGCGCCAGCGTCGCGCTGCCGGCACTGAGTGAGCGCTTCAGCGCGACCATCGGCCGCGCCGACCGCGACGAGTACGTCGCCGACGAGATCGCCGACGTCGGCCCGGTCGCGGGCGCCTTCTCCGACGACGACCCGGCGGAGTGGTTCGCCGGCATCGGCTACCGCGTGCTGCGCGACCGCGACAGCCGCTTCGACCTCGGCGCCGGCGTCAAGCTCGAGTCACCGCTCAACCCGTACTTCAATGCGCGCTACCGGCACTACGTCTATCTCGGCGAGCAGCTGCTGCTGACGCTGCGCACGACTGCATTCGTCGAGAACGACGAGGGCTTTGGCGTGACGCAGGCCTTCGACCTCGACCGCGTGCTGGGCCGCGACTGGCTGCTGCGCTGGGGCAACTCGTTTCGCGTGTCGGAGGAGACCGACGGCGTGCGCTGGCGCACGCGGGTCGCGCTCTACCAGGCGATCGACTACCGGCGCGCGATGCGCTACGAGGTCAGCGTGCGCGGCGAGTCGGATGCCACGCAGCCGGACCTCTACGGCCTGCGCGTGACGCACCGCCGCTCGATGGCGCGCGAATGGCTGTTCTTCGAGTTCGGCGCCGCGCTGTTCTGGGCGGACGGGCCGCTGCCGTCCGACCGTTGCAAGGCCTGCGTCGGGGCGACCGTCGGCTTCGAGGTGCTGTTTGGGGATGCCTACGACCGGGTGCTGCGGCGCGAGGGCGGCGCCAAGAAGGATTCGGGGCCGCTCTGATACGAACGGCTGCGGTGGCGACGGAGTCAGCCGGCCGCGACCCGCACAGCCCTGGCCAGCGCCAGGGCCCTTCTCACCGACCGGTAATAGCGCAGGCCGACCACGAGCGTGGCCAGGCCCGCCAGCAGCCTTGCCGCCAGGCCTGGCCGACGGGCGAGGAACCGCATCGTCATGCTGCGCGGACCGCCTTCGCTCCTGACGGGAGGCGGGCCGAGCCGGAGCGCGATCAGCTCGCGCTGTGCCTGCATCCGCAGCCGCAGCGCCTGACGCTGTTCGACCAGCGGGGCAGCCTTGCGGGGCGTCACATCCTGCTCCTCAGCAAGGCGAGGTCCGCGGCGATCTCCTCGCGCGTGGCCGCGAAGGACTGACGGCCGCGCGCCGCCAGGACGCGCAGTCGCCACAGGGCCAGACCGGTCACCAGCACGAAGACCCCCACGACCGCGATCGCGGCGGGAATCCGGTACGGCGTATCCCAGGCGAACGCCAGCGCGACGACCCCGGCGAGGATCATGGCGCACAGCAGGGCGATGAAACACAGCAGCGCCACGACCACCATCTGCAGCAGCCGGCTTCTTTCCTCGGCCAGTTCGATGCGCAGCAGCTGGCCGTGCAGCGCGAGCTGGGCGAACAGCGGCTTTCCGGCCGAGCGCAGGGCGGCGATGAGCTCCAGTGGATTGATGGCGGCGGGCTTCGCCGCGCCGGCGGCCGCTTCCGGAGCCTGCGACTGCTCCGGAGACGGCACCGCATTCATGTCGACGGCAGCCAAGCGCTACTTGCTGCGCGAGATCACGACA
>DATBMQ010000066.1:0-1503 GCA_036554765.1 Steroidobacteraceae bacterium | reverse complement strand
GGCTCGAACGTCACGCGGCGCACCAGGGCGCGCGTGATCGGGGCGACCAACGCGAACCTGCCGCTGCTGATCCGCGAGGGCCGCTTCCGCGAGGACCTGTTCTACCGCCTGAACGTGATCGAGCTCGAGGTGCCGCCGCTGGCCGCGCGCCAGGACGACATCCTGCCGCTCGCCCGGCACTTCCTCGAGCCCGGGTTCTCGTTCTCGGCCGACGCGCTGCGTGCCCTGGTGCGCTACCAATGGCCCGGGAACGTGCGCGAACTGCGCAACGCCGTGCATCGCGCCTGCCTGCTGTCCGTCGAGCCCGTGGTGACGGCGAAGGCGCTGGCGCTGCCGATCGCGCCGGAGCCCGCGGACGGCTCCAACGTGGATCGCGCGACGATCGAGCGCGCGCTGCTGCTCGCCGACGGGGTGGTCGCGCATGCCGCGCGTGACCTCGGCCTGTCGCGTCAGGCACTCTATCGGCGCATGGAGAAGCTCGGACTCAAGTCCCCGGTCGATCCCGGCCGGACGTCCGCGACCCAGAGCTGATGTCCGGCAGGCCGCGCGCGCGCCGGTCGCTGGCCGGCCGCGTCGCACTGGTCGTCGTCGCCACCGCGGTGATCGTGGTGGCGGCGACGCTCGCCCTGGACCGCTGGTTCGACTCCTGGCTGCTGGCCGGTTCGGCCGCGCTGCTGGTCACGCTGCCGCCCGCGATCTGGCTCACGGGCCGGGCACTGGAGCGCTGGGGCCGTTCCATCCGCGCCGTGACCGACGGCATCAGCAGCCTCAAGGACCGCGACTTCAGCGTCAGCGTGACGGCCTCGACCGGCGACGAGGTCGGCGACCTCACGCGCGAGTACAACTCGCTCGGCGAGCGGCTGCGCCAGGAGCGGCTCGACCTGTACCAGCGCGAACTCCTGCTCGACACGGTGGTGCAGACCACGCCGCTCGCGCTGGTGCTGACGAACGCCAACGATGCGATCGTGTTCGCCAACATCGCCGCGCGGCAACTGTTCGCCGCGGGCCGCAAGCTCGAGGGGCTGGCCTTCGGCGGCCTGCTGGCACAGGCGCCGGCGCCGCTGCGCGAGGCGGTCGAGAGCGGCGTGGACACGCTGTTCACGGTCGAGGTCGGCGGCGAGGCGGAGGTCTTCCACGTCAGCCACCGGCCATTCACGCTGAACAGCCAGCCGCACCGCCTGCTGCTGTTCAAGCAGCTCACGCGCGAGATGGCCGCGCAGGAAGTGGCGATCTGGAAGAAGGTCATCCGCGTGATCGCGCACGAGCTCAACAACTCGCTCGCGCCCATCACCTCGCTCGCGCATTCCGGCCAGGCGCTCGCGGGCTCGCCCGACGCGGAACGGCTCGCGCGGGTGTTCTCGACGATCGAGGAGCGCGCCTCGCACCTGGCCGTGTTCATCGACGGCTATGCGCGCTTCGCCAAGCTGCCGCGGCCGCGCCCCGCGCCGGTGCCCTGGAAGGCGCTGCTGTCGGGGCTGCAGGACAGCCTGTCGTTCCGCGTGG
>DATBMQ010000279.1:0-12650 GCA_036554765.1 Steroidobacteraceae bacterium | reverse complement strand
GGCTGCAGGACTGGCGGCGCGGGTGGTGCGGGCGGAGGAGGCGTCGGCTCGAGTGAAAGCGGTGCGTCTCGCGCCGCCGCCTTCGCCTGCTTCTCCAGATCTTCTGGTGCGAGCGGATCGGGCGCGTCATCGCCCGGAAGCACGTCCGTGTAATCGATGATGATCGTGTCTTCGAACTCTTTCTTCATGGATTCCACGGGCCACGACTCGCGCAAAAATGCCCCGGCGCGGGCACCTCTGCCTGCAACCGTCAGGTAAGGGCAATCTTTGACAAAACGCGTCGTGGCGAACGAGACACAGGTCGCGTTTCAGGCTCGGCCCGCGTGACGGACTTCGAAAATCCCCACAGGGTCCGGTACTTGCGAGAAACCCCCACCAGGGGGGTCGGAGGGGGTGCCTGGTCGTTGCTGGCGCGCTACACCGGCGGCTATTTGTTCGATTTTCACGGAACTATGTGAACCTCGACAGGTGGTCAAAAGGCCAAGTATGGTGTTCCGGCCCTGCAGGGCTGGGCCTGCTGCCCCTGGAGAGACTGGCATTACGCGACAGGTGACATTCGTTTCGAGCCTGCCGACCGAGCATCACCACCAGCTCGAGGCCCTGCTGTTTTTCAATGGCCGCCAGGACCGCGTCCGGAAGGGCATCGTCACGGCCATCGACCGGTATGGGCCGCCGGAAATCGCGAATGACGGAAATGCGTTGCGTGTACGCGTCGGCGGCCCTTCCGAGGCGCAATGCCTGTTCGCGCTGGAGCGTGACGGCAAGGTCTCGCGCCCGGTCGGGTTGATCCTCTACGTGCGCGACAGCTTCGAGCGGATCACCGTGCTGCACCTGGTGGTGGCCGAGGCCTATGCCGCCGGCGGCCCGCACGCGAAGTACAACCTGTTGCTGCGTCTCGTGCAGGCGGTCAAGCGCGTGGCGCGCTGCACCTCCGGCATCCGCCACGTCGAACTGCTCTACTCCGACAAGCAGAAGCCGAAATCCCGCCCGCACCGCCCGCGCGCCGCCTTCGCCTGAAAAAGGTGTCAGGCACCTTTTCGGCACAGGAGGTCCCCATGATCCGGATCTTGCAGTCGCTGCTGGCCGCTGCCCTGCTGGTGAGCGCCAGCGCCAACGCGGTGAACCCTTCCAAGGAAGAGCTCGACGCCGAGGTGCGCCAGGCGACCACCGAGCTGTACAAGCACTCGAGCGCCGCGAAGGAGCTGGCCGGCCGTGCGGCGGGCATCCTGGTGTTCCCGAAGGTGCTCAAGGGCGGCATCGGCATCGGCGCGGAGTACGGTGAGGGCGCGCTGCTGGTGGGCGGGCGCACAGTGGCCTACTACAACATCGCCTCCGGCTCGATCGGCTTCCAGCTCGGCGTGCAGCAGAAGAGCCAGGTGATCCTGTTCATGACGCAAAGCGGACTCGACAAGTTCCGCAAGAGCGAGGGCTGGAAGGCGGGCGTGGACGGCGGCGTCGCGCTCGCGACGCTGGGCGCCGGCGGCCAGATCGACACCGAGACCGCGAAGAAGCCGATCATCGGCTTCATCTTTTCGAACAAGGGCCTGATGTACAACCTGACCTTCGAAGGCTCCAAGATCACCAAGATCGAGAAGTAACACGAAAAGGTGTCAGGCACCTTTTCTGCACCGCCAAAAAGATGCCTGACACCTTTTTTCAATGCCCGCCGGAGAGGCCGCCGGTGAGCACGAGGCGCATGGCCGTTTCGACCGACATGTCGAGCGGCGCGATACGGTCGCGCGGCAGCAGTACGGTGTAGCCGCCAATCTGGTAGCTCATCGGGAAATACACGGCGACGAGGTCATCGGAGCGCGGGACGATGCCGAGCTCCGAGGCGTCGTCGCGCGTGACGAAGCCGATGAGCCGCGCCTCGCCGAATGACGCGAGCACCACGCGCTTGAGGTCGCTGCGCTTGCCGCCCGCGGGCAGCAGCTTGGTGAAATCGCGGAACGCCCCGTAGATCGTCTTGACGACCGGGATGCGGTCCAGGAACGCCTCCCAGGAGGCCAGCACCTGCCGCACGATCATGGCGTTGACCATCGTGCCGGCCGCGAGCAGCAGCGCGAGCCCCGCGACGATGCCCATGCCGGGCACGTAGTACTGCTCCGGCAGCAACAGCAGGATCGGCTGGCGCAGCAGCGACTCGGCGGAACTGCCGAGCCACCACAGCAGCCACACGGTGAGCCCGATCGGCAGCACCACGACCAGGCCGCGCAACATCGCACCGCTGAGCCTGCGGAACATACCTATTCTCCGGGCGCGAGGGCTGCGCCGATAATCGGCCGATCATAACCGCCCCGCGGGCGCCGCCCGTAGGGGTATCATCATCGAGGGTGAATTCCCGCGGAATGCAGCCAAGGAGAACGCCATGACGGTCGCCAAAGTCACCGAAATCACCTCCACCTCCGACAAGGGCTTCGACGAGGCCATCCGTCGCGGCATCCAGCGCGCCAGCAAGACGCTCAAGAACGTCACCGGCGCCTGGATCGCGGACCAGGAGGTGTCGATCAAGGACGGCAAGATCACGAACTACCGCGTGCGGCTGCGGGTGACCTTCGTTCTCGAGGCCTGACGTGCGCCACGCCCTCGCGCTCGCGGCATTGCTCGCGCTGGTCACCGCGCCGCCGGCGCTCGCCGGCGACGACGCGACCATTGCGCCGCAGGCGCTGGTCGAGCGGCTCGCCTGGGGCGACCGGTCGCTGGTCGTGCTCGACGTGCGCACAGCCGAGGAATTTGCCGCGGGGCACGTCGTGGGCGCACGCAACATCCCGCACACGGAGATTGCGGCGCGGCTGGCGGAACTCGGCGACGCGCGCGAGCGGGACGTCGTGGTCTACTGCCGCAGCGGCCGGCGCTCCGAGCTGGCCCTCGACGCGCTGCGCGAGGCCGGCTTCACGCGGCTCTACCACCTGGAAGGCGACTGGTTGCGCTGGAGCGCGGAGAAGCTTCCGGCCGTAGTGGCGCCGGCGCAGCCCTAGGGCCGCGGGCGCCGGCAGGACGATGCTGCCCCGTACCGAGGCGCTGATCCGCCGCGCGCTCGAGTCGCTGCAGGACTTCCTGCGGCTCGAGGCGGCCGGCGGCCTCGTGCTCGTGGGCGCGGCAGTGCTCGCCATGCTGGTGGCGAACTCGCCGCTCGCCGCGGGCTACGCCGGGTTCATCAACCTGCCGGTGCAGGTCAGCATCGGCGCGCTCGGCATTGCCAAGCCGCTGATCCTGTGGATCAACGACGGCCTGATGGCCGTCTTCTTCCTGCTGGTCGGCCTCGAACTGAAGCGTGAAGTGGTGGAGGGCGAACTCGCGAGCCTGCGTGACGCGGCGCTGCCGCTGTTCGCGGCCGTGGGCGGCATGGCGGCGCCGGCCGCGATCTATGTCTGGCTGAACTGGGGAGACGCGGCGGCGCTCAAGGGATGGGCAATCCCGTCCGCGACCGACATCGCCTTCGCGCTCGGCGTGCTGATGCTGCTCGGCGATCGCGTGCCGCCGGCACTCAAGGCATTCCTGCTGTCGGTGGCGATCTTCGACGACGTCGGCGCCGTGATCATCATTGCGGCGTTCTACACCTCCGCCCTGTCGGTCACGGCCCTCTCGATAGCGGGCGGGCTGCTGCTCCTGCTCTGGGCGCTGAACCGCGCGGGCGTGGCGCGCCGCGCCGCGTACGTGCTGGTCGGCGTCCCGCTCTGGTTCGCGCTGCTGAAGTCCGGCGTGCATGCGACGCTTGCCGGCTTCCTGCTCGCCTGGTTCGTGCCGCTGCGGCCGCCGGGGCCGGGCGCGTCCTCGCCGCTGCACGAGTTCGAGCGTGCGCTGCATCCCTGGGTGGCGTTCGGCGTGCTGCCGCTGTTTGCGTTCGCGAATGCTGGCGTGCCGCTCGCGGGCCTCAGCGCGGGCCAGCTGCTGCATCCCGTGTCGCTCGGCATCGTCGGCGGGCTCGTGATCGGCAAGCCGGTCGGCATCCTCGCGCTCTCCTGGCTGGCCGTGCGCCTGAGGCTCGCGACGCTGCCGGGGGGCGTCGGCTGGGGGCCGCTCGCGGGCGCTTCGCTGCTGTGCGGCATCGGTTTCACGATGAGCCTGTTCATTGCCTCGCTGGCCTTCGAGCAGGGTGGCGGCGATTATCTGGGCCTCGAGCGCATCGGCATCCTCTCCGGCTCGCTGGTCGCGGGCGCGGCGGGCTGGCTGCTGCTGCGCCGGATGCTGCGCGACGCATGACCTGGCGCATCCTCGCCGATGCGGTGCTGGTCGTGCACCTCGCCTTCATCCTGTTCGTCGTGCTGGGCGGACTGCTGGTGCTGCGCTGGCCCCGGCTCGCCTGGCTGCACGTGCCGGTCGTGCTGTGGGGCGCGGCGATCGAATTCTTCGGCTGGATCTGCCCGCTGACGCCGCTCGAGAAGTGGCTGCGGGTCATGGGCGGCGAATCCGGCTACCCGGGCGGCTTCATCGCGCACTACCTGCTGCCGCTGATCTACCCGGCGGGACTCACGCGCGGCGTCCAGCTGGTGCTGGGCACGTTCGTGATGGCGGTGAACCTGGCCGTGTACTTCGCGCTCTGGCGGCGCAGCCGGCGCTAGTCGATTTCCTGCACCGCAACCACGACGCAGCCCGGCCCGCCGTGCACGCCGAGCGCGGTGCCGAGCGGGATGACGGGCAGCAGTTCCGGGTCCTGGAGCCCCGCGACGATCGCGTCGCGCACCAGCGCCGCGCCTTCCGGCGCGTTCGCATGCGAGATGCCGATGCGCCAGCGCTTCGACGGATCCATCCGTCGCCGTACGAAGCGGCCGAAGCGCCGGTAGGGATTGCGCCTGCCGATGAGTGCGCCGCCGACGCCGACATTGCCGTCGGCGCGCACCGCGAGGATCGGCGTGACGCGCAGGAAATCCGCGATGCGACCCGCCCAGCGCGGCACGCGCCCGCCGCGCACCGCGAACTCGAGCGTCACCAGGCAGCCCCAGGTGTGCGTGCGCCCGCGCGCTTCCCGGGCGGCGGCCAGCACCGCCTCCGCGTCGCCGCCGGCGGCCGCGACCTCGGCCGCGCGCATCGCCACCAGGCCCTGGCCGAGCGCAGCGGTGCCGGAGTCCAGCGTCAGGATGCGCGCGCGCGCCCGCGCGCGCCCGGCCGCGGTCTCCGCGCTCTGGTAGGTGCCGCTGACGCGCGCGGTCAGCCCGACGTAGACCACCGCCCGGTAGTGGGAGCCGAGGAACTCGAAGGCGCGCCGGAAGTCGCCGGGCGGCGGCTGCGAGGTCTTCGGGTGCTGCGGGTTGCGCGCCAGCTCCGCGAAGAACTGCTCGGGCGTCATGCCGACCTTGTCGAGGTAGCTCTGCGTGCCGAAGTGCACGCGCACCGGCACGACGTGGATGTCGAGCGCCTCGAGCACGGACTCCGGCAGGTCCGCCGCCGAGTCGGTGACGACCGCGACCTGGCGGCGCGACTCGTGGTGCGCCATTTCCTGCTGGCGCTGCATGTCGTCGGCCTTCTCTCCCGTGACCGCGCCATAGCGTGCCGCGAGCTCGAACAGCAGCGCCGGCTCGTTCAGGTGCAGGTGCAGGCGCACCTTGCTCTGCGTGCCGGCGACCACCAGGCTGGAACCGAGCGCGCAGGCCTCCTCGCGCAGCCGGCGCCGGTCGATGCCCTGGCCGTTGATCGTGCATTCGGTGCACCAGCGGTGCGCGAGGTCCTGCTCGGTGCCGGCCGCCGCCTCGTCGTCGCGCAGGATCTCGATCAGGTCGTCGGCCGCGGGCACGACCCCGGTCTCGAAGTACTCGCTCATGCCGGCGACCAGTTCGACGAAGCCGAGCGCGCCGGCGTCCACGACGTTCGCGCGGCGCAGCATGTCGAGCTGCTCGCGGGTCGCCTCGAGCGAGCGCCGCGCGGCTTCCAGCGCATCGCGGAACAGCGGGCGGAAATCGCGCACGCCGCCCTGCACCGCGCGCTCGACCGCGCGCGCGAAATCGGACAGCACGGTCAGGATCGTGCCCTCGCGCGGTTCCGCCAGCGACTCGCGCGCGTAGACGGCGCCGCCGCCCACCGCGTCCGCGAAGCCCGCGGCGGTCAGTTCCGCCAGGTGCCCGGCGCGGTCGCCGACGCCCAGCAGGAACTGCGCGAGGATGGCGCCGGAGTTGCCGCGCGCCCCGTCCAGCGCCGCGTCCGCGACGCGGGTCAGCGTCTGGCCCGCGTGCGCGTCGCCGGCCTTGCGCAGCGCCGTCAGCACGGCCTGCAGCGTGAGCGCGAGATTGGTGCCGGTGTCGCCGTCGGGCACCGGGAAGACGTTGATCTTGTTGATGACCTCCTCGCGCGAAATCAGCCGGTGGATGCCGGCGCGCAGCGCGTTGGCGAGCTCGGTGCCGCTCAGCGCGACGGCGGGCAGGACGGCGGCATTCATGCGTGGAAGCGGGCGGCGCTCAAAGTCGCGGCAGCATGAAACGCTGCCCGCGGTGATTGATCACGACGCCGTCGCGGGTGATTTCCTCGACCATCGGCCCTTCCGCGAGCGCCATGCCCTCGGTGTAGCGGCGGCCGTTGATGAACACCGCGCGCTTTGCGGGATCGGTGGCGTAGATGTGCAGATCGACGCTGAGTTCCGCGAGCCCGGCGGCCGCCTGCGGTGGCAGCGTCTCGACCGGGGGTGGCGCCGCGCTGTAGCTGACGGTGCCGCCGCCGGTCGGCGCTTCGGGCGCATCGGCCAGCAGCGTGGGATCCGGCGCCTCGGACGGGCCCGTTCCCGGCAGCGGCTCGCTCGCGGCGACCTCCGCGGCGAGCGCGCTGTCCTCCGGCGGCAGGGCCGCGGGGCGTTCGGCTGCCGGCGTCGCAGCCGCGGGCGCAGACGCGGGCGTGGCCGCGGCTGCCGCCGCAGCCGGCGCCTGCGCCACGGGCGCGGCGTCGTCACGCAGCAGGAAATACATCAGCACCGCCACGTTCACGGCGAGCAGCACGCCGATGGCCAGCAGCGCCATCGGCAGGCGGCGATCGTCCCGCGCGACCGGCAGCTCCGCGATCGAGGGCCCGCTCTGGCGCTGGCGCTCGAGCTCCGACTTGCGCAGCGCGTCGAGAATGAAGCTCATGCGCCTGCCTCGCCGGCGGGCGTCACCAGTGTCGGCGTGCCGGGGGCGCCGAGCGCGGCATCCAGCACCAGCTGCGTCTGCAATCCGGCGATGCCGTCCACCGCGAGCCGGCGGCTGCGCTGGAAATCCTCGACCAGGCGCTCGAGATCCGCATCGAACAGGTCGTCGGGTGGGTCGCTGCCGGCGGGCACGCCATTCAGCTGCTCGAGTCCCTGCCGCAGCCAGCGCACGTCGGGTCCGCGCATGCCGGCGCGCAGCGGGCGCAAGGTGCCCGCCTGCGGCCGCCACAGGACCAGGAACTCGCCGAACCAGTAGTCGGCGAGCTGCGCGAGCGGGACGCGCGCCTCGGCGCCGCCCATCAGCAGGCGCGCGCCATCGTCGCCGAGCGCCGCGAGCACGACCTGGTGCGTCGCACCGGTCGCATCCACCAGCGACAGGATCGCCGGCCGGTTGATCAGCTTGAGCTGCGCGAACGAGCCGCGCTGCCAGACGCAGGCGAGCCCCTGCGCATCGGCCTGCTCGCAACCGCGGCCGGTGCCGGGCTCGTAGTCCGCGTCCCAGAGCGCGAACAGTGCGCCGAAGGCGGAGTCCATCGTCGTGATGCCGGCGTGGCGGGCGAGTTCCTGTGCGAGCGAGACCGGCGGCGGCGCCGGTGCCGGGCCGGCCTGCGCCGCGGACGCGACCGACTCGGCCGCCGGTTCCGGCGCAGGCGCCAGCAAGCCGCCACCCTCGGGCAGGGCGCGCCAGACGAGGAATCCCGCGAGCGCCGCCGCCGCGGCGGCGCCGGAGATGGCGACGGCGCGCAGCCAGGGCGGCAGCACCGGCCGGCCGTAGACCTCGGCCGCGGCCCGGCGCACCAGCGCGCCGGTGACGCGGTGCTCCTCGCGCGTGTAGGCGCCGAGCAGCGCGCGGTCCGCGATCACGTTGATGATGCGCGGCACGCCGCCCGAGAGGCGGTGCAGTTCCGCCAGCGCGCCCCTGGTGAAGATCTCGCGCGTCGCGCCCGCGACCCGCAGCCGGTGGCGGATGTAGGCGAGCGTCTCCTCGCGGCGCAGCCCCTCGAGGTGGTAGCGGCCGGTGATGCGCTGGGCGAGCTGGCGCAGGTCCGGGCGCTCGAGCACGGCGCGCAGCTCCGGCTGGCCGATCAGGATGATCTGCAGCAGCTTCTGCGTCGCGGTCTCGAGGTTGGTGAGCAGGCGCACCTGCTCGAGCACGTCGGGTGAGAGGTTCTGCGCCTCGTCCACCATCAGCACGATGCGCCGGCCGCGGCCGTGCGCGTCGAGCAGCAGGTGGGTGAGCAGGTCCACCAGCGCCTTGACGCTGCCGGCGGCGGCGGGTGGCACGTGCACCTTCAGCTCGTCGCAGATGCACTGCAGGAACTCGGCCGGGGTCACGCGCGGGTTCAGGATCAGCGCCACGTCGCAGTGCGCCGGCAGCTGCTGCAGCAGGCTGCGCAGCACCGTGGTCTTGCCGGTGCCGATTTCGCCGGTCAGCTGGATGAAGCCGCCGGCCTCGCTGATGCCGTACGCCAGGTGCGCGAGCGCCTCCGCGTGGCGCTCGCTGAGGTAGAGGTAGCGCGGGTCCGGCGTGATCGCGAACGGCTTTTCGTTCAGCCCGAAAAAGCTAGCGTACATAAGTACTTATGCATGGCAGCCGGTCTGCGCCGGTGACTCATGATGCCTGATGCCGCCAAAAAGGTGTCAGGCACCTTTTTGGCATTGCAGAAAAGGTGCCTGACACCATTTCTGGCTCAGCGGTCGCTGCCGCGGTGGATGGCGTCGTCGCCGAAGCGGCCGTGGATGCGGTCGAGTGCATCGTCGAGGTGGCCCGCCTCGGTGGCCTCGGGCGTCGCGAACAGGTCGAGCTGCTGCTCCGGCGCGAGGTCGCTGACGCCGACGCCGAGCAGCCGCACCGCCGCGCGCGGCTGTTCCTCGAGCCAGCGGTCGAGCAGGTCGGTCGCGACCTGCGCGATCAGGCGCGTCTCCTGCGTCGGCGGGTTGAAGCTGCGCTGGCGCGTATAGGTCTCGAAGTCGCGGCGGCGGATCTTCACGCTCACCATGCCGGCCTTGAACTGCCGCGCGCGCAGCCGCGCGGTGGTGCGGTCCGCCAGTTGCGCGAGGCGCTCCTGCAGTTCCTTGTGATCGCGGATGTCGGTGTCGAAAGTCTCCTCGGAGCTGATCTGCTTCTCCGGCGCATCGGACACCACCGGGCGGTCGTCGATGCCCGCGGCGCGATCGCGGAACGTGCGCGTCTCGCGCCGCAGCAGCGGCCACAGCTCGGCGTCCGGCGCGCGCCGCAGCTGGCCGAGCGTGAAGATGCCCTGCTGCTCGAGCCGCGCCGCCGTCTTCGGCCCGATCCCGAACAGCCGGCGCACCGGCAGCGGATCGAGCGTCGCGGTCACGTCGCCGGGGCGGATCAGCGTGAGCCCGTCGGGCTTCTGCATCTCGGAAGCGAGCTTGGCGAGCAGCTTGTTGTGCGACACGCCGACCGACGCGGTGAGGCCGGTGCGCGCGCGGATGCGCGCCTTGATCTCGCGCGCCATCTGCTCCGCGCTGCCGAACAGACCCTGGCTGCCGGTCACGTCGAGGAAGGCCTCGTCCAGCGACAGGCCCTCGACCTGGTCGGTGAACTCGCGAAACACCTCGAACACCTGCCGCGACACCTCGCTGTAGCGCTTCATGCGCGGCCGCGCCACGACCGCGTGCGGACAGCGCTTCAGCGCCTCGCGCATCGGCATCGCCGAGTGCACGCCGAAGCGCCGCGCCTCGTAGCTCGCCGCCGCGACCACGCCACGGCCGCCGGCGCCGCCCACCAGCACCGGCTGCCCGGCGAGTTCCGGGTGGTCGTGCTGCTCGACCGACGCGTAGAACGCGTCCATGTCCACGTGCAGGATCGCACGGTGGTCGCTCATGCCAGCTGCAGCATCGAGTACACGAGCCCGGCCAGCATCGTCAGGCCGAGCAGCACCAGGTAGATGACGGCGATGGCCGCGAACTTGAGCGAGGTCTGCAGGCGGCCCTCGCCGTAGACCACGCGCATCGAGCGGAACACGTAGTACGGCAGGAACAGGTACAGCGGCAGGTTCGCGGTGCCGATCACGGTCGTGTACGGCGGCTTCAGGCCCGCGAGCGCGTCCACGATGTCGGTCACCGCGAGCAGGATGAAGGTGAACGAGTGGTTGTGCAGGAACAGCACCAGGTGCTCCGCATACAACCGCCGCGGCCGCCAGTAGAACAGCAGCGCCACGGCGGCCATCAGCGGCAGGAACAGGAACATCAGCTTCGGCGCGGTCGTCGCGAACTGCTGCGCGAAGCGCTTCCCGCCGTCGGCTTTCATCTGCGCACAGGCGCGCGACAGCGACTGCTCGATGTCCTCGAAAGCCGGGTTGTCCGTGAAATCGATCCGGCAGTCGCGGCCGGCGCCGACGGCCTTGTCCACCTCGGCCGCCGCGATGCCCTCGGCCTCCAGCTCGCGCCTGAGCTGCTCGGGCATGCCGACGCCCACCGACGCGCCCGCCGCATCGCCCTGCGCGCTGGTCTTGACGATGTCCATGCCCGGCAGCAGCGCATTCAGCGCGAAGAACAGGATGCTGATCGCGAGGTAGAGCCGGAATGGCGGCAGGTAGCGCTGGTGGCGGCCGGCGATGAACTCGCGGGTCAGCTCGCCGGGCCGCCGCAGCAGCAGGCGCAGCGTGCGCCAGACCCGGCTGTCGAGGTGCAGCAGCGAATGCGTGACGTCGCCCGCGACCTCCTTCATCGACAGCACGTGCACGCCCGCAGACTGGCCGCAGCGCGGGCAGTGCGCGCCGGCAACCTCGGCGCCGCAGTCGAGGCAGGTCACCGGCGCGCGCGACGCCGGCACCAGGTCGTGGCGCGGCCTGAGCGCACGGCGCTCGCAGCGCACGCGCCCGCCGAAGCGCTGCGCGGTCTCGGTCCGCAGGCGCGTGGCCTCGTTTTCGAGGTAATGGTCGAGCGCGGCGGCGCTCTCGATCTGGTAACGGATGATCCGGCGCTGGCGGGTCCCGGGCGGCATTTCCGGCGCCTCGATCGTGGCGCCCAGGAACCCGGCGCAGGCCAGCACGTCCTGCACGTGTCCCGGCAGCCATGCGTCGTAGTCCGCGACGATGTCCGGGTCGAGTTCGCACTCGACTTCGTAGGTGAGGTTGGACGGCACGCCCAGTTGCCCGGTGGAGCCCGGGCGATCTTAGCTCAGGCCGGGGCGAGGCGCTCGATGTGCCGGAGCTTCCCGGTGTCGGTCAGGCGGTAGAAGCGGCGCAGGTCCGCAAGCCAGGATCCGTCCTCGCGGCGGCAGAACGCCCGCAGTGCCGGCTCCAGCCGCCCGCAGAAGCGAGCGGCGTAGCGGCTTGCGCGGCGGTACAGGGATTCGCGGCCCGCGGCGAGCACCGGGTCCACGCGGGCCTGCCGGAACAGCAGCGGGTGCAGTTCCGCCGGGAAGCGCCGTGGGTCGGAGCGGCAGAGCAGCAGGAAGCTCGCGACGTACTTGTCGATCTCGGCCTGCAGCTCGAGCGTCAGACGGGACACCGGCCGGTCGTGGCCGGCGTGGTGCGCGACACAGAGGAAATGGCTCACGCCCTCGAGCGCGGTCCAGCAGTCGGCGACGTTGTCCGCATCGAGCGCGTCGTGCGGGTCGCGGCGCTCCAGGCGCTCGAGCACCGCTGCATCGAGGTAGAGCGACATGCACAGTTCGTCGCCCGCGGCGGCGACGAAGAGCTGCTCGTCGCCCGCCGCGTCGCGGCATTCGCCGGGCAGCGACTGGCGGTCGGTCACCAGGAAGTCGGCGACGCGGCAGTCCACGCGCAGGTCATAGACGGAGGTCAGCAGCGCCTCGAGGCGGCCGACGGCGGCGGTCATGTCAGTGCGGGCGCCCGCCGGCCGCGACCGGCTGCACGCCGTGCTCCATCAGCAGGCGGTGCGCGCGGCGGCTGCCGGTCTTGTGCCACAGCTCGTAGAGCCGCAGCAGGTCGCGCGGGGAATCGGGCCGCGCGCCGTCGCCGATCTCCTGCAGCACATCCACCAGCGGCTGGAACTTGTCCTCGAGCTCGGCGAAGACTTCCGCGAGCGCGCGCTGGGGACCGTGGTGCGGCGCCTGCGCCAGCGCGCCGTAGGCGCGCCCGCCCATCGCGATGTGGTAATCGACGTCCACCGCGCGGCGCGCGAAGCTGCCGGCCAGGAACCCGGCGATGAACAGCGCGACGTCACCGAGGCGCTGCAGCGTGCGGTAGCGGTGCCGGTCGTCGGGCGCCTCGACCGCCTCGGCGAGCATGATGGCGAGCGGCTTGAGGCGCGCGTGGCCGCCGGGCCCGGCGTCGAACAGCGCGTCGCTGCGCGCGAACATCGCCAGCAGGTTGACCACGTAATGCTCGGTGTGGTCGCGCACCCGGAGGTGCTGGTGCCCGAGCGCGAGGTGCAGCGCCTCGCGGAAGAACTCGCGCACGTCGCCTACGGCCAGCAGTTTCGCGTTGCGGCGCTCGCCCTGCATCGCTGCCCTCCGGCATGCCGGCCACGGGTGCCGGCGCCGCCAGTTCAATCCTTTGGACAGCGGGATTCTGCAAACTGCGTCGCAGCTTGTCGTGGCAGCCGG
>DATBMQ010000275.1:0-5687 GCA_036554765.1 Steroidobacteraceae bacterium | reverse complement strand
GCGATCATGTCGACGGTCGACAGCCAGCTCATCACGGCGACGTCCAGCGTCACGATCGACGTGGACGGACGCTCGTCGCTGGCGCGCACGCGCGTCGCGCTGCTCGGGTTCTCGCTGGCGGCCGTGGCGCTCGCGATCTTCGCACCGGAGGCGATCTACAGCCGCGTGCTGTTCGCCTGGAATGCGCTGGGCGCGGCTTTCGGGCCGCTGGTCGTGCTCGCGGTGCTGGGCCGGCGGCCCGGCCCGGCGGCAGGGCTCGCGGGAATGCTGGCGGGATTCGGGCTCACGATCGCGTTCTACCTGTTGCCGGACGCGCCGGGCGACGTGCTCGAGCGCATCGCGCCGTTCTTCATCGCGCTCACGATCGTGCTGCTGGCCGAGCGGCTGCGTCAGCCGCCGGCCGGAGGCCCGTAGGCCGCGCGCAGCCGCTCGAGCTCGCCGCCCGCGAGCCGGTCGCAGGCATCGCGATAGCCGATCTCGATCGCACGCTCGAAGGACTTCCAGTCGAGCAGGTCGAGCGACTCCAGCGCCGGCGTCAGCAGCAGGTCGCTCTGCGCGCGGCGCTCCTTGGTGGTCGCGGTCGCGTTCACCATTCCCGAGCGCCACAGGATCTGCAGGATGTTCGGGCGGCGCCGGCGCCCGCCCCGGAACAGGTTCCAGAACGAGGGCGCCTCGGTCGCCTCCACGTCGGTCGTGAAGGCGCGGTCGGTGCCGACGTCCACGCCGATGACCGGCCCGCGCCCCTTGGCGCGCATGACGTCCACGGGCAGGTTGTTCATCGTGCCGCCGTCCACGTAGACCTCGCCGCCGTGGAACACCGGCGGCAGCACGCCGGGAATCGCGACCGAGGCCCGCAGCCACCGCCACAGCGGCCCGCGCTGGTGGACCGCGACGCGGCCGGTGGTGAGGTTCGACGAGACGCAGTAGAACGGCAGCGGCAGGTCCTCGATGTCGATGTCGCCGAGTTCGTGCCGGAGCAGCCTGCCGACCTTGCGGCCGGACACCAGCGAGACCAGCGGCAGCGTGAAGTCCGCGAGCGGGTTGGTGTCCACGAAGCAGCGCCGGAAGCGCTCGACCAGCTCGGCGTCGCTCCAGTCGGCGGCGACGCCGGCGGCGAGTATGCCGCCCATGCTGGTGCCCCCGACCAGGTCGATCGGTACGCCGTGCTCGCGCAGCGCGCGCACCACGCCGAGATGCGCAAAGCCGCGCGCGCCGCCGCCCGACATCACGAGGCCGACCGCGCGGCCGGTCAGCAGGCGCGCGAGGCGCGGGCAGTCCTGCGGGCCGCGCAGGTGGTGGATCGGCGTCGCCGGCAGCAGCGCGCGCCAGCGGCCGGCGGCGCCCGCGGCGAGCGGGCCGCGATGGACCAGCAGCAGTTCCGCGCGGCGCACGGCTGCGTCCTGGCCGTCGAATCCCTGCCACAGCCCCGGCTGGTCGGTCGCGAGCGCCGCGAGCAGCACCACGTCGGCCTGGCGCAGGCACAGCCGGGTCCAGGGCGTGTCGGAAGGATCGGCCACGTAGACGACGAAGTCGTTGCGCGACTCGAGCTCGTGGAACCATTGCGGGCTGTGGCTGCCGGCCCGCTGGCTGCTGACGAAGTCCACGCGGCCAAAGGTCGCCAGCGCGCGCGCGAAATCCGCGGACAGCGCCGCGACGTCGATGTCCGCATGGCGCGGCAGCAGCGCGATGGTGCGCGGCATGGTGCGCCGCTCGCGGCTGCCGGCCGCGTCCTCGAGCCGCTCGACGGTGAGGCGCGCGAGCCGCAGGATCGCCTCCGGATGGCCGAGCAGCACGCGCTCGAAGGTGCCCGCGGATAGCATGGCGAGCTCGGAGTCCCGCAGCGCCCGCACGGTGGCGGCGCGCGGCCGCGAGATGATCAGGCCCATCTCGCCGACGCTCTCGCCCGCGGTGATGCGCCCGACCAGCTCGCCCTCGGGGCCGAACGCGCCGAGGCAGCCGCTGATGACGAAGTAGACGGCGTCCGAGATCGAGCCCGCCTCGAACAGCACGCGGCCGCCGGGCAGCGACATCCACTCGAGTTCCGCCACGGCGTCGTCCACGACGCTCTTCGGCAGGCCCGCGAACAGCGGGAGCGCGGAGAGCAGCGCCCAGGGGTTGGCCCGCGGGTCGGTCTGGGTGCGCTCGTCCTGTGCGTCCACGGCAGCCGGACGATAGCACTTCCGCCGCCGGCCGCTAGAATCGAAGCCCATGTCTGTGACGGACCGCAAGCTGCTCGAGCGCATCTGGAAGGAAGTCGCCGCGATCCCGCGCGGCCAGGTCGCGAGCTACGGCGGCATTGCGCGCCGCGCGGGTCTGCCGCGCCGCGCGCGCCTCGTCGGCCATGCGCTCAAGGTCGCGCCCGCGGCCATGCAGCTGCCCTGGCACCGCGTGCTGAATGCGCAGGGGCGCATCAGCCTGCCGGCGGGATCGAAGGCGCACCGCCAGCAGCGCCGGCTGCTGGAGCAGGAGGGCGTGCGCTTCCGGAACGGCCGCGTCGACCGCGCCGCGCAGGGCGACGCGCCCGACCTCGATGCGCTGCTGTGGCGGCCCCGGTACTGATAACATCGAAACGGTCGAAGCCGGGAGCGATGCATGGCGATCCGTCACGTGGTCTTCTCGCACGGACTCGAGAGCGGGCCGTGGGGAACCAAGATCTCGGCGATGGCCGAGGTCGCGAAGAGCGAAGGTTGGAACGTCGATTCGGTGGACTACCGCGGCGTCAACGACCCGCGCGACCGCGTCACGCGGCTGCTCAGCTTCTGCCGCGACATCCGCGGCGACCTGGTGCTCGTGGGCTCGAGCATGGGCGGCTACGTGGCGACCTCGGCGTCGGCGCTGCTGCATGCGCGTGGGCTGTTCCTGATGGCGCCGGCGTTCTACATGCCGGGCATGGAGCAGCTCACCGCGAAGCCCGCGCCCTGCCCGAAGACGATCATCCACGGCTGGAAAGACGATGTCGTGCCGGTCGAGAACAGCATCCGCTTCGCGCGCGAGCACGACGCGACCCTGCACATCCTCAACTCCGACCACCGGTTGCACAGCGAGCTGTCGCTGGTCAACTACCTGTTCGAGTATTTCCTCGTCGCGCTCGACCTGCCCAAGCGGCGCTGACGCCGCATCCGCCTCGCACCGAACCGCGTCGCGCCGGCGCCGCCATCGCCGCGGGCGGGCTGGCTCGCTCGCTCAGCGCGGCGACCGCATTCGCTCGCTCGCCACCCGCCCGCCGCTCGGCGCGCCCGCGCGATGCGGCTCGCGGCAATACGGGCGCGGAGCATGGGCCGTCCGGGTCCCGAGAGAGCGAATCCGGTCGCCGGCCTGAGCGAACGAGGGAGCCCGGACGGCCCGTGGCCCGCGCCTGGCTAGCTGCGCCGGCGGATCGCGCGGGCCGCGAGCCGGTCGACGAGACCGGGTGCGATCAGCCTTGCCCAGCGCATGAGCCTGCCGCGGAACGAGGTGATCACGAGCCGGCGCCGCGCGAGCGCCGCGTCCGCGATGATGCGGGCGCATGCGTCGGCGCTCATGATCCTGGATTCGCTCATCGGGCTCGTGCCGAGCGGCCGGCCGTCGGGGCCGATCGCGCGGCGGTGGATCTCGGAGCGCACGAAATCGGGCGCGACGACGGTGACCGAGACGCCGCGGTCCGCGAGCTCGATGCGCAGCGAGTCGAAGAAGCCGATCATCGCGTGCTTGGATGCCGCGTATCCGGTGCGCGTCGGGACGCCGACCAGGCCGGTGAGGCTCGAGACGGCGACGATGCGTCCGCGCGCGGCGATGAGCGCCGGCAGCGCGCGCCGCGTCAGCCAGGCTGCGCCGAGGTAGTTCAGGCGCATGAGCCGCTCCAGCAGGTCGACGTCTTCGAGCTCGTCGAGCCGCGACCACATGGTGGCCCCTGCGTTCAGCACCAGCACGTCGATCGTCCCGAAATGCGCAAAGGCCGCGTCCGCGAGCGCCTCGCACTGCCCGCGCACGGAGACGTCCACCGGCACGACCAGCGCCTGCACGCCCAGGCCGCGGCATTCCTCGGCCAGCGAGTTGAGCCGCGCCGCATTGCGCGCCGCCAGCACCAGCCGCGCCCCTGCGCGCGCGAGACGCAGCGCCAGCGCGCGCCCGATGCCCTCGGACGCGCCGGTCAGCACCACCACCTTGCCGGCGTAGCTTTCCACGCAGGCGGAAGGTAGCAGAAGAGGAGCCTGCCCCCGTTTCCAGAAAAGGAGCCTGCCTCCGTTTCCGCTAGACTTGCGGGACTGGCGGCCCGGGAGGCAGGCGGATGCACACCACGAAGCGGGTCACGGCACTCGCGGTCCTGCTGCTGGCGGCAGGCTGCGGTGGCAGCGGCGGCGACGACGACGAGCCTGAAGAAGAGCCGATGAAGGTCGAGGAAACCGTGTTCGGCGACCTGGTCGGCACCCAGGACAAGGCGCGCGACCGCTCGAACGCGGCCGTGGAGCAGCATCGCGAGGCGCTGGAATCCAGGGTCGAGGCGGACGAAGGCGCTCCGCCCGAGGAATAGCGGACGCCCTCGTGAACCGGACGCTGCTGTGGACGCTGCGCGGCGTCGTGCGCCCCTTCGTGCGCGCGGCCGTCGTGCCCGAGGACGCGATCCAGCGCCTGCACGGCCGCGCCCGGGCCCTGTTGTACGTGCTCGAGGAGCGCAACGTCTCGGACATGGTGGCGCTCGAGCTCGCCTGCATGCAGGGCGGCCTGCGCCGCCCGGGCAAGCGCCTGAAGCTTCGCAACCTCGACCTGCCGCACTCGACGGTCGCGCTCGAGCGCCGCGCGGGCGTGCTGCGCCGGCGCGCCGACCGGCGCACGCCGCGCGAACTCGCGCGCGCGGTCGCCATGGCGGGCGAGGACGAGGCGCTCGAGCTCGACATCGTGCCGGTCGCGGTCTACTGGGGCCGCGCACCGCAGCGCGAGCGATCCTGGCTCAGGCTGATCTTCTCCGAGAACTGGGCGCTGGTGGGCCCGTTCCGGCGCGTGCTGTCGATCCTGGTGAATGGCCGCAGCACGCTGATCCGCTTCGGCGAGCCGCGGGCGCTGCGCGCCTACGCCGCGGCCGGCCCGGATGGCGCGCGCGGCGCGCGCCGGCTGCTCAAGGACCTGCGCGCCGAGTTCCGGCACATGCGCACGGACACGCTCGGCCCCGACCTCTCGCGCCGGCGCGCAATCGTCGCGCAGGTGCTGCGCACGCGGGCGGTGCGCCAGGCCGTGCGCCAGGAGGTTGCGGGGTCGAAGCGCTCGCGGCGCGACGGCCTGCGCGCCGCGCGCCGGCACGCGCTCGAGATCGCGGCCAACTATTCGCACGCCTTCGTGCGGGTCGCGGAACGCGTCCTCGACCGGCTACTGAACCGCATCTACGACGGCGTCGACGTCGCCAACGCCGAGTACCTCGACCGGCTGCCGCCGGAGTGCGAAATCGTCTACGTGCCCTGCCACCGCAGCCACGTGGATTACCTGCTGCTGTCCTACGTGATCTACCGCCGCGGCTACGCCGTGCCCTACGTGGCGGCCGGCATCAACCTGAACCTGCCGGTGATCGGGCGCCTGCTGCGCAAGGGCGGCGCCTTCTTCATCCGCCGCAGCTTTCGCGGCAGCGGGCTCTACCCGATCGTGTTCATGAAGTACGTGGACGTGATGATGAACCGCGGCCACCCGATCGAGTTCTTCATCGAGGGCGGGCGCAGCCG
>DATBMQ010000270.1:0-4284 GCA_036554765.1 Steroidobacteraceae bacterium | reverse complement strand
GCGCACCGTGCCGGGCCACCGCCTCAACTGGGCTTTTTGCACCGAGCCGCAGCCCGGACTCGGCGGCCGGCAGGGCTACCAGCCGCGCGGCCGGGTGCTCGGCGGCTCGAGCTCGATCAACGCCATGGTCTACATGCGCGGCCACCGCGGCGACTACGACGACTGGGCGGCCGCAGGCAATCCCGGCTGGTCCTACGAGGACGTGCTGCCGGTGTTCCGGCGATCGGAGGACCAGCAGCGCGGCGCCGACCGCTTCCACGGCACCGGCGGCGAACTCACGGTCTCCGACCTGGCGAGCCCGGTGGCCGCGTCCTTCGCCTTCGTCGAGGCCGCGATCCACCGCGGCCTGCCGCCGAACAACGACTTCAATGGCGCGCAGCAGGACGGCGCCGGCCTGTACCAGGTGACGCAGCGCCGCGGCCGGCGCTGTTCCGCATCGGTCGCGTTCCTGCGTCCCGCGCTCGCGCGCCGGAACCTGACCGTGCTGACCGGCGCGCTCGCCACCAGGCTGCTGCTCGAGGGCCGTCGCTGCAGCGGCGTCGAGGTGCTGCGGCGCGGCCAGCGACTGCGCATCGAGGCGCGGCGCGAGCTGGTGCTGTCGGCAGGCGTCTTCGGTTCGCCGCAGCTGCTGCTGCTCTCCGGCATCGGGCCGCGCGAGGAACTCGAGCGGCACGGCATCGAACTCGCGCACGAGCTGCCGGGCGTCGGCGCGAACCTGGTGGATCACGTGGATCTCGCGCTCGTGTACCGCTCCTCGGATCCCTCGCTGATGGGCATCACCGTGCGCACCGCGTTGCGCGCGATCCCGGGATACTTCCGGTGGCGCCGCGAGGGCCGCGGCCTGCTGACCACCAATTTCGCCGAGGCGGGCGCCTTCCTGCGCACGCGCCCGGAGCTCGGGCGTCCCGACATCCAGCTCCACTTCCTGAACGGGCTGGTGGACGACCACGCGCGGCGCCTGCACCACGGCTACGGCATTTCCTGCCACGTCGCGCTGCTGCGCCCCGCGAGCCGCGGCAGCCTGCGGCTGCGTTCCGCCGACCCGCGCGACCCGCCGCGTATCGACCCGAATTTCCTCGGCGAGGAGGCGGACCTGCAGGCGCTGCTCGCGGGCGTCAAGGCGGCGCGCGAAATCCTCCACTCCGCGCCGCTCGACCGCTTCCGCGGCGAGGAGATGTTCGCGGAGGAAGGCCAGTCCGACGAGGCGCTGGTGGCGCGCATCCGCCGCCGCGCGGACACGATCTACCACCCGGTCGGAACCTGCCGCATGGGCCGCGACGAGATGGCGGTCGTGGACGCCACGCTGCGGCTGCGTGGCATCGAGGGCCTCTCGGTCGTGGACGCGTCGGTGATGCCGACGCTGCCGGGCGGCAACACCAACGCCCCCACCATCATGATTGCGGAGCAGGCCGCCCGGCGGCTGGCGGCCTGACGCGCGGGCCCGGCGCGGACGTAGAGACGCGCTCAAGAAAAAGCGCCAAGCCCTTGTCGTTGAAGGGATCGTGCGTATCCGGGCCTGGGCGGGTGTGGAGCGCGCGCAACAACCTGTTTTTCGGGTCGCAAATTGCCGCCAACAGGCTGTAACATTCCGGCACTAACGTGATGCCGGCGCAATGCCGGTATCTGTTGCGTTTAGGGAAATATTAGGGGAGCCACATCCATGTCCGATCGTCGCCGCTCGGTCCGTCTCGCCGCCGCCGTCTCTTCGATCCTCACCGCGCCGGCCGTCGCCGTGGGAGCAGGGCTCGCAATCGCGCTTGCCGCGGCTCCGGTCGCGCTGGCGCAGGAGACTGCCGCGCAGGTCTCGGGTTTCGTCGTGGGTACGGATGGCCAGCCGATCGCGGGCGCGCAGGTCGAGATCCTGCACGTGCCGTCCGGCACGACCTCGAGCGCGACGACCAACGCCTCGGGCCAGTTCTCGGCGACCGGCCTGCGCGTCGGCGGCCCGTACCGCGTGACGGCGAAATCGGAGGGCCACCAGGATGCCGTGGTCGAGGATCTCTATGCCCAACTCGCGCAGCGCAGCTCGGTGACGCTGGTCGCGCAGCCGATCACCCAGCTCGCCGGCGTCGAGGTCACGGGCGCCTCCGAGCGCGACGTCACGATCGGCGCGGGCAGCCGCTTCGGGGCCCAGGAAGTGAGCCAGCTCCCCTCCATCAGCCGCGACATCAAGGACGTCGTGCGCCTCGATCCCAAGGCCTGGGTCGACCCGACCAATTCCGACGCGCTCGAGGTCGCGGGCGTCAACAACCGCTATAACAGCGTCACGATCGACGGCGTGCGCCAGAGCGACGACTTCGGCCTCAACAACAACGGCTACCCGACGCAGCGCAGCCCGCTGTCGGTGGATGCGATCGAGGCGGTCTCGATCCTGAGCGCGCCGTTCTCGGTCGAGTACTCGGCCTTCCGCGGCTCGACCATCAACGTCGTCACCAAGTCCGGCACCAACGAGTTCTCGGGCTCCGCTTTCTACTACAAGGGCGACGACGGCCTGGTCGGCGACCGCAGCAAGGACCGCGACCTGACCTTCATCTTCGAAGAGGAGACCTACGGCGGCACCTTCGGCGGCCCGATCATCAAGGACAAGCTGTTCTTCTTCACCAGCTACGAGAAGCTCGACAAGGTCGCGCCGCAGGAATTCGGGCCGCGCGGCTCCGGGTTCCCGGTCGAGACCGGCGTCACGCAGGCCGAGTACGACCAGATCATCGCCATCGCCCAGAACGTGTACGGCTTCGATGCCGGCGCGAACCGCTCGGCGACCCTGCCGGAGGACGATGAGAAGATCCTCGCCAAGCTCGACTGGAACATCACTGATGAGCACCGCGCCTCGCTCGCCTGGCAGCGGACCGAGGGCAACGAGGTCATCACCTCGAACAACAGCACGTCGCTGAACCGCATATCGGCGCCGTCCAACTGGTACAACCGCGCGATCCTGATGGAGTCCACGTCGCTGCAGCTGTTCTCGGACTGGAACGAGTGGTTCTCGACCGAACTGAAGCTGGCGCGCAAGGAAGTCGACACCGGGCAGGACTCGCTGTTCGGCACCGACTTCGCCGAGATGCAGATCCGCACGCTGTCCGGCGGCACGATGTATCTCGGCCCGGACGAGTTCCGCCATGCGAACGCGCTGACCAACGATCTCGACACGCTCAAGCTGAAGGGCAATTTCTTCCTCGGCGACCACACGCTGACCGTCGGCTACGAGCGCGAGATGCTCGACATCTTCAACGTCTTCCTGCCGCGGAGCTCGGGCCAGTTCATCTTCTGCCCGACCAGCGGCGCCTGCGACGGCATCACGGCCTTCCAGAACCGCACCGCGCGGGCATTCAACTACACCAACGCCTTCACCAACGACTCTGATGACGGCGCGGCGATATTCGGCTACGACGTCGACAGCTTCTACGTGCAGGACGAGTGGCAGGTCACGCCGGACTTCAAGGTCCAGGCAGGCGTGCGCATGGACAAGTTCTCGAGCAGCGACGAGCCGCCGCTGAACAGCAACTTCGCGACGCGCTACGGCTTCAACAACCTCGAGACGCTGGACGGCCGCGACCTGATCATGCCGCGCATCGGCTTCAACTGGCAGTGGCGGCCGGAGACGACGATCTACGGCGGCTGGGGCCTGTTCGGCGGCGGCACGCCGAATGTCTGGGTCTCGAACAGCTTCTCGAATGACGGCGTCGTGATCGTGGCAACCAACGTGTCGAACCAGGCGCCGCCGGCGCCGGCCACCTGCGCGGTGCCGAACCCGCCGCTCAACTGCGTGCTGATCAACATCGACGGCTTCGACCTGCCGCAGTTCGTTCTCGACGCGCACGCCGGCCAGGTCGGCGACGGCCCGGTCAACGCCATTGACCCGGCATTCGAGATCCCGTCGCAGTACCGCTGGAACCTCGGCATCACGCACATGCTGCCGTGGGACATCGAAATGTCGGCGGACCTGATCATCTCGCGCGTCAAGGACGAGGTGCTCTGGCAGGACATCCGGCTGATCCAGACCGGTACGGCGCCCGACGGCCGGCCGATCTACGCGCCCCGTTCGGCCGGCTGCGCGCCCGGCACCTGCGCGACCGACACCCGCAGCGCGAGCACGCAGGACCTGCTGCTCACGAACACGAGCGAGGGCGAGGGCACCGTGGTCACGGTGGACTTCGCCAAGACCTGGCGCACGCGCGCAGGCCGCTTCGACGCCTACCTGGCATACGGCTACCAGGACATCAAGGACGTCAACCCGGGCACCAGCTCGACCGCCTCGTCGAACTGGGACAACCTGGCGACGGCGGA
>DATBMQ010000267.1:0-10344 GCA_036554765.1 Steroidobacteraceae bacterium | reverse complement strand
TAGTGGCTGACGTCCGCGATCGCGACGATCAGGCGGAAGCCCTGCGCCGTCTCCTCGGCCCATACCGCGTCGTCGAAGTCGCGCGCGTCCTCGCCGTCGATCGTGACCAGCGGGAGCCGGCGCAGGTCCTCGCGGCCGGCGGCCGCGGCGGCGTCCACCTCGCGGCCGAAGCGGCGCGCCTCGGCGAGCGCCTCCGCCGGGAATTCGTGCGACAGCCCGTGCGAGGCGATCGCGAGGTCGATCGCGGTCGCGGCGCCGCCGCCCTCCGGCAGCACGCGCAGCACCCGGCCGACCGGGTCGCGGTTGCGGCTCGGCTGCTCGACGATCTCGATCACGGCCAGGTCGCCGTGGCGCGCGGGACCGGCATGCTCGCGCGGCACCACGACACGCTGGCTGATGCGCCGGTTGTCCGGCACCACGAAGCCGACGCCGGCCTCGAGCGAGAAGCGGCCCGCGACCTGCCGCGTGCGCCGCTCCAGCACCTCGACCACCGCGCCCTCGGGCCGGCCGCGCTCGTCGCGCCCGGCGACGCGCGCGGCGACGCGGTCGCCCGGGAACAGCATGCGCATCTCGCGGTACGGCAGGAACAGGTCGTCGCCGCCGCCGTCCGGCACGAGGAAGCCGAAGCCGTCGCGGTGGCCGCTGACGCTGCCGACCACCAGCGAGAGGCGGTCGATCAGGCAATACTGGCCGGCGCGGTTCTTGAGCAGCTGCCCGTCGCGCACCATCGCCTCGAGCCGCTTCGCGAGCGCGGCGCGGTCCTCGCCGCGCACGCCGAGCCGCTCCGCGAGGCCGTCGAAGGCCAGCGGTTCGCGCGCCTCGGCGAGCGATTTCAGCAGCAGCTCGCGACTCGGCACCGGGCGCTCGTAACGCCCGGATTCCTCGCCGAAGCGCGGGTCGCGGTCCTGCCAGCGCGGCTTGCGGCTCATGGGTTCACTGCAATTGACATGGAACAGGTGCCTGCGTAAATTGACGCGCCCTCGCCGGGGTCGCCCCCGGTCGCAACCTGTGCCCAGGTGGCGGAATTGGTAGACGCGCTAGGTTCAGGTCTTAGTGCCGAGAGGCGTGGAGGTTCGAGTCCTCTCCTGGGCACCATTCTGACACATTACCAGTGCACGCCGCGCAGGATCGAGGCGAACACGACCGCTTCCTGCGTCGGCGGCGCGTCGGGTTTCTTCTCGCCCTGCTCCCCCTTCGCCGCCGACGAGTCCGGGAACATCCGGTAGGCGGTGTTCATGACGACCTCGGTGATGCGCGGCGCGACCAGGTGCAGCACCTCGGCCGCGATGCCGAGCTTGGTGGCGATGCGCTTTGGCCGCGCGATGATCGCCTCGGCCACCATGTCCGCGGCCTCCTCCGGCGTCGACACCGGCATCTGCTCGTAGATCTTGGTCGGCGCGATCATCGGCGTGCGCACCAGCGGCATGTTGATGATCGTGAAGGTCAGGCCGCGGTCGGCGAACTCGGACGCCGCGCAGCGCGTCCACGCCTCCATCGCCGCCTTCGATGCGACGTAGGCCGAGAACCGCGGCGCATTCGACAGCACGCCGATCGAGGAGATGTTGACCACGTGGCCGCCGCGCTCCAGCAGCGACGGGGTCAGCGCCATCGTCAGGCGCACGACCGCGAAGTAGTTGAGCTGCATGGTGCGCTCGAAATCGTGGAAGCGGTCGTAGGAGAGGTCGATCGAGCGCCGGATCGAGCGGCCGGCGTTGTTGACCAGCACGTCCACGCCGCCGTGCTCCTCCAGCACCTGGCGCGCGAACGCGTCGCAGGCCGCGTTGTCCGCGATGTCGCACTGGTAGGCGAACACCGTCGCGCTGCGCGCGGCGAGCTGCGCGCGGGCCGCCTCCAGCTTCTCCGGGTCGCGCGCGACGATGACGACCTTCGCGCCGGCCTCCGCGCAGCGCTCGGCCGCGGCCAGGCCGATGCCCGAAGAACCGCCGGTGATCAGCACCACCTTGCCGCGCACCGCGCCCGCCAGGCTGCGGTCCAGCGACAGGTCCGGGTCGAGGTGGCGCTCCCAGTAGTCCCACAGCCGCCAGGCGTAGTCCTCGAGCGGCGGCACGCGGATGTCGGCGCCGTCGAGCAGGCGCTGCGCCCGTGTCGAGTCGAAGCGCGTCTGCCAGTTGAAGAACTGCATGACGTCGCGCGGGATGCGCAGGTCCCGCAGGATCGTGTCCACGACCTGCTTCAGCGGGCGGTAGTTCTCGACCGTGGCGGTGACGCCCGGCGGGATCAGGTCGAGCAGTTTCGGGTCGACGCGGAAGGCCATGGTCGGCGCGTGCCCCGCGCGCGCGAACAGGTTCAGCACCTCGCCGACGCGGCGCTGGCGCGGGTCGGTCAGGTGGAAGCACTGCCCGTCCTGGCCCGGGACGTGCGCCAGGTGGTCCATCGCCGCCGCCACGAAGTCCACCGGCACCAGGTTGATGTAGCCGCCCTCGAGGCCGATCAGCGGGAACCACGGCGGCAGCGAATGCCTGAGCTTCTGCAGCGCCTTGAAGAAATAGTACGGACCGTCGACCTTGTCGATGTGGCCGGTCTGTGAATGGCCGACCACGATGCCCGGGCGGTAGACGCGCCACGGCCGCTTGCAGCGCCCGCGCACCATCGCCTCCGACTCGTGCTTGGTGCGGAAGTACGGATGCTCGAGGCCGGTCGCCTCCTCGAACATGTTCTCGCGGAAGGTGCCCTTGTAGAGGCCCGCGGAGGCGATCGAACTGGTGAGGTGGAAGCACCCGGCCTGCACCGACTCCGCGAACTGCAGCGCGTGGTCCGTGCCGACGATGTTCGCCTCGTCCTGCTCCTCGCTGCCGGCCTGCAGGTCGTACACCGCCGCGAGGTGGAACAGGTGCTCCACCTTGCCCGTGAGCTTGCGCAGGTCGGCCCTGGACACGCCGAGGTTGGGCTCGGACAGGTCGCCCGCGACCGGGACCACGCGGCTCGCGCGCGCGCCCCACCAGCCGCGCAGCGACTCGAACTTCTGCATCGACTGCGGGCGCACCAGCACGAATACCCGCTCGCCGCGCGCCAGCAGGCGCTCCACCAGGTATCGCCCGATGAACCCGGTGGCCCCGGTGACGAAGTACGCCATCTGCTGCTCCCCTGCCGATTGCGGTTATCATCCAGTCTAAACCCATGCAAAAACAATCGGAACGCATGTCCGCGGTCGACGCCGCGTGGCTCCGCATGGACCGCCCGACCAACCTGATGATGATCGTCGGGGTCGTGGTGTTCGACGAGCACCTGGACTTCGCCCGCTTCCGCGCCACGATCGAGGACCGGTTCCTGAGGTTTCCGCGCTTCCGCTGCCGCGCCGCGCAGGACACGGTCTCCGCGAGCTGGGAACCGGACCCGGATTTCGACCTCGACCAGCACGTCACCCGCGTTGCGCTGCCTGCCCCCGCAGGCCAGGCGGAACTCGAGGAACTCGTCTCGGAACTCGCGGGCACCGACCTCGACCGCCGCCGGCCCATGTGGCAGTTCCATTTCGTCGAGAACTTCCAGCGCGGCACGGCCGTGATCCTTCGCATCCACCACTGCTACGCGGACGGCATGGCGATGGTGCGCGTGTTCCTGACGCTGACCGACCTGCAGGCGGAGCCCGCACCGGCCGCTCCGGATTCCCCGCCGGAGCCGCAGCGCAAGAAACAGCGCCGCCCCGGCGGCGACGGCGGGCTGCCCTGGCTCGACCGTCTCGGTGTGCCGGGACTCGGCCTGGTGCAGAAGGCCTATGCCGGGGGTGCGGAGTGGTTCGGCAAGGCGCTGGACCTGACGCGCAACCCCGAGCAGGCCAATGAGCTCGCGAAGCACGCACTCGGCATCGCGGCCGAGCTCGCGCGCGTCGCGACGTTGCCGGACGACCCGCCCACCCGCTTCAAGGGCACGCTCGGCACGCGCAAGATCGCGGCCTGGACCGACCCGCTGCCGCTCGCCGAGGTCAAGACCGTGGCCAAGGCGCTCGGCTGCACGATCAACGACCTGCTGATGTCGACGGCGGCCGGCGCGCTCGGCAGCTACCTGCGCCTGCACGGCGAGGCGACCGACGGCATGACCATCCGCGCGACGGTGCCCGTCAACCTGCGCGATCCGGCCGCGGCGGCCGAGCTCGGCAATCACTTCGGCCTCGTCTTCCTCGAGCTGCCGGTCGGGATCCGCGATCCGCTCGAGCGGGTGTTCGCGGTGCATGCCGCCATGAGCGCGCTGAAGAGCTCCTACCAGCCGGTGCTGACGCTCGGCCTCATGGCGGCGCTCGGCATGATGCCGGGGCAGGTCGAGACCGCGGCGATCGACCTGCTCTCGACCAAGGCGACCGCGGTCGCGACCAACGTGCCGGGACCGCCGCAGCGCCTCTACCTCGCCGGCAGCCCGATCGCGCGGCTGATCTTCTGGGTGCCTCAGTCGGGCGACATCGGGCTCGGCATCAGCATCCTGTCGTACGCCGGACAGGTGCAGTTCGGGCTGATCGCGGACTACAAGCGCGTGCCGGACCCCGGTGCGGTCACGGCGCGCTTCCACGAGGAATTCGACAAGGTCGTGCTGGCGCTGCTGATGGGCCCGTACCTGCTGCGCGCGGTCTGACCCTCACTCCAGTTCGGCTTTCGCCTGCTCGACGTCGAGCCGCTCCATCGCGTCCGCCGGCTTCATCGCCGCGGCCTTGCGGTAGAGCTCGACCGCCTTCTTCTTCTGGTCGTCGCCGTGCAGCATCAGCAACCCGTTCGCGTACTCCATGTGCGCGATCGCCGACGCCGGATTCAGCTTGATCGCCTGCTCGAAGTGCTTCACTGATTTGGCCGCGTCCGCGCCGTAGGTCAGCCGGCCCGCCAGCGCGCCGACCTTGTCGATGATCTCGGCGTGGTACAGGCCGAGCGCGATGTGCGCATCGGCATGCTTTGGCTCGAGCTCGAGCGCGCGGTCGAGCGCCTTCCTCACCTTTCCGCCAATGCCCTCGGCCAGCGCCTTCACGATCGAGATGCGCTGCGCGTAACGGCCGAGCACGAAAGCCTGCATGTACCAGGCGTTGGCGTCGTCGGGCGCCTGCCGGGTCGCCTGCTCCGATCGCTTCGCGGCGTCTTCGAGCAGTTTCAGCGCGCGCCGGTCGTCGTCCTCGAGGTAGGTGGCAGCGACCGCGGCCGCCTTGCTGGCGACGGTCGCGCCTCTCGCCCCGAGTTTCGCGCCCTGCGCGATCGCATCCGCGAAATCGCCGCGGTGGTACGCGCGCCAGGCCTGCTGCAGCTTCGCGTCGGCCGGGAATGGCTCGCGATCGCCCGCGTGCAGCCGGTCCCAGGCCTTTTTCAGCGCCTCGCCGTCGTAGGCGTAGGGCTTCTGGTCGTAGGGAAATGCGGGCGATTTCGCGGCGGCCATCATGAACTCCTGCCCGGAAAGCGGTATTCTTCGTCGCGGGATGGCGCGCGGCCCTCCCATGGCAAGGAGAGGATCATGGCGGCGAAGAAAAAGGGCAAGCTCGGCGCGTCCGCGGCCCCCAAGGGCGGCGACAACCTGCTCTACTCGGCCCACCAGATCTGGCTGGCAGGGCTCGGCGCCCTGTCGCGCGCGCAGGCCGGCGCCCCCAAGGTCTTCGAGGACCTCATGCGCGAAGGATCGAAGCTCCAGGGCGGCGCGCTGGACGCGGCGAAGAGCGTCGTGATGCAGGCGTTCCAGGGCGCGCAGAAGACCGTCAACAAGCGCGTCGACGACGTCAAGGAACAGGCGACCGAGACCTGGGACAACCTCGAGAAGATCTTCCAGTCGCGCGTGCAGCGCGCGATGCACCAGCTCGGCATGCCGACCGCCGAGGAGATCACGGCACTCGCGCGCAAGGTCGAGGAACTCGCGGCGAGCGTCGAGAAGCTCGCCGCCGCGAAGGGCGGGCCGCGCAAGCGCGCGTCCCATTCCCGCCGCCGGCACGCCGCCGGCTGAAGCCAGCCGCGTGCGGCACATTGCGCCGTGCTGACATTGCAGACGGCCGCCAGGCCGCGCACCAGCAGGAGGATCGGGCTCGCGCTCGCGGGCGGCGGGCCGCTGGGGGCGTTCTACGAGCTGGGCGCGCTGCAGGCGCTCACCGAATGCATCGAGGGCTTCGATCCCTGCGACCTGTTCGCCTATGCCGGCGTGAGCTCGGGGTCCATGCTCGCCGCGGGACTCGCGAACGGCCTGAAGCCCGTGGACATCGGGCGCATCACGATCAGCAATGACGCCGGCTTCGACCCGGCGCACCCGGCACTCTTCATGAAGCCCGCTTTCGGCGAGTACGCGCGCCGGCTGGCCCGGCTGCCGCGCCTCGCGCTGGAGGCGCTGGTGCAGTACGCACGGGCGCCGCTGTCGCAGGGCCTGGCGGAGGTGCTGGCCCCGCTGTCGGCGGCGATGCCGGCCGGGATCCTCGACAGCGCGCCGTTCGAGCGCTACCTGCGCCGGCTCTACGCCAGCGGCGGCCGCACCAACGATTTCCGCCAGCTGCGCCGCCGCCTGTTCGTGGTCGCGACCAATTTCAACACCGGGGAAGCCGCGCGCTTCGGCGAGCCGGGCCTCGACCACGTGCCGATCTCGCGCGCGGTGCAGGCGAGCACGGCGCTGCCCGGACTCTATCCGCCGGTCGAGATCGACGGCCAGACCTACGCCGACGGCGCGCTGCTCAGGACCATGCATGCCTCGGTGGTGCTCGAAGCGGGCGTCGACCTGCTGTTCGGCATCAACCCGCTGGTGCCCTTCGACGCGTCCGAGGACGCCGAGGGCGCGCACGAGATCGAGCTCACGCGTCACGGGCTGCCCGTGGTGCTGGGCCAGACCTTCCGCGCGCTGATCCGCTCGCGCATGCAGGTCGGCGTCGCGTCCTACCACGACCGTTTCCCGCGCGCCGAGATCGTGCTGCTCGAGCCGGACCGCGGCGACCGCCGCATGTTCTTTGCCAACGTGTTCCGCTATGCCGACCGCCGGCGGCTCGTGGACCATGCCTTCGACTGCACGCGCCGCGACCTCAGCCGGCGCGCGCGCGAACTGGCCCCGGTGCTGGCGCGCCACGGGCTCGCGCTCGACCGCAAGGCGCTCACCGATCCGTCGCGCAGCTTCCATGGGGCGCTCGAGCGGCAGCGGCACGCCGACCGCAAGGTCGCGCACAACCTCACGGCCGCGCTGGACCGCCTGGAACGCCTGCTCGCGTGACGGCAGGCCCGTTCAGTCGAACGGGTGCCGCGTGACGATGTTGTGGTCCCGGTCCGGGCCGGTCGAGACGATCGTGACCGGGACGCCGCAGATCTCCTCCAGCCTCGCCAGGTAGGTGCGGGCGGCCCCCGGCAGTTCGGCGAGCGAGCGCAGGCCGACGGTCGACGCCCGCCAGCCGGGCAGTTCCTCGTAGACCGGCGCGCCGTCCGCGCCGTAGCGCACGCAGAGTTTCACGCGCGCGAGCCCGTCCAGCACGTCGAGCTTGGTGACGCACAGCGCCGTGATGCCGTTGTTCACGATCGAGTCCGCCATCGCGACCGCGTCGAACCAGCCGGTGCGCCGCGCGCGCCCGGTGACGGCGCCGAACTCCTGCCCCACGCGGGCGAGATGGCGGCCGGCCTCGTCGTCGAGCTCGGTCGGGAACGGTCCGGCGCCGACCCGGGTGGTATAGGCCTTGACGATGCCGAGTACGCCGTCGATGTCGCGCGCACCGAGCCCGGTGCCGACTGCGGCGTAGCCGGCGACCGTGTTCGAGGACGTGACGAACGGATAGGTGCCGTGGTCCACGTCGAGCAGCGTCCCCTGCGCGCCCTCCATCAGCACGTTGCCTCCCGCGGCGCGGATGTCGCGCAGGCCGCGGGTGACGTCGCCGATCAACGGGCGGATGCGGCCGGCCTGGGCGAGGCACCCGGCGAGCGTCGCGCCGAAATCGACCGGCGCCTCGCGCAGGTAATGCTCGAGCAGGAAGTTGTGGTAGTCGAGCTGCTCGCGCAGGCGGTCCTCGAAATGACCGGGCGTCAGCAAGTCCCCGACCCGCACCGCGCGCCGCGCCGCCTTGTCCTCGTAGGCCGGGCCGATGCCGCGGCCGGTGGTGCCGATCCGGCCCGCGCCGGAGGCGCTTTCACGGGCGCGGTCGATGGCGGCGTGCGAGGGCAGCACCAGCGGGCATTTCGGGCTCACGGTGAGCCGCTCGAACACGGGCACGCCGCGCGCCGCGAGCATGTCCGCCTCCTCGAGCAGCTTGGCGAGCGACACGACCACGCCGTTGCCGATGAAGCAGTGCACGCGCTCGCGCAGCACGCCGGACGGGATCAGCGACAGGATCGTCTTCTCGCCGCCGATCACCAGCGTGTGGCCGGCATTGTGCCCGCCCTGGAAACGCGCGACCGCCGCCGCGCGCTCGGTCAGCAGGTCCACGACCTTGCCCTTGCCCTCGTCGCCCCACTGCGCGCCCACCACGACGACGACCCTGGCCATGTCAGCTAGGCGCGCACGAGCCAGATCAGCAGCACGCCCGCGGCCATGCTGGCGGCACCCGCGACGCGCAGCACGGAATCCCCCGCCTCCGACATCGCCGCCGCGGCGCGACGCACGCCCGCCGGGCTCAGGAACGGCAGCACCCCCTCGATCACGAGCACGAGGCCGAGCGCGGCCGCAAGGTCGGGCCATTCGATGATCATGTGAGCCTCAGCGGCCCGGCTGCTTCAGGTACTTGAAGAACTCGCCGTCGGGAGCGATCACCAGCACGTCGTTCGGCTGGCCCAGCGCATTGCGGTAGGCCTGCAGGCTGCGATGGAAGGAATAGAACTCGGGATAGCGCTGGTAGGCGCGGGCATACGTCTCGGCCGAGATCGCATCGCCCTCGCCGCGGATCTTCTGGGCATCGCGGTTGCCGCCGGCCACCACCTCGGTGCGCTGGCGGTCCGCCTCGGCGCGGATGCGCTGCGCCTGCTCGTCGCCCTCGGCGCGCAGCTGCGCGGCCTGGCGCGCGAAGTCCTGCCGCATGCGGTTGTAGACCGATTCCGAGACCTCGTCCGGCAGGTCGATGCGCTTGACGCGCACGTCCACCAGCGTCAGGCCGAGCTGCCCGACCGACTGGCCCGCGAACTGCAGGATGTCGCCGATGAACTCGGCGCGTTCCGCGGCGACCACCTGCTGGATGGTGCGCTTGGCGATCACGCCCTTGAGGCCGTCCTTGACGATCTCGGCGAGTCGCCCGGCGCCCGCCTCCTCGTCGCCGCCGGTCGCCTGGTAGTACTGGCCGACGTCGGACACGCGCCACTTCACGAAGAAGTCGACGTTCAGGATCTTGCCCTCGCTGGTCAGGAACTGCTCCGCCGGATAGTTGCGCGTGAGCACGCGGCGGTCGAACTTCCGCGCGGTGTTGACGAACGGGATCATGAAGTGCAGGCCCGGCTCGTAGTCGGTGCGCACGATCTCGCCGAAGCGGAACTTGATCGCGAGCTCGGTCTCCTGCACCTGGAACAGCATGCCGTTCGCGAGCCACACCGCGATGACCGTGCCGACCAGGACCGGGAACAGGCGCCGCGGCATCAGCGTTCCCTCCGCGCGCGCGGGTCTTCCGCATCCACCGCGGTGCCGTCCTCGAGCCGCACCGTCGGCGGCATCTCGGCCGCGGGACGCTGCTGCAGGCTGCGCTGCTCGAGCAGCTTGTCGAGCGGCAGGTACACCATGTTCCCGGTGCCCTTGGTGTCCACGATGACCTTGGTGGAGGCGCCCAGCACCTGCTCCATCGTCTCGAGGTAGAGGCGCTCGCGGGTCACCGCCGGCGCACGCTGGTACTCGGCCGCCAGCGCCAGGAAACGGGCCGTCTCGCCCTCCGCGTCGGCGATCACGCGCGCGCGGTAGGCATGGGACCCCTCGACCACGCTGACCGCGAGGCCGCGCGCCTTCGGCACGATGTCGTTGGCATAGGTCTGGGCGGCCAGCGTGGCGCGGTCCTTGTCCTCGCGCGCCTTGATGGCGTCCTTCTGCGCGGGCGCCACCTGTTCCGGCACGCTGACGTCCTGCAGGTTGACGCTGATGACCTCGATGCCGGTGTTGTAGGCCGTGATCGTGCGCTGCACCAGTTCCTTGGTCCGCGCGCTGATCTCCTGGCGGCCGAGCTCGAGCACGAAGTCGAGCTTGCTCTGGCCGATGATCTCGCGGATCGCGCTCTCGCTGACCTCGCCGAGCGTCTCCTCGGGATCGCGCACGTTGAAGGCGAACTTGACCGGGTCGGCGCGCCGGTACTGCACGGCGAGGTCGATGTCGACGAGCGCCTCGTCCTGGGTCAGCATCCGCGTGCGGTCGGTGAAGCTGCGGAACTCCGTCACGTTGATCACGGTGCGCCGGTCGATCGGCCACGGCAGGCGCATGTTGAACCCGCCCGACGTCGTCTTGACG
>DATBMQ010000040.1:0-3142 GCA_036554765.1 Steroidobacteraceae bacterium | reverse complement strand
CACGAACACCTGCCCGTCGAGGATGCCGAGGAAGCGCGAGAAGGCGACGAAGTTGAAGTTCACCGCGAGCAGCATCAGCTCGATGCACATCAGCAGCAGGATCACGTTCTTGCGGTTGATGAAGATGCCGGCGACGGCGATGGCGAACAGCACGCCCGCCAGCAGCAGGTAATGCGTCAGGCCGATCATGGCTCGCGCTCCACCGGGATCTTCACGATGCGCACCCGGTCCCGCGGGCGTGCGGCGACCTGGCGCGCGACGTCCTGCACCTTGAGCCCGGGGCGCTGGCGCATGGTCAGCGCGATGGCGGCCACGATCGCGATCAGCAGCACCATGGCCGCGAGCTGGAACGGCCACAGGTACTCGGTGTAGAGCACGGCGCCGATCGCGCCGGTGTTGCTGTAGCCCTCGGGCAGTGCCGCGGTCGCGCCCGGCAGCTCGAGGCCGAGGCGGCGCACCCACAGCACGTACCAGAGCTCGACCACCATGATCAGCGCGATCACGGCGCCGAGCGGGGCGTTGCGCGCGAAGCCCTCGCGCAGCTGCTCGATGTTGATGTCGAGCATCATCACCACGAACAGGAACAGCACCATGACCGCCCCGACGTAGACCAGCACCAGCACGATCGCCAGGAACTCGGCCTCGATCAGCAGCCACAGCACCGCGGCGTTGAAGAAGCACAGCACCAGGAACAGCACCGAGTGCACCGGGTTGCGCGCGAGGATCACCCCGAGCGCGGCGCCGGTGAGCACGGCGGAGAACGTCCAGAAGAGGATGTCGACCAGCATGAGGCCTACCGGTACGGCGCGTCGGCCGCCTTGTCGGCCGCGATCATCGCCTCGTACTTGTCGCCGATCGCAAGCAGCTTGTCCTTGGTCATGATGTTGTCGCCGCGCTTCTCCATGTGGTACTCGAGGATGCGGGTCTCCACGACGGCGTCCACCGGGCAGGCTTCCTCGCAGAAGCCGCAGTAGATGCACTTGAACAGGTCGATGTCGTAGCGCGTGGTGCGGCGGGTGCCGTCCGGGCCGACGTCGGACTCGATCGTGATCGCCTGCGCCGGGCAGACCGCCTCGCACAGCTTGCAGGCGATGCACCGCTCCTGGCCGTTCGGGTAGCGACGCAGCGCGTGCAGGCCGCGGAAGCGCGGCGACATCGGCGTCTTCTCCTCCGGATAGTGCAGGGTGATCTTGCGCCGGAACAGGTTCCTGAGCGTCACCGAGAGCCCGACCAGCAGCTCCGACATGAACACGGTGCGGAACACGGATCGCAGGTTCTTCATGGCCGCCTCATGCCGCCCACGGCCCGATGCGCAGCCACGCCAGCACGCCCTCGACCGCGATCCAGAGCAGCGTCACCGGGATCAGCACTTTCCAGCCCAGGCGCATGATCTGGTCGTAGCGATAGCGCGGAAACGTCGCGCGCACCCACAGGAACACGAACAGGAAGAAGCAGATCTTCAGGAACAGCCAGAAGAAGCTGCCCTGCGCGAGGAACGAGTCGTCCGGCAGGATGCCCTGGAGCGGCGACAGCCAGCCGCCGAAGAACAGCACCGACGTGAGCGTGGAGATCAGGATCATGTTCGCGTACTCGGGCAGCGCGAACAGGGTCGCGAACGCCGCGCCCGAGTACTCGACGTGGAAACCCGCGACGATCTCCGACTCGCCCTCGGCGACGTCGAACGGCGCCCGGTTGGTCTCCGCCAGCCCCGAAATGAAGTAGACGACGAACAGCGGAAACAGCCACAGCCAGTTCCAGTCGAACAGGTTGCCCTGCTGCATGCGCACGATTTCGCCGAGGTTGAGGCTGCCCGCCGCCATCAGCACCCCGACCAGCGCGAAGCCCATCGCGATCTCGTACGCCACCATCTGCGCCGCCGAGCGCATCGCGCCGAGAAAGGCGTACTTGGAGTTGCTGGCCCAGCCCGCCAGGATGATCCCGTAGATGCCGAGCGAGGTCAGCGAGAGCACGTACAGCAGGCCCGCGTCCACGTCGGCCAGCACGAACTCCGGCGAAAACGGCACCACCGCCCAGGTCGCGAGCGCCGGCACCAGCACGATCAGCGGCGCCAGCATGAACAGGAGGCGCGACGACTTGTCCGGGACGATGATCTCCTTCAGCAGCAGCTTGAAGACGTCGGCGAACGGCTGCGCCCAGCCGCGAAACAGCCGCAGGCCGAAGAACGTCACGCGGTTCGGGCCGAGGCGCAGCTGCATCCAGCCGATGACCTTGCGCTCGGCGAGCGTCAGGATCGCGACCGCGATGATGACCGTCATCATGACGATCACGATCTGCACCGTCACCTGCACGAAATACGGCAGGGCGATCCACAGGCCCACCAGCGACTGCCATTGCGCTGCGATCCATTGCATGTGCCGGCCCGCCCTTACCCGCCACCGGCGGCATGGCGCGCCGCGCGCGTCTGCTGCAGTGACGGCGAACGGCGCACGATCGCGTCCACGGCGTAGATCGGGACCTCCATCGTGGTCCCGCCCGCCTGCGTCCCGTCCGCGGCGCCGGCGTCGGCACGCCCGTCATAGGTGATGCCCGACGCGACGGCGCGAAGCTCCGCCAGCACGTCCGCGGAACTGTCCTGCGCGAAGCCCTCGAGGCCGAGCTGGTTGCCGAGCACGCGCAGGATCTTCCAGCCGGGACGCGCCTCGCCCACGGGCTGGGCGCAGCCGCGGAATTCCTGCCAGCGGCCCTCGACATTGACGTAGGTCCCGGAGGTCTCCGCGAAAGTGCCCATCGGCAGCAGCAGCTGCGCGAACTTCATCACCTCCGGATCGGCGTACGGGGTGATCGCGATGACCTTGGGGCAGGCGGCCAGCCTGGTGGAGGCGCCGGCCAGCCCGATGTCGTGGCCGGGCTCGATGCCGCCCAGCAGCACGCAGGCCGCGAGCTCCGCACCCAGCATGCCCGCCACGTCAAGGCCCGCCTGCGGATCCGGCTTCGCGCCCGGCAACCGGTGCGGCAGCACGCCGGCGAGCGCGAGGCCTGCGGCGTTCGCGCCGTCCGGCAAGTAGCCGAGTGTCGCACCGGTCGCCAAGGCGAGGCGCGCCGCGGCGGCGCGCAGCGCCGCATAGCGGGAATGGCGCATGGCGACGCCGCCCAGCACGATCGCGGCGCGGCCGCCGGACAG
>DATBMQ010000029.1:0-9323 GCA_036554765.1 Steroidobacteraceae bacterium | reverse complement strand
AGGCATTGCCGCGTGCAGGAGCTGGACGGCGGCGCCGACTACCGCCTGCGCCAGCTCGAGCGCGCGGCGCTGTTCCTCGGCCCGGGCGTGGCGGATGCCGAGCGGCGCCTGGCCGCCGAGTTCGAGCGCATCGCCGACAGTCCGGTGGACCGCAACGCCCGGGTCGAGGTCAACGGCCGCGCGATCCGGGCGCGGCGCGAGGCCGACGACCTCGCCTGGTTCGACTTCCGGGAGCTCTGCGAGGGGCCGCGCGCCACCCCCGACTACATCGAGATCGCGCGCTGCTACCACACGGTATTCGTGAGCGGGGTGCCGGTCATGGACGCCTCGCAGGACGACGCCGTGCGGCGCTTCATCACGATGGTGGACGAGTTCTACGACCGCGGCGTGAAGCTGTTCGCGAGCGCTGCCGCCGATGCGCCGGAGGCGCTGTACCGCGGCGAGCGGCTCGCGTTCGAGTTCAGCCGCACCGCGAGCCGCCTCACTGAAATGCAGGGACGCGCGTACCTCGCGCGGCCGCACCGGCCCTAGCGGTCACGCGCGGCCGCGACCGCGGCCGCCGTGCCGCGCTGTGCTCAGCGCTGGTCTTCCTTCGCCTCGCGCGCCGGTTGCTCCGCTGGCGCGGGTGCCGCCTCCGCGGATTCCGCGGACTGCTCCGCGGTGCGCGCGCCGGCGACGATCAGCATCTGCATCCCGCTCTCGAGGCGCACGTTGCGGTGCGCGGAGCTGATCACCGATCCCTGCGCGCCGCCCTGTCCGGCTCCCGCGATCTCCAGGTCGCGGATGCCGAACACACCGCGGCTGCCGGATTGCAGGCCGCCGGCGAGGTCCAGCCCGCCGACCGCTCCGGTCGACCGCACGGCGGCGCCTGCCGCACCGCCCACCGCGCCGCCGATGCCGGCGGTCGTCCGGCCCATGCTGCCGGCCACGCCGCCGACGGTCCCGCCGACATTGCCGGCGATGCCGCCCGCGGACCCGGCGGCCGCGCCGCCCGCGTTGCCGGCGCCGTAGCCGCCCATGCCCGCGGGCTCGCCGCCCGCCGATCCGGCCGCACGCGCCGCGGCCAGCGCAGTGACGACGCCGTTCAAACTCACCGTGCGGCCATCCTTGAGCACGGCGCGATCGAACACGATGCCGAGCTGCGACGACGTGTCGCCGCCGCCAGAGCCGCCGTCCGCGCCGCCGCGCGGCCGGGCCTGCGTGACGCGGCCGACCAGCTTCGAGCCGCGCGGCACGATGACCTCGTCGCCCGAGCGGATGTCCTTGGTCGCGCGGGCGCTGACCTCGTCGCCGGGCCTCGCCTTGCCCGCGTCCACGGGCCTGGTGAGCGCGGCACTGATCTCGGTGCCCTCGGCGAGACTCGCGGAGGATCCGCCCGCCGCCGCGTCCGCCGAACCCGAGCCGGCTGCCGTCGCCGCGGCACCCTCGCCGGTGGCCGTCACGCCAGCCTGTCCCTGCGCCGTGCCCTGCGCCGACGCGCCGGTGGCCGGTTTCTGCTCCGCCTGCGCGGATGCGGGGCCGGCGACGAGCAACAGCAGAATCCCTGTGAGCATCAACATGCGATTCATGACCGACACTCCTCCGTTACCGAAGATCGCCGGCCTGAATCTAGTGCGCCTGGCGCGCACGACAAGTGGTGTCAGTCGCAATTCGGCGTCGCTGGGGTATCTCCTTCTCCGAACCTGGGTATCTTCCCCGGTCCGCGCCGGATCAGATCACGCCGCGGCGCTCCTGGTCGAGTTCGATCGACTCGAACAGGGCGCGGAAATTGCCCTCGCCGAAGCCCTCGTTGCCCTTGCGCTGGATGATCTCGAAGAAGATCGGGCCGATCACGTTCTTCGTGAAGATCTGCAGCAGGATGCCGTCCTGCGCGCTGCCGTCGATGAGGATGCGGCGCTCCTGCATGCGCGCGAGCGACTCCTGGTGGCCCTGCACGCGCGCGTCCACGCCCTCGTAGTAGGTGTCCGGCGTGTCCTGGAACTCGATGCCGTTCCCGCGCAGCGCGTCGACCGTCGCGTAGATGTCGTCGGTGAACAGCGCGATGTGCTGGATGCCCTCGCCGTGGTACTCGCGGATGTACTCCTCGATCTGGCTCTTGTCGTCCTGGCTCTCGTTGATCGGGATGCGGATCTTGCCGCAGGGACTCGTCATGGCGCGGCTGAACAGGCCGGTCTTCTTCCCCTCGATGTCGAAATAGCGGATCTCGCGGAAGTTGAACAGCTTCTCGTAGAAGCCGGCCCAACGATTCATGTTGCCGCGCTGCACGTTGTGCGTGAGGTGATCGATCACCGTGAGCCCCGCCGCGCGCACCGGCTGCGGGTCCTGCACCGACACGAAGTCGACGTCGTAGATGGTGCGGTCGCCGTAGCGGTCCACCAGGTAGACCAGGCTGCCGCCGATGCCCTCGATCGCCGGTATCGCGAGCTCCATCGGCCCGACGCGCGTCTCGACGGGCGTCGCGCCCAGCTCGACTGCGCGGCGGAAGGCGAAGCCGGCGTCCTTCACGCGGAACGCCATGGCGCAGGCGGACGGGCCGTGCTCGCGCGCAAAGCGCTGGCCGAAGCCCTCGGGCTCGGCGTTGATGATGAAGTTGATGTCGCCCTGCCGGTGCAGCGTCACGTTCTTGCTGCGGTGGCGGGCGCTGACCGGGAAACCCATGCGGGTGAACAGCGCCCGGAGCTGCTCGGGGTCGGGCGCCGTGTACTCGACGAACTCGAAGCCGTCGGTGCCCATCGGATTCTCGTGCAGGTCGGCCATGGCCGGCTCCAGGAACGGGTGTTCCCGCAACTGTAATCCGTCCGCGCCGCGCACGGAACCGCCCCCGGCCGCCCGTGTATAATCCGCGCCGCAACGCCGCCGCCCGCATCGCCGCGGGCCGGGCGGGTCTGGAGCCAAGAAACCGCATGCTAGGCAGGATCCCGGCCGCCCGACAGGCAATCATCGACCGCATCGCTGCCTGCGCCCGCCGCGCAGGCCGCCGGGCAGCGCCGGTCGCGCCCGAGCGCTTCATCCGCTCCTTCTACCACGGCGTCTCCGAACTCGACCTGGTGCAGCACGCCGACCTGGACCTCGCGGGCGCCGCGCTCGCGCAGCTGGCGCTCGGCCGCCGGCGCCGGCCGGGACGTGCGCTGGTGCGCGTGTTCAACCCGGACCCGGCGAAGGACGGCTTCCATTCGTCACACACGGTCATCATGGTCGTCACCGACGACATGCCGTTCCTGGTGGACTCGCTCGGCATCGTCTGCAGCCAGAGCGGGCTTGCGGTGCACCTGCTGGCGCATCCCGTGTTCTCCGTGGTGCGCGACCGGCGCGGGCGGCTGCGCGAGCTGCCGCCCGACGGCGCTGCGGCCGGCGCGCGCGCCGAGTCGTGGCAGCTCATCCACGTGGACCGCGAGCCGGACGCGGGCCGCCTCGCCGCGCTGGATCGAAGCATCCGCCGCACGCTCGACGACGTGCGCGTCGCCACCGCCGACTGGCGGAAGATGCGCGCGAAAGCCCGCGAGACGGCGGCGCTGCTCGAGCGGACGCAGGTGCGGGGCCAGCAGCACGAGCTGCGCGAGGCGCGGGCGCTGCTGGAGTGGATGGAGGACAAGCATTTCACCTTCCTCGGTTACCGCGAGTACCGGCTGCGCCGCGGGCCGCGGCGCGACCTGCTGCAGCCGGTCGCGGGCTCCGGTCTCGGCCTGATGCGCGCGGGGCGGCGCGGCCGGCCGCGCTCGATCCCGCTCACCGGCGAGGTGCGCGACTTCGCGCGCTCGCCGGAGCCGCTCATCATCACCAAGGCGAACTCGACCTCGACCGTGCACCGTTCGACTTACCTCGACTACGTCGGGTTCAAGACCTTCGACGCGCGGGGCGCCGTGACCGGCGAGCGCCGCTTCATCGGACTGTGGACCTCTTCCGCCTACAGCCGGACCCCGCACGAGATCCCGGTGCTGCGCCACAAGGTGCAGCGCGTCATCGACCACTTCGCGCTTCCGCCCGCCAGCCACGACAACAAGGCGCTGGTGCACGCGCTCGAGACCTTCCCGCGCGACGAGCTGTTCCAGGCGACGGTGCCGGACCTGGTCCGGATCGTGCGCGGCGTGGTCAATCTCTATGAGCGCTCGCAGGTGCGCCTGTTCGTGCGCCGCGACGTGTTCCGCCGCTTCTACTCCTGCCTGGTGTACGTGCCGCGCGACCGCTACAACACGCAGGCGCGGCAGCGCATCGAGACGCTCGCGCGCGAAGCCTTCGGCGGCCACGCGATCGAGTCGCAGGTCCAGCTGTCGGAGTCCGCGCTCGCGCGCCTGCACCTGCTGGTGCGCACGCCGCCGCAACGCGACGCGGGCCTGGACGCCGTCGAACTCGAGCGCCGCATCACCGAGGCCGTGCGCACCTGGCAGGACCGGCTCAAGGACGCGCTGACCGAGGCGCACGGCGAGGCCGAGGCGATCCGGCTCGACCGCACCTGGGGTCCGGCGTTTCCGGCTTCCTACCAGGAGGACACGCCGTTCGAGGCGGCGGTCGGCGACATCGCCTGCCTCGAGGCGCTGGTCGCCGAGCCGTCGGGGCTGCGCATGGCGCTCTACCGGGCGCCGGGGCAGCCCCCGCACAAGGTGCAGTTCAAGCTGTTCCGCCGCGAGCGGCCGATCCCCATCTCGGACGTGCTGCCGACGATCGAGAACCTCGGCCTCAAGCTGATCAGCGAGCGGCCGTACGAGATCGAGACGGCCGGCTGCAGCTGCTGGATCCAGGATTTCGAGCTCGAGCACCCGCGCGGCGTCGCCATCGACCTCGCGACCGACGGGCCGCGCTTCAAGGCCACTTTCGCGAACGTCTGGCTGGGCAACGCCGACAACGACGGCTTCAACCGCCTGGTGCTCGCGGCCGACCTGAGCTGGCGCGAGGCCGTGGTGCTGCGCACCTATGCCCGCTGGTTCGTCCAGCTCGGCCTGCCCCTGTCGCAGGCCTACATGGAGGAAGCGCTGGCGAGCAACGCCGCGGCCGCCGGACGGCTGCTGAAGCTGTTCCTGGCGCGCTTCGACCCGGCGCTGGCCGCGCGCGAGCGGCGCCGCGCCGAGTCGGCGCAGCGCCGGGCGCTCGACCGGCTGCTCGCAGGCGTCACGCGCATCGACGACGACCGCATCCTGCGGGCCTTCCTGGCGGCCATCGACGCGACGCTGCGCACCAATTACTTCCAGACGGGCGCGGACGGCGCGCCGAAGCCCTACCTGGTGCTTAAGCTCGACCCGCGCCGGGTCGCCGAAGTGCCGCTGCCGAAGCCGATGTTCGAGATCTTCATGCACTCGCCGCGGGTCGAGGGCGTGCACCTGCGCATGGGCCGCGTCGCGCGCGGCGGCCTGCGCTGGTCCGACCGGCGCGAGGACTTCCGCACCGAGATCCTCGGCCTCATGAAGGCGCAGAACGTCAAGAACACGGTCATCGTGCCGGTCGGCGCCAAGGGCGGATTCGTGCCGCGCCGGCTGCCCCCCGGCCGCGACGAGGCGCTGGCCGAGGGCACGGCGTGCTACCGGACCTTCATCCGCTCGCTGCTGGACATCACCGACAACGTGGTGGCCGGCAAGGTGGCGCCGCCGCCCGCGGTGGTGCGCCAGGACGGCGACGACCCCTACCTGGTGGTCGCGGCCGACAAGGGCACGGCGAAGTTCTCGGACGTCGCCAACAAGATCTCGCAGGAGTACGGCTTCTGGCTGGACGATGCCTTCGCCTCGGGTGGCTCCGCCGGCTACGACCACAAGGAGATGGGCATCACCGCGCGCGGCGGCTGGGAATCGGTGCGCCGCCATTTCCGCGAACTTGGTCTCGACACGCAGACCCAGGACTTCACCGCGGCGGGCATCGGCGACATGTCGGGCGACGTGTTCGGCAATGCGATGCTGCTATCGAAGCACATCCGCCTGCTGGCCGCCTTCGACCACCGCCACATCTTCCTGGACCCGTCGCCGGATGCCGCGAAGAGCTTCGCCGAGCGCCGGCGCGTCTATGGCCTCGCGCGCTCGAGCTGGGACGACTACGACCGCCGCCTGATCTCGAAGGGCGGTGGCGTGCACTCGCGCCAGAGCAAGTCCATCCCGCTGTCGCCGGAGGCGCGCGCGATGCTCGGCATCGAAGCCGCCGCCGCCTCGCCGAGCGAAGTGATGCGGGCGATCCTGAAGATGCCCGTGGACCTGCTGTGGAACGGCGGCATCGGCACCTGGGTCAAGTCGGCGGACGAGACCCACGCCGAGATCGGCGATCGCGCCAACGACGCGGTGCGCGTCAACGGCTCGGAACTGCGCTGCCGCGTCGTGGGCGAAGGCGGCAACCTCGGATTCTCGCAGCGCGGGCGCATCGAGTACGCGCTGGCCGGCGGGCGCATCAACACCGACTTCATCGACAATTCGGCCGGCGTCAACTGCTCGGACGTCGAGGTCAACCTCAAGATCCTGTTCAGCATGCTGATGGAATCCGGCAGGATCACGCGCGCGGCGCGCAACCGGCTGCTGGCGCGCATGACCGGTGAAGTCGGCAGCCTGGTGCTGCGCAACAATTACCTGCAGTGCCTGGCGATCTCGGGCCTGCAGGCACGCTCGAAGGAGCGCATCTTCGAGCTCGGTCACGTGATCCGCGCACTCGAGCGCGCGGGCACGCTCGACCGCGCGCTGGAGTCGCTGCCGACCGACGAGGACATCGCCGATCGGCACCGCAACGGCCAGGGCCTCACGCGGCCCGAGCTCGCGATGCTGCTGTCATACTCGAAGATCTGGCTGTCGTCGCGGCTGCTGGAATCCGACGTCGCCGCGGACCCGTACCTTGGCAGCGAGCTGACGCGCTATTTCCCGCGGCCCGTGCAGCGGCGCTTCGCGGAGGCGATCGGTCGCCACCAGCTGCGCCGCGAAATCATCGTCACCGCCACCACCAACAGCCTCGTGAACCGGATGGGCCCGGTATTCGCGATCCGCACCCAGGAGGACACCGGCGCCGACATCGGCAGCATCGCGCGCGCCTTCGCCATCGCCCGCGAGATCACGGGCATGCGCGACCTCTGGGCCGACATCGAGGCGCTCGACGACGTCGTGCCCGCAGCGCTGCAGTACGACATGGCGCACGAAACCACGCGCCTGCTGCGGCCGCTCACCTACTGGGTGCTGCGCAATCTCGGGCCGGACCTCGGCATCGAGCGCGCGGTGCGGCGGCTGCGCCCCGGCGTCCGCGAGCTGATCGGCGACCTGCGCGACGTGCTCGAGGGCCTCGAGGCCGAGCGATACGAGCGCGTGCTGGCCCGCTTCTCGCAGGACGGCGTGCCGCCGTCCGTGGCCCGGCGCGTCGCGAGCCTCGGCGCGATTCATTCCGGCGTGGATATCGTCGAGGTGGCGCTCGCGCGCCGCACGCCGATCCGCCAGGCGGCGCATGTCTACTTCGGCCTCGGGGCCTCGATCGGACTCGACTGGATCCGCGGCCAGATCGAGCGGCTCGCGGTCGAGGGCCACTGGCAGGCGCTGGCGCGCGGCACGCTGCGCGAGGACGCCTACGCGCTGCAGCGCCGGCTGTGCGAGCGGATCGTCGCCAGGAGCCGGCGCGGCGATCCCGCCGCGGCCGTCGCGGCCTGGCTGGCGGGTGCGGGCGCCGCCGCCGACAACGTGCGGAGGGCCGTGCAGGAGATGCGCACCACCGGCGCCGCCGATTTCCCGACGCTGTCGGTCGCGCTGCAGGCGGTGCGGCGCCTGGCCGAGCGCTGAGGCCGCGGCGTGGCCGGCAGGCTCGTGCTCGTGCGCCACGGCCAGAGCGCCTGGAACCTCGAGAACCTGTTCACCGGCTGGACCGACGTCGACCTGACGCCGCAGGGCGCGGCCGAGGCGCAGGCCGCGGGCGCGCTGCTGCGCGATTCCGGCTTCGACTTCGACGTCGCCTTCACCTCGGTGCTCAAGCGCGCAATCCGCACGCTGTGGATCATGCTGGACGCGATGGACCGCATGTGGATCCCGGTCGAGCGCGACTGGCGCCTGAACGAGCGCCATTACGGGGCACTGCAGGGCCTCGACAAGGCGGCGACCACCGCGAAGTTCGGCGCCGCACAGGTCAAGACCTGGCGCCGCAGCTACGACATCCCGCCGCCTCCGCTCGCCGACGACGACCCGCGACACCCGCGCTTCGACCCGCGCTACCGCCGCGTGGACCGCGCGCTGCTGCCCGCGACCGAGTCGCTGAAGGACACGCTCGCGCGCGTCGAGCCGTGCTGGCGCGAGCGCATCGCGCCCGCGCTCGCGCGGGGGCAGGACGTGCTGGTGGTCGCGCACGGCAACAGCCTGCGGGCGATGGTCAAGATGCTGGACGGCATGAGCGACGCCGGCATCGTCGAGTTCAACATCCCGACCGGGGTGCCGATCCTCTATCAGCTGGACGCCGGACAGCGGCCCGCCGCGCCACGCCGCTTCCTCGGCGACGCCGCCGCCATCGAGGCGGCCGCCGCGGCGGTCGCACGCCAGGCCGAGGCGCGCTGAGCGCCGCGCGCTATTCGTCGGGCGCGACCTCGACCTCGATGCCGGAAAGCGATTCCTCGAACGGGATCTGGCAGGACAGCCGCGAGCTGCCCGGCCGGTAGCTCTCGAGTTCCTGGAGGATCTCCTTCTCGTCGCCCTGCATCGGCGGCAGCCGGCCGACCCAGGGCTCCGCCACGTACACGTGGCAGGTCGCGCAGGAGCACATGCCGCCGCAGATCGCGGCGACGCCGTAGTCGAACTCGCGCAGCGTCTCCATCAGGCTGACGCCGGCGCGCCCGGCGACGCGGTGCACGCCGCCGTCCCGATCCGTGACGATGATCTCGCTCATGGGTCGCGCATCTTGCGTGAAGCCCCCGCCGCCCTGCAACCGCTCAGGCGAGCAGCCGCGCCGCGAGCCGCGCCTGCCGGCCCGGTTCCGGCGCGAGGCCCTCGAGCGCCGCCGCGGCGTTCCATCCGTACCAGAGGCAGTCGAAGATCCAGCCGAGCGTTGCCAGCCGTGCGCGCAGCGGTGCGTGGTCCGTTCCGTATCCCGCGAGCAGCGCATCGATTTGCGCCGGCCCGAGGTCGTGATAGCCGATGCAGGCCGCGAGGTCCGCGGCCGCATCGCCGGGCCCCGCGTACTCCCAGTCCACGACCCGCAGTCGCCCGGCGTCGTCGATGAAATTGCGGTGGTGCAGGTCATGATGGCAGGCCACCGGGCGCGCCGGCGCGAGTTGCGCGCGCCGCGCCGCCAGCCGGCGCGCGAGCTCGGCTGACTCCGCCGACGGCGACCGCGCCTGCGCGGTCTCGAGGTACGCCGCGGCGCGGGCGCCGAAGTCGACGACCGGCAATCCCGGCGGC
>DATBMQ010000154.1:0-18114 GCA_036554765.1 Steroidobacteraceae bacterium | reverse complement strand
GAAGATCGCGAGCGCCACGGCCGCCAGCGAGAACCCGAGCAGCGCGACGCGCGTGCGCGCCAGCGACGAGCGTCCGTCCACGTCGATCGTGACGCTGGACGTCGCCGTGATGAGCTGGCTGTCGACCGTCGACATGATCGCGGACATGACCGCGACCGCGACGATGCCCGCGAACGCGGGCGGCAGCCAGGCCTGCGCCGCCGCGTAGAGCACGTTCTCGGCGTTGTCCGGAGGAACCGCGAGCGCGCGGCCGGCCCAGCCCGCCACCAGCATGCCCGCGAGGATCAGCGCGATCCAGGCGATCGCGATGATGCCGCCCTGGCGGATCGCGGCCTCGTCGCGCGCGGCCATGAAGTGGTTGGCGACGTGCGGCTGCCCGAAGGCGCCCAGCCCGATGCCGAAGACGCCGGCGACGAAGGCGATGCCGCCCACGGCGGCGGGCGCGGACGGCGACGGCGTATCGGCTGCCGCCAGCACCGCGCCGAAGCCGCCGACCGCCGCGACGCCCGCGACCGGCAGCACGACCGCGATCAGCAGCATCAGCATGCCCTGCAAGAAGTCCGTCACGCTCGCGGCCCAGAATCCGCCGGCGAGCGTGTAGGCGACCGTGACCGCCGCGCCCAGCACGATGCAGGCGGCGACCGGCAGCCCGAGCGTGACCGCGAACGCCTGGCCCGCGGCCTCGAATTGGGCGGCGACATAGAAAAGGAAGGACAGCAGGATGATGACGGAAGCCACGCGCCGGTGCGGCCTGCACCCGGCGCCCCCGAACAGCAGCTGCACCAGCGAAAGGCTGCCGTCCGCGGCCGACAGGCGCCGCAGCCGTGGCGCGATCCACAGCCAGTTGACGACGTAGCCCGAGACGACCGAGAGCCAGATCCAGGCCGCGGAACGCCCCCACAGGAACGCGGCACCGCTGACGCCCGCCAGCGTCCATGCCGAGGACTGCGTCGCGCCCTGCGCCAGCGCGGCGACCCAGGGCCCGAGCCTGCGGCCGCTCAGGAAGAAGTCGGCTGCGTCCCGGGTACGGCGCGATGCCCAGGCGCCAATCACCAGCATCACCATGCCGTAGGCCACGATCGTCAGGATCGCCCAGCCGCGCAGGTCCATGCGCTAGTCTAACCGTGCATGAACGCGAGACGCGGCTGGCAGTTCTGGATCGACCGCGGCGGCACTTTCACTGACATCATCGCGCGCGCCCCGGATGGCCGGCTCATCGTGGACAAGCGGCTGTCGTCGGCCGCCGGCGCGGGGACCGACCCCGGCGTGGCGGCCATCCTGGCGCTGCTCGGTCAGCACGGCGGCAGGGATGCGGCGATCGAGGTCATCCGCATCGGCACGACGGTCGCGACCAACGCGCTGCTCGAACGGCGCGGCGTGCCGACCGCGCTCGTGACGACCGCGGGCTTCCGCGACGCGCTCGCGATCGGCTACCAGAACCGCCCGGAACTGTTCCGGCTGTGCATCGAGCTGCCCGCCCCGCTCTATCGCGAGGCCCTCGAGGCGGATGAGCGCGTCACGGCGTCGGGAGAGGTGCTCCGTCCGCTCGACGAATCCAGGCTCGAGCCGGACCTGGTGCGGTTGCGGCGCGCAGGCATCGCGAGCGTCGCCGTCGTCTTCCTGCACGGCTTCCGCCACCCCGCGCACGAGGCGCGCGCCGCGGCCATCGCGCGCCGCCTGGGCTTCGAGGAGGTCATCGCCTCGCACGAGGCGTCGCCGCTCATCCGCTTCGTCAGCCGCGGCGACACGACGGTCGTGGACGCCTACCTGTCACCGCTGCTCGCCCGTTACGTGCGCGAGTTTCGCGCCTCGCTCGGCCGCCGCCACCGGGACGTGCCACTGCAGTTCATGCAGAGCAGCGGCGGACTGGTCGCGCCCGAGTCGTTCCGTGCCTGCAACGCCGTGCTGTCGGGGCCCGCGGGCGGCCTGGTCGCGACGGCGCGCATCGCCCGACGCCATGCCCGCCCGCGGCTGATCGCCTTCGACATGGGCGGGACGTCCACCGACGTCGCGGTCTACGACGGCGCGCTGCCGCAGCGTTTCGAGACGCAGGTCGCGGGCGTGCGCCTGCAGGCGCCGATGATGAACATCCACACGGTGGCGGCCGGCGGCGGCTCCGTGCTGGCCTTCGAGGGCGGCAGGCTCTGCGTCGGACCGCACTCCGCCGGCGCCGATCCCGGGCCCGCCTGTTACCGCAACGGCGGTCCGCTGACGGTCACGGACCTGCAGGTGCTGCTGGGCCGGATCCGCCCCGACGGTTTTCCCGCCATCTTCGGCCCGCAGGGCACGCAGCCGCTGGACGCGACCGTGGTGCGCCGGCGCTTCGACGAACTCGCGGTCGCGGTCGCCGCCGCAACCGGGAGGGAAACCAGCGCGGAACGGCTGGCCGCCGGATTTCTCGACGTCGCGGTCGAGTCCATGGCGCGGGCGATCCGCCACGTGTCGGTGCGCCAGGGCCACGACCCCGCCGGGTTTGCGCTCTGCTGCTACGGCGGCGCCGCGCCGCAGCATGCCTGCCGCGTCGCGGATGCGCTTGGCATCGGCGAAATCCTGGTCCACCCGCTCGCCGGCGTGCTCTCGGCCTGGGGCATCGGCCTCGCCGACCGGCGCCTGATGCGGCGCATGAGCGTCGAGCAGCCGCTGTCCATGCTGGACGCCGCCAGGCTGGACGCGGATTTCTCGGCACTCGAGGCGGCACTCTTGCGGGCCTTCGCCGCGCAGGGCGTGCCGCCGGCCGAGGTGCAGCTCGCGCGCGTGATCGAGTTGCGGGCGCCCGGCACGGAATCCGCGATCGGCGTGCCGCATCGCGCGCTCCCCGAGGTCCTGCGCGACTGGAGCGCGGAGTTCCGGCGCCGCTTCGGCTTCGCGCCCCCGGGCGAAGGACCCGTGGTCGCAACGCTCCGGGCGGAGGCGATCGTCAGCGGCGATCCCGGCGAAACGGACCCGGCGCCACCGCCGCGCAGCGCCGCCGCGGGCCGCGCGCAGGCGTGGTTCGACGGCTGGCAGGACGTGGCGCTGCTCGCGCGCGCGGCGCTCGAGCCGGGCCGTGGCATCGCCGGGCCCGCGCTGATCGTCGAACCCAACTCGGTCACCGTGGTCGAGCCCGGCTGGCGGGCGGCATGCGAGGACGGCGGCACCCTCGTGCTGCGCCGGCACGCGGCGCGCGCGGCGGCGAGTGCCGACACCGGCCGCCCGGACCCGGCGCTGCTCGAGCTCTACAACCACCGATTCATGCAGGTTGCCGAGCAGATGGGCGCGGTGCTGCAGGCGACGGCCGTGTCGGTCAACATTCGCGAGCGGCTCGATTTCTCCTGTGCGCTGTTCGATGCCTCGGGGGCGCTGATCGCCAATGCGCCGCACATGCCCGTGCACCTCGGTTCCATGGGTGCGAGCGTGCGCGCGGTCATCGCCGCGAATGCCGGCGCGCTGCGTCCCGGTCGCGCCTGGATGCTGAACGCGCCCTACGCCGGCGGCACGCACCTGCCGGACATCACGGTCGTGAGCCCGGTATTCGCCGGCGAGGCGGCCGCGCCCGCCTTCTGGGTCGCCTCGCGCGCCCACCACGCCGATGTCGGCGGCATCACGCCGGGCTCCATGCCGCCCGCGAGCCGCACGATCGACGACGAAGGCGTGCGGGTGGAGAACTTCCTGCTGCTGGACGAGGGGCGCCTGCGCGAGCGCGAACTGCGGGACCTGCTCGCCTCCGGCCGCTGGCCCGCCCGCAATCCGGACCAGAACGTCGCCGACCTCAAGGCGCAGCTCGCCGCCAATGCCCGCGGCGGCGCCGAGCTCGAGGCGCTCATCGCGCGCGTCGGCCTCGCCGCCGTGCGCGACTACATGGGACACGTGCAGGACAACGCCGAGGCCTGCGTACGCGAGGTCATCGGCCGGCTGCACGACGGGCACCGCAGCCTCGAGATGGACGACGGCAGCACCATCGAGGTGCGGGTCACCGTCGACCGCGAGGCCAGGAGCGCCGTGGTCGACTTCGCCGGCAGCTCGCCGCAGCAGGCCGGCAACTTCAACGCGCCGCTTGCGGTCTGCACCGCGGCCGTGCTGTACGTGTTCCGCACGCTGGTGCAGGCCGACATCCCGCTGAACGAGGGTTGCCTGCGCCCGCTCGAGATCCGCGTGCCGCCGGGGTCGCTGCTGAATCCCGTCGCCCCGGCCGCGGTCGTCGCGGGCAACGTCGAGACGTCGCAGTGCATCGTGGACGCGCTCTACGGCGCGCTCGGCGTGCTCGCCGCCTCGCAGGGCACCATGAACAACCTGACGTTCGGCGACGCGGCGCACCAGTACTACGAGACGATCGCGGGCGGCGCCGGCGCGGGCGACGGCTGCGACGGCGCCTCCGGCGTGCAGACGCACATGACCAACTCGCGCCTCACCGACCCCGAGGTGCTGGAGATGCGCCACCCGGTGCTGCTGCGCGAGTTCCATTACCGCCACGGGTCCGGCGGCGCAGGCGTGAACCGCGGCGGCGACGGGCTGCTGCGCCGCATCGAGTTCCGCGCGCCGATGACCGTGTCGATCCTCTCCAACCGCCGGCGCGTGGCGCCGCCCGGCCTCGCCGGCGGCGCGGACGGCGCGCCGGGCGTCAATCGCCTGGTGCGCGGGAATGGCGAGACCGTCCAGCTGCCCGCCTGCGCGAGCGTCGAGGTCGCCGCCGGCGACCAGATCGTGATCGAGACGCCGGGCGGCGGCGGTTTCGGCTAGCCGGATTCCGCCTCGGGAAGATCGAGCTCGGCGAGCGTCTGCGTGAGGCCCGTATCCGGCACGCCGGCAAGGTTCGGGCTCACCACCTGTACCCGGCTGCCGCCGGCGCGGTGACTCAACAGCCAGGCGTGGAATCCGCGCGGCCTTGCGGCCGGGATGCCGAACATCAGGTTGACCACGCCCTGTTCGCGGTGCCGCTCGCGGTTCAGGCGCTCGTTGCAGAGCACGAACCAGCGGTCGCCGGGCTCGCGGTGCGCGAAGGCGCCGCGGTCCTCGAGTCCCGCCAGGAAGGCGTGTACCTGCGCCGCCACGCGCCGCCAGGTGGCCGGCTCGCTCGGCTCGAACACCACCCAGCGCGTGCCCTGCTCGATGCTGTTGACCACGAACAGCGCGAAGCGCCGCGCCGGCAGCGAGCGCCAGTCCGCGCTGCCCGCGCCCGGGCCCGCGAGCGTGCACGGCACCGGCGGCGCGCGCCCGGGGCGGCGCACCGTCTGCACGGTGTTGACGCCGCAGGCCGCAAGCCGCGCGCGCGCCTCGTCGTCCACCGCGCAGGCCGGCTTCAGGCCCGGCCGCAGCACGTATTCCTCGCCGGTCGCCGACCACACCGGCCACATCTCCGAGGCGCGCGACATCATGCCGGCGACCGCCCCCGACGGCGCAAAGGCCTCGAAGCGGCCGCGCAGCTTGTCGTAGCCCAGCAGGCGCGGAAAGAACATGCAGGCGGAATCGGAGGGCAGCGGCCAGCCGCGCATCTCCGCGAGCGCGCGCGCCGCCGAGTCCCAGGAGAGCGGCGGGTCCACCAGCAGCATCGCGCGCCGTTCGCGGCAATAGCGGTTCGCCACCAGCAGCGTGCTGGCGCCGAGGTCCGCGTCGCGCGCGGGCGGCGGGATGCACAGCAGGTTGAACGCGTCCGCGCCGTCGAGCGCGAACAGCCCGGTGCGCTGCGCGGCCGAGCCGATGATGTCGTAGTCGGTGAGCGGGCCGCCGTCGTCGCCGTCTGGGTTCGACAGCACGTAGCCCGCGAGGCCGCGCGAATCGTGGGGCGGCGTGGCATCGGGCCGCCAGCCCGGCAGTTCGCCCTCGACGCGCGCGAGCTGCGACTCGGCGAGCAGCGCCGTGACGTTGCGCGCGCTGTCCGCGCGCAGCGACACGCGGCGGAAGATCTCCTGGTCCTCGATGTGCTCGGAGCCCGGCGTGCGCACGCGCTGGAGCACGAGGTTGAAGCAGTCGTCCTCGTTGTCGCCGATGCCGTCGAAGTCCACGGCGGCGCGCAGGAACTCGCGCGTGCCCGGCGCGAGGGCGCGCAGCCTGAGCGCCTGCGACCCGGCGGGAAGCGTCAGCGTGCAGCTCCTGGCGCCATTCGCCACGCGCACCACGATCGCCGTGCGCCCGCCGTTCTCGAAGTACTGTTCGACCGCGTACGAGAGCGTGGAGGGCTGCCACAGGCCGCCGAAGACGCGCTGGAACTCCGCGAATCCGGTCAGCGCGACCGGACGGTTGACCGGGCCGCGCAGGCAACGGCCGACGAACGCGGTGACAGCGGTCTGGGCTTCCGCGATCGGTAATTGCGCGCCGGCCTCTTCGTGGACCTGTATGCCGGCCAGCTTTTCCGCCACCGGTCACTCCCTGCGGGTTTGCAGGAGACTAACATATGCCGACGCATGCAGGCCGACTCCGGCAACTGGAAACTCGGGTTCACGATGTCGCTGATCACGGCAGTGCTGTGGGGCCTGCTGCCGATCGCGCTCAAGGTCGCGCTGACCGGCATGGATGCGGTCACCATCACCTGGTGGCGCTTCGCGGTCTCGATGGCCGCGCTCGGCGCGTTCCTGCTCTGGCGCGGGCAGCTGCCGCGGCTCGCCGGCACCGGGCGCGCGGGCTGGATGCTGCTCGCACTCGCACTGGTCATGCTGCTCGCCAACTACGTCCTCTACCTGGTCGCGCTCGACCACACCACGCCCTCGGTCACGCAGGTCGTGATCCAGCTCGCGCCGCTGCTGCTGCTGCTGGGCGGCGTGTTCGTGTTCCGCGAGCGTTTCGCGCCCTCGCAGTGGCTCGGCTTCGCGGTGCTGGTCGTCGGCCTGCTGCTGTTCTTCAACCGCCGGCTGCCCGAACTGCTGCGGCCGACCGAGGGGCTGGGCCTCGGGGTGCTGCTGATCGTCATCGCCGCGGTCACCTGGGCGATCTACGGGCTCGCGCAGAAGCAGCTGCTCGGCCGCTTCAGCTCGCGCCAGGTCCTGTGGATGCTGTACGCCGGCGCGACCGTCGCGCTGCTGCCGTTCTCGGCGCCGGCGCGGGTGCTCGAACTCGACGGGCTGCAGCTCGGCATGCTCGCCTTCTGCTGCGCGAACACGGTCGTCGCCTACGGCGCCTTTGGCGAGGCGCTGCACTACTGGGACGTATCGCGCGTCAGCGCCGTGCTCTCGACCGCGCCGATCTTCACGCTCTCCGCCATGTGGGTGATCGAACGCGCCGGCTCCGGCCTGGTGCCACCGGAGGGGCTGAATGCGCTCTCGGTCGCCGGCGCGCTCGCGGTGGTCGCCGGCTCGATGGTCTCCGCGCTCGCGGCGCGGCGCTAGGGAAGCCCTGCGCAGGGCTTCCCCGGCCCGGCCTCAGGGGCCGGTGCTCGCCGTCTCGGCGGCGCTGTCCGCCGGCTTGGCGAAATTCGGGTCGCCGGCGTACTGGTCCTCGACGCCGTTCCAGTTCGAGCCCTCGGGGATGGCGTTGCGCACCCGTGGGGCCTGCGCGATGGCGGCCTCCAGGTCCGGCGCCGGTCCCGGCCCGACCGCGATGGCGATGCCGCGCGGCTCGGCGGCCGCCGCGCGGATGCGCTCCCAGTCGATCGCGTCCGCCTGCTCCGCGACCCGTTTCCACAAGGTCGTCGCCGGCTTCCTGGTCTTCTGGCGCAGTGACTTCGGCACGTCGGACCAGTCGCGCTTGTCGTCGACGAGCGGCTCGTAGGCCTGCAGCAGCAGGCGGTCGCCGTTCCAGCCCAGCAGGTAGGGCTGGTTCACGACCGTGACCTTGGTGCCATCCGGCACCAGGTCATAGATGCGCGAGATGTCCTCGGGATACAGCCGGATGCAGCCGGCGCTGGCGCGCATGCCGACGGCGGGCGGCTTGTTGGTGCCGTGGACCAGGTAGCTCGGCCAGCCGAGCCGCATCATGTGGCGGCCGAGCGGATTCTCCGGTCCCGGCGGCACCTTGTCCGGCAGGATGTCGCCTTCCTTCTCATGCTCCTTGCGCACCGACAGCGGCGGCGTCCACACCGGGTCTTTCACGTGCGCAACGACCTTGGTGCTGCCCTCCGGCGTCGCCCAGCCGACCTTGCCGATCCCGATCGGGTGCGTGTACACCTCCGCGGGAGCGTCCTTCGGCGCATCCTTCGGCCGCTTTGGATAGTAGTAGAGCCGCATCGCGGCGAGGTTCAGCACCAGGCCCTCGCGCGGCGCGTCCGGCAGCACGAACTCCGTCGGCAGCACGATCGGCGTGCCCGCACCCGGCAGCCAGGGATCGATGCCGGGATTGGCGCGCACCAGTTCCTGGTAACCCACGTTGAAGCGCCGCGCGATGTCCGCGAAGGTGTCCTCGTGGTACGCGTTGGTGACCTGCAGCCGGCCGATCACGTCCTGGCCGGGGCTCACGACGAAGCGATGGGTGGCCTGCGCGAGCGGCAGCGGCGCAGCCGCCGGCTCGCCGGACTCCGCCGGCTCGCCCGGGCGCGGCAGCTTGCGCCACAGCGATTCGAAAGGCGTGCAGGCCGCCACCGCGGTCAGCACGGCGGGAACGAGCAGCAGACGCGGGGCCAGGCGGTTCATGGCCCGGCATTATCCACGGAAAGCGGCTCCCACGGCCAGCTTCCGGCCGCGCGGCGCCTCACCAGATCTTCACGCGCTCGGCCGCCGGCCGCCACAGCTTGTCGCCCTCGCGCAGGCCGAAAGCGGCGTAGAACTCGTCCATGTTGCCGACCACGCCGTTGGTCCGGAATTCCGACGGCGCATGCGGGTCGGTCAGGACCACTTCGCGCATCAGCTCGTCGCGCCACTTGTCGCGCCACGACTGCGCGTAGCCCAGGAAGAACCGCTGCGGGCCGGTGAAGCCGTCGATCACCGGCGGCTCGGCGCCATTGAGCGAGGCGACATAGGCGGCGTAGGCCACGGCGGCCCCCGACAGGTCGCCGATGTTCTCGCCGAGCGTCAGCTCGCCATTGACGTTGAGCCCGGGCAGCGCCTCGAAGGCCGAGTACTGCCTGACGAGGCCGCCGGTCCGCTGCTTGAACCTTTCATTGTCCTCGGCCGTCCACCAGTCGCGCAGGTTGCCGTCGCCGTCGTACTGGCGGCCGCTGTCGTCGAAGCCGTGGCTGATCTCGTGCCCGATGGTCGCGCCGATCGACCCGTAGTTGAAGGCGTCGTCGGCATCCATGTCGAAGTTCGGCGGCTGCAGGTAGGCCGCCGGGAACACGATCTCGTTGTTGGTCGGGTGGTAGTAGGCGTTCACCGTCTGCGGCGTCATGAGCCACTCGGCCGGATCCTTTTCCTTGCCCGCCCGCGAGACCTGCCAGTTCCACTCGAACTGGTTCGCCCGCATGACGTTGCCGATCAGGTCGTCGCGGCGGATCTCGAGGCCGGAGTAGTCGCGCCACTTGTCCGGGTAGGCGATCTTGACCTTGAACTTCGCGAGCTTGGCGTGGGCTTCCGCCCTGGTCGCCGGGCTCATCCATTCGAGCGAATCGATGCCGCGGTCGAATGCGGCCAGCAGGTTCTTCACCAGCTGGTCCATGCGCTCCTTGGCCCTGGGCGGGAAGTGGCGCGCGACGTACTCCGCGCCGATCGCCTCGCCCATCGCGTTGTCGGTCTCGGACACCGCCCGCTTCCAGCGCGGCCGCAGCTGCTCGGTGCCGCGCAGCGTGCGCGCATTGAAGTCGAACGAAGCCTCGACGAATGGCGCCGGCAGCACCCGTGCGTAGGCGCCGATCGTGCGCACTTTCAGGTAGTCCTTCCAGACCGCCAGGTCGCCGGAGCCCAGGTGACCGCCGAGTGCCGTCGCGTAGGACGGCTGCCGGATCACGAAATCACCGGCCGGCAGCCCGGCAGCCGCCAGGTATTTCTTCCATTCGAATCCCGGCGCGAGCGTCGTGGCGGAATCGATGCCGTGCCGGTTATAGGTCGCGACCGGATCGCGGTCCTGCACCGGCGTCCACTGGTCGGTGGCGATCTTCGTCTCCAGCGCGAGGATCCTGCCGGCGCGGGCGGCGCCGTCCGTTTCGCCCGCGAGCGTGAAGAGCTTCGCCAGATAGTCCACGTACTTCGCGCGGATGCCGGCGTGGGTCTCGTCGTCGCGCAGGTAGTAGTCGCGGTTCGGCAGGCCGAGGCCGGACTGCGTCAGGAAGGCGATGTTGTGCGTGGCATTGCGGTCATCCGGGGATACGAAGACGCCCATCGGCACGCTGATGCCGAGCCCCTGCGCGCGCCCGAAAAAGGCCGCGAGCGCGGCCGGCCCGTCGATGGCGGCGATCTCGGCGAAGAGCGGCGCGAGCGGCGCGATCCCGCGCGCCTCGACCCGCGCCTCGTCCATGAAGCTCGCATACAGGTCGCCGAGCCTCTGCTGGGCGGGCGTCGCGGCCTCCCCGGCGGCCGCGGCCTCGAGCAGGATCCGGTGGACGTCGCCCTCCGCCTTCTCGAACAGCCAGATGATGATGCCGGCGCGCGGGTACTCGGGCGGGAACGGCGCGGTCGCGAGCCAGGTGCCATTGGCATGGCGGAACAGGTCGTCCTGCGGACGGACGCTGCGATCCATCGACGTCAGGTCGATGCCCGACTTCAGCGGCGCCGCCGGTCCGTCGGCGCGGGCGGTCGTGGCGATGGCAAGGATCAATGCTGGCAGCAGTCGGAGCAGCGACATCCGGCATCTCCAAGGGTCTCGGGGGCGCGCAGTATAAGGCAGCCGCCGGGGCGGCCGGTTGCGAACCGCGACCAGGCGTTGCTGCGCCGGGATGAAAGCGCGCGGCGCGGCGGGTCAGGCCCGGGCCGCCTTCACGACCAGCGGCCAGCGCACGGTGCGGGCGCCCTCGCCCCAGGCGGCCGCCAGTGGGGGCGCGAGCAGCGCCATCGGGTCGCGGCCCGTGCGCGTGCGGCAGCGCGTGACGGCCGACCAGGTGCCGATGTAGCCGTGCATCTCGGCATGGCCCCAGTCGGCGCTCATCTCCAGCGGCGGCGGCGCGAGCGGCGCGAATGGCAAGGCGAGATCGCGGCAGCCCTCGTCCACGAGGTGGCGCTCGCGCGGCCAGTACGGACCGACGACGTCGCGCGCGAAATCGCCGATCACCCGGTCCACGCCGGGCGTGACCGCGCAGTGCGCGTAGCTCCAGATCGCGAGCACGCCACCCGGCTTCAGCACGCGGGCGGCCTCGCGGCAGAACTCCGGCCAGTCGAACCAGTGCGCGGCCTGCGCCACGGTCAGCAGGTCCACCGAGCCGTCCGGCAACGACAGCGATTCCGCCGTCTCGCGCCGGTATTCGATGCGCGGGTGCGCCCGCGCCGCCGCCAGCTGGGCGGCGCTCGGTTCGCAGCCGATGACCGCATCGAAATGCGGCGCGAGTGCCAGCGCCGCCTGGCCGTTGCCGCTCGCGACGTCCAGCGCGAGCGAGCGCGCCGGAGCCTGCTCCGCCAGCCACTCAAAGAGCGCCGGCGGATAGGCAGGACGGAATTTTTCGTAATCGGCCGCCTGCGGCGAGAAATGATCGGTGAACGCGGCCTGCGCCATCGCCGCATCATAGCGGGCCAAAAAAAAGCCCCGGATTTGAGGTCCGGGGCCGAAGTGCGGACTTTCGGTGAAGGGAAGGAAGTCCGCTAGGGGATACCGACGCAGACAGGAATTACGGTGATTACGTTAGCGCCGCGATCCGCAGGCCTCCGTGATCCAGGCCACAATTCGCCCGCATTGACGCGGCGCTGCCGAAAAGCCTTATGATTCAGCAGCTTGACCGATGGGAGCGCCGACTTGAACCGGCCCGGACCGCGATCCAGCCAGGGCTCCAAGTACGCCACGCCGGAAGGCGCGGCACGCCTGCGTGCGGAACTCGAGGAGCTCTGGAGCCGTGAGCGGCCGGCCGTGACGCGCGCCGTCGCCGAAGCTGCCGCCATGGGCGACCGCTCCGAGAACGCTGAATACCTCTACGGCAAACGGCGGCTGCGCGAGATCGACCGGCGCGTGCGCTTCCTGCGCCAGCGGCTCGACGGCCTCAAGGTCGTCGGCACGCCGCCCGCCGACCGCTCGCGCGCATTCTTCGGCGCCTGGGTGACGCTCGAGGACGAGCGCGGCGCGACGCGGCGTCACCGCATCGTGGGGCCCGACGAGTTCGACCGCGAGCCCGGCTTCATCAGCATGGATGCGCCGCTGGGGCGGACGCTGTTCGGCAAGCGCGTGGGCGACGAGTTCGAGCTCGAGCTGCCGGCGGGTCGCAGCCGGTTCACGGTCGTCGCGATCGACTATCCGTAGGCTTCAATACACCACGCGGATGTTCTTGAACTGCCAGGGATCGCTTTCGTCGAGATCCTCGGGAAACAGCCGGCCGCGGTCGAAGAGCGGCGTCCAGTCGCTGTACTTGCCGACCACCGGCCCCAGGTAGGGCATGCAGATCTCGAGGCTGCGCCGGAAATCCATCTCGTCGGGCTCGACCAGGCCCATGGCCGGGTTCTCGATCGCCCAGATCATGCCGGCGAGCGCCGCCACCGTGACCTGCAGCGAGGTCGCGCTGTTGTGGGGCGCGAGCCGGCGCGCCTCGTCGATCGAGAGCTGCGAGCCGTACCAGTAGGCGTTCTTCGCATGTCCCGCGAGCAGCACGCCCAGCTCGTCGATGCCGGCGGTGATGTCCTCCATCATGATCCGCTTGTGTTCCTGCAGCTGGAAATTGCGGCCGCAGAACTCGTGCACCGACAGCACCGCGTTGTCGGACGGGTGGTAGGCGTAGTGCACGGTCGGGCGGTACACCACCCGGTCGTTCTGCCGCACGCTCAGGTAGTCCGAGATCGAGATCGACTCGCCGTGCGTGACCAGGAAGCCGTGGAAGTGGCCGGCCTGCGGCGTCCAGGTGCGCACGCGGGTGGCGCAGCCCGGCTGCGTCAGGAAGATCGCGCTCTTGCGCCCGAAGTCGTGCTGGCGCCCGTCGCGCGGGAAGTGCCGCTCGTGCGTGCCCCAGCCGAGCTCCGCGGGCTGGCTGCCCTCGCTGACGAATCCGTCCACGGACCAGGTGTTCACGAACTCGCCCGGCATCTTCGGCCGCGACGACACCTGGGTGTCGCGCTCGGCGATGTGGATGACCTTCACGCCCAGCGTGCGCGCGAGCGCCGCCCAGTCGTCGCGGGTCTTCGGGTCGGCCTCGTGGCCGGTGTCCGCGGCGATGTCCAGCAGCGCCTGCTTGACGAAGTGGGAGACGAGGCCGGGGTTGGCGCCGTGGGTGATCACGGCGGTCGGCCCGTTGGTCCAGGACTTGCGCAGCTCGAGGACTTCCTCGCGCAGCGCATAATTGGTGCGGCGGCTGGCCGGGATGTTGGGGTCGGTGTAGCCGCCCGGCCAGGGCTCGATGCAGGTGTCGAGGTACAGTGCGCCCTTCTCGTGGCAGAGCTTGATCAGCGCGATGCTGGAGACGTCCACCGACAGGTTCAGCAGGAAGTCGCCGCGGCCCACCAGCGGCTCGAGCACGTGGCGGAAATTCTCGCGCGTGAGCGGGTGGTTCAGGAACTTGATCCCGCTCTGCTCGGCCTGCTGGCGTCCCGCCTCGTCGCCGGTGACGATCGTGATGCGGTCGGGGGCGAGCCCGCCGACGTGGCGCAGGATCAGCGGCAGCACGCCCTGGCCGATGGAACCGAAACCGATGAAGATCAGCCGTCCGGGGAAATGCGTGTGTACGATGTGCTGGGTCATAAGGGCGCAGAATGTACCGTAAATTGAACCCGAAGTGGCGCTATCCGCTCGCCCTGCTCGCGCTCTACGGCGTCGCCTGGGTTGCGCTCGCGATCGATCCGCTCTACCGGCAGGACTGGCTGCTGGAAAACGCGCTGGTGCTGGTCACGGTGCCGCTGCTGGTGTGGACCGCGCCGCGGCTGCGCTTCTCCAACTTCACCTATACCTGCCTGTTCGTGTTCTTCCTGTTCCACGCCGTCGGCGCGCACTACACCTACTCGCTGGTCCCGTACGACGAATGGTTCCAGGCGGCGACCGGAGCCTCGCTCGACGGCGCGCTCGGGTTCGCGCGCAACCACTACGACCGCCTCGTGCATTTCCTGTACGGTCTGCTGATCACGCCGGCGGCCGTGGAGATCTTCGCGCACTACGGGCGCTATCCGAAGAGCTGGGCCGCGCTGTTCCCGTTCCTGTTCATGATTTCGCACTCGACGATCTACGAGCTGGTCGAGTACGCCGCGGCGCTGGTGTTCGGCGGCGAGCTCGGGCAGGCCTATCTCGGCACGCAGGGCGACATCTGGGACGGGCAGAAGGACATGGCGCTGGCCATGCTGGGCAGCGCCATCACGATCGTGGGGCTGGCGCTCGCCGGGCGGCTGCCGGTGCGCCGTTGAGAAGGCAACGCCCGCCGGTCCGACGCGGAGGGACTGCTGGAATCCGGACGGCCGGCGGGCGTTGCAGCGACCTTCACCGCTAAGATGCGGCGGGCGGTGAAAGGGTTGCAGGCGCCGCAAAGGCAATGGCAGTGGCCGACACGACGCTGATCCCGGCCGAGACGCTCGCCGAACGCCTGTCGGACCCGGACTGGCTGGTCGCGGACTGCCGCTTCGAGCTCAGCGATCCCCAGGCGGGCCTCGCCGCGTACCGCGCCGGGCACATCCCGGGCGCGATCCACGCCGATCTCGAGCGCGACCTCTCGGCGCCGGTGACGGCGGCGACCGGCCGGCATCCCCTGCCGCCGGTCGCGGAACTCGAGGTGACCTTCTCGCGCTTCGGCATCTCGGAGCGCACGCAGGTCGTCGCCTATGACGCGGGGCCCGGCGCCTACGCGGCGCGACTGTGGTGGATCCTGCGCTGGCTCGGCCACGACGCCGTCGCGGTGCTCGATGGCGGCATCGCCGCGTGGATCGCGCAGGGCCGCCCGCTCACCCTGGCGGAGCGCGCCCGGGCGCCGGCGCGCTTCACGGCGCACCCGCGCCCGCGGATGCTCTGCTCGGCGCAGGAGATTCCGGCTGCGCTGGCGCGGGGCGCGGCGCTCGTCGACGTGCGCGGCGCCGAGCGCTTTCGCGGAGAAGTCGAGCCGCTCGACACGGTCGCGGGCCACGTTCCGGGCGCGGTCAACCTGCCCTTCCTGGAGAATCTCGGGCCCGACGGGCGCTTCCGCGCCCCGGCCGCGCTCGCCGCGCTGTGGGGCGCGCGCGCGGGCGTCGCCGCGGGGCGCGAGGTCGTGTGCATGTGCGGCTCGGGCGTGACCGCCTGCCAGGGGCTGCTGGCGCTCGAGTCGGCCGGCGTCACGGGCGGCCGGCTGTACGCGGGATCCTGGAGCGAATGGATCCGCGACCCGTCGCGCCCGGTCGCGCACGGCGCCGCCTGAGGCGGCGCGCGCATTTACATGCGCGCCGGTTCTGGTATCGTCCGCGCCCTGCGACCGATGAACAGGACCTGACAGGTTGGACAGCCCGACGCGCGGCTCCGTGACACCGCGGCCCTCCTGGAGCATCGAAGACTCCAACGACCTGTACGCGGTCCGCAACTGGGGCAGCGGCTACTTCGGCATCAATGCCGCCGGCCACGTGGTCTGCCGGCCGGCCCGCGACGAGACCCGCGAGATCGACGTCTTCGAGGTCGTGCAGCAGCTGGGCGCGCGCGACCTGACCGCGCCGATGGTCATCCGCTTCTCGGACATCCTGCGCGACCGCCTGCGCTCGCTCTCCGACGCCTTCGCCACGGCGATCGCCGAGAACGACTACCGGGGCCGCTACGCCGCCGTGTTCCCGATCAAGGTGAACCAGCAGCGGCTCGTGGTCGAGGAGGTGTACCGCGGCAGCGCCGAGCTCGGCTTCGGCCTCGAGTGCGGCAGCAAGCCGGAGCTGCTCGCGGTGATGGCCATGACCGAGGATGCGCCCCGGCGGCTCATCATCTGCAACGGCTTCAAGGACGACAGCTACATCGAGGCCGTGATCCTCGCGACCAAGCTCGGCCGCTCCATCATCCCGGTGATCGAGAACTTCTCCGAGCTCGGCTACATCCTCCGCCACGCCGAGAAGTACCAGGTGCGGCCGCAGATCGGCGTGCGGGTGAAGCTCGCCGCCGAGGGCGCGGGCCGCTGGCGCGAGTCGGCGGGCGACCGCTCGAAGTTCGGCCTGTTCACCACCGAGATCCTCGAGCTGGTCGAGGTGCTGCGCGCGCACGGCATGCTGGACTGCCTCAAGCTCGTGCACTGCCACCCGGGCTCGCAGCTGCACGACATACGCCGGGTCAAGGACGCGGTCAACGAGCTGGCCCAGGTCTACGCGGAGATGGCGCGGCTCGGCGCCGGCCTGGAGTACATCGACGTCGGCGGCGGGCTCGGCATCGACTACGACGGGTCGCGCACCAACTTCGAGTCCTCGACCAACTACTCGCTGCGCGAGTACGCGAGCGACGTCGTCTACCGCATCGCCAGCGTGTGCAACGCGCGCGGCCTGCCGCACCCGGTCATCGTCAGCGAGTCCGGGCGCGCGATCGCGGCGCACCACAGCGTGCTGGTGTTCAACGTGCTGGGCGCCTCGCGCCTGGACGTGTTCAGCGTGCCGGAGCGCGCGACCGTGGACGACGGCCACCTGCCGCAGCCGGTCGCCGACCTGTACGAGGCGCACGCCACGGTCAGCGAGCGCCGCCTGGTCGAGTGCTGGCACGACGCGCAGCAGGCGCGCGAGCAGGCGCAGCAGATGTTCAGCCTCGGCTACCTCACCATCGAGATGCGCAGCCTCGCCGAGCGGCTCTACTGGGCGACCTGCGCGCGCGTGCGCGACCTGACGCGCAGGCTGAACCGCGTGCCGGAGGAACTGGACAACCTCGAGAGCGTGCTGTCGGACACCTACTTCTGCAACATGTCGGTGTTCCAGTCGCTGCCCGACAGCTGGGCGATCGACCAGCTGTTCCCGATCATGCCGCTGCACCGGCTCGACGAGCGCCCGCTGCGCACGGCGGTGCTCGCGGACATCACCTGCGACTCGGACGGCAAGATCGACCGCTTCGTCTCGCCGCGCGACATCAAGCGCGCGCTCGAAGTGCACGAGCTCGTCCCCGGCGAGGACTACTTCATGGCGGCATTCCTGGTCGGCGCCTACCAGGAGACGCTGGGCGACCTGCACAACCTGTTCGGCGACACGCACGTCGTGCACATCCGGCTCGACGACGAGCACGGCTGGTGGATCGAGGAGATCGTCAAGGGCGACACCGCCAGCACGGTGCTCGGCTACATGCAGTACGACACCGACGAGCTTTACCCGCGCTTTGCCCGGGACTGCGAGCGCGCGATGCGCGACGGCCGGCTGTCGGTGGCCGAGGGCCAGGCGCTGAAACGCTTCTACGAGTCGGAGCTCGCAGGCTACACTTACCTGGAACCGGACGGCGCGGGCTGAGCGCCTCCGGACAGGAGGCTCTCATGCAGATCCGCGTCCCGACCGTCCCGGCACTCGCCGCCCTGTTGCTCGCGTCCGCCTGCGCCGCCGGCCCCGCCGCGCGCGAGGCCGTACCCCCGCCCGTCACCGACGCGGCGACGCTCGCGACGCTCGACCGCGTGCTGGCGGGCGACCACCGCTCCGCGGCGAACCGTGCGCGCGACGCCTGGCGCCACCCGAAGGAGACGCTCGAATTCTTCGGCCTGCGCGGGGACATGACCGTGCTCGAGGTCTGGCCCGGCGGCGGCGGCTGGTACACCGAGGTCCTCGCCCCGGCGCTGCGCGAGCGCGGCCGCTACATCGCCGCGGGATTCGACCCGAAAACCGACAGCCAGTACATGCAGAACGGCATCAAGGCCTTCGCGGAGAAGCTCGCGTCACGGCCGGACCTCTACGACCGCGTCACGGTGACGGCGCTGCAGCACCCGGGCGCGATGCAGCCGGTGCCGGACGGCAGCGTGGACATGGTCCTGACTTTCCGCAACCTGCACAACTGGATGGCGCGCGAGGCGGCGGAGGGCATGATCGCCGCCATGTACGCGGCGCTCAAGCCCGGCGGCATCCTGGGCCTGGTCGAGCACCGCGGCGACCCGTCGCAGCCGCAGGACCCGCGCGCCAAGTCCGGCTACGTGCGCACCGACTACGCGATCGCGCTCGCCGAGGCCGCCGGCTTCGAGCTGATCGGCCAGAGCGAGGTCAATGCCAACCCGAAGGACGGCAAGGACCACACGAACGGCGTGTGGTCGCTGCCGCCCACGTTCCGCGGCGGCGA
>DATBMQ010000108.1:0-14129 GCA_036554765.1 Steroidobacteraceae bacterium | reverse complement strand
CTGGCGCTGCTCGCTGTCGTTGACGATCTCGCCCGTGAACATCGCCTCGATGCGCGCCCGCAGGCCCGCCTGCTCCGCGACGAGCAGCAGCGCCGCCAGCGCTTCGACGTCGAGGCGCTGGCGGCTGAAGTCGAACAGCAGTCCGTCGCACTCGCGCGAGAAATGCTTGAAGCGGTTGGCGTTGCGCGCGAACAGTTCCCTCACCGGCACGCCGGCGATGCGCCTGGCGTAGCTGGTGAGGCTCTCAGCCAAGGTTGGTGACCCTCGGATCCGGCGGCCCGCCGCCCTGGTAGTACTCGAGGTACCAGTCCACGAAGCGCCGGATGCCGACATCCACCGTCGTGGCGGGCCGGTAGCCGACCTCGCGCACGAGATCCTCGGCATCGGCCCAGGTATCCGGCACGTCGCCGGCCTGCAATGGCAGCAGGTTCACCTCGGCCTTGCGCCCGAGGCACTGTTCCAGCACCGCGATGTAGTGCATCAGCTCCACCGGCCGGTTGTTGCCGATGTTGTAGAGCCGGTACGGGGCGTTGCTGGTCGCGGGGTCCGGGTCATTGCTGTCCCAGGCCGGGTTCGGCTGCGCCACGTGATCGAGCGCCGCGACCACGCCGCCCACGATGTCGGCGACATACGTGAAGTCGCGCCGGTGCTTGCCGTAATTGAAGACGTCGATCGGCTTGCCCGCGAGGATGTTGCGCGTGAACTGGAACAGCGCCATGTCCGGCCGGCCCCAGGGACCGTAGACCGTGAAAAACCGCAGTCCGGTCACCGGCAGCCGGTACAGGTGCGCATAGGTGTGCGCCATCAGCTCGTTCGCCTTCTTGGTCGCGCCGTAGAACGACAGCGGGTGGTCCACGTTCTGGTGCACCGAGAACGGCATCTTCGTGTTGGCGCCGTACACGGAACTCGTCGAGGCATAGACGAGGTGCTCGACGCCGTGGTGCCGGCAGCCTTCCAGCACGTGCAGCGTGCCGGTCAGGTTGCTCGCGGCATAGGCATGCGGATTCTGGATCGAGTAGCGCACGCCCGCCTGGGCGGCGAGGTGCACGACGCGCTGGAATCTCGCGCGCGCGAACAGCGCTTCCATGGCGGCACGGTCGGCCAGGTCGAGCTGCTCGAAGCGGAAACCCTGCCGGGCCGTGAGCCGCGCGAGCCGCGCCTGCTTGAGCGCCGGGTCGTAGTACGGATTGAGGTTGTCGAGGCCGGTGACCTCGTCTCCCCGCGCCAGCAGAGCCTCGGCCACGTGATAGCCGATGAAGCCCGCCGCGCCGGTGACGAGCACGCGCATCAGAGCCGCCCGTCAGTGTGCTGGCGCCTGAGCACGTACTTGATGTCGTACAGCACGTGGTTGCGCTTCGCGAGGCGGCGGATCTCGGCCGGCTTCATCGCCTGGAACTCGCGGTGCCCGACCGCCAGCACCACCGCGTCGTAGCGGCCGCGCGCCGGCTTCGCCAGCAGCCGGATGCCGTACTCGTGCTTCGCCTCACGCGCGCTCGCCCAGGGATCCCAGACGTCCACGCGCGCGCCGTAGCCCTGCAGCTCGCGCACCAGGTCGGCGACCTTGGAATTGCGCAGGTCCGGGCAGTTCTCCTTGAAGGCGAGGCCCATGACCAGCACGCGCGCGCCCTTGACGTGGATCTTCTTGCCGGTCATGAGCCGGACCACCTCGCTCGCGGCGTAGAGGGCCATGTTGTCGTTGATGCGCCGCCCGGCGAGGATCATCTCGGGGTGGTAACCGATCTGCTCGGCCTTGTGCGTCAGGTAGTACGGGTCCACGCCGATGCAGTGGCCGCCGACCAGTCCGGGACGGAACGGCAGGAAGTTCCACTTGCTGCCGGCGGCCAGCAGCACCTCCTCGGTGTCGATGCCGAGGCGGCGGAAGATCATCGCAAGCTCGTTGATCAGCGCGATGTTGACGTCGCGCTGCGTGTTCTCGATCACCTTGGCGGCCTCGGCGACGCGGATCGAGGACGCCGCATGCGTGCCCGCGGTGACGATCGAGCTGTACAGCTTGTCCACGAACCCGGCCGCCTCCGGCGTCGAGCCCGAGGTGACCTTGCGGATGGTCGGCAGCCGGTGCTGCTTGTCGCCCGGGTTGATGCGCTCCGGGCTGTAGCCGGCGTAGAAGTCGCGGTTGAACCGCAGGCCCGACTCGCGCTCGAGGATGGGCACGCAGACTTCCTCGGTACAGCCCGGATAGACGGTGGACTCGTAGATCACGATGTCACCGCGCTTCAGCACCTTGCCGACCGACTCGCTGGCGCGCACCAGCGGCGTGAGGTCCGGGCGCTTGTGCTCGTCGATGGGCGTCGGCACGGTCACGATGAAGACGCGGCAACGGCGCAGGTCCTTGAGGTCCGCCGTGTAGCGCAACCCCTTCGCCGCGCGCAGCTCCCGGCGCTCGACTTCCAGCGTGCGGTCGCGCCCGGTGCGCAGCTCCGCGATGCGCGCGCGGTTCACGTCGAATCCGGTGGTGTCGTAATGCTTGCCGAACTCGACCGCCAGTGGCAGGCCGACGTAGCCGAGGCCGATGACGCCGATGCGGCACTTGCGCAAGCCCTGTATCGGAGACTGTTTCGATGCCATGCAGGAGTTTCCTCGGGAAAAACCCGGATTAGAGCAGATACAGGACGCCGAGTACCGCGGCGCCGGTCATGGTGACGAGGTACGGCAATGCCATCCAGACCATGCGGAAATATGACAACCGGATCAGCGGCGCGAGCGCGGAGGTCAGCAGGAACAGGAAGGCGGCCTGGCCATTCGGGGTCGCGATGCTCGGGATGTTGGTGCCGGTGTTGATCGCGACCGCCATCGCCTCGAACTGCTCGCGCGAAACCGCCCCGGACAGGAACGCCTGCTTCGCCTCGCCGATGTAGATGGTCGCGACGAACACGTTGTCGCTGATCGTGGAGAGGAACCCGGACGCCGCGAACAGCGCGATGGTCTGGTCCGGGGCCTCGAGCCCCAGCACCCAGTCGAGGAATGGCGTGAACAGTTGCTGCTGGTGGATCACGCCGACGATCGCGAAGAACACGACCAGCAGCGCGGTGAACGGCAGCGCCGCCTCGAACGCCTTGCCGAGCCGTCCCTCCTCCACCACGCCGGTAAAGGCGGTCGCCAGCACGATGATCATGAGGCCGATCACGCCGACCTCGGCGATGTGGAAGGCGAGCGCGAACACGAGCAGCAGCGCGACCAGCGCCTGCACGATGATCACCTGCCGGTGCTTCGGCGTCATCTTCGCCGACTCATCGCGCTCGTACTCGATCAGTACCTCGCGCACCGAGGCCGGCATCGGCGTGCCGTAGCCGAACCAGCCGAGCCTCTCCACCAGCACGCAGGTCAGCAGCCCCGCCGCGACCGTGGGCGCCGTGACCGGCGCCATCTCCGCGGCGAAGCGGATGAAGTCCCAGCCGGCCTCCTTGCCGATCAGCAGGTTCTGCGGCTCGCCGACCAGCGTGCAGACGCCGCCGATGGTCGTGCCGACGGCGCCGTGCATCATGAGGCCGCGCAGGTAGGCGCGGAACTGGTCGAGATCGACGTCCGGGTGCGCGCGCTCGGAGGCGACGTGGTGGTAGACGCCGTAAAAGCCGCCCGCGACCGTGATCATGACGGCGAGCACGGTGAGCGCGTCGAGGAATGCCGACAGCACGGCCCCCACCGCCGCGAACAGGAAGGCGAGCGTCACTTTCGACTGCACCCGCACCAGCATCCTGGTGAACGTGAACACCAGCATCTCGCGCAGGAAGTAGATGCCCGCGACCATGAACATCAGCAGCAGGATGACCGGCAATCCGGTCTCGATCTCGTGCTGGATGCCCGCGGGCGTCACCAGGCCCATGATCGCCGCCTCGATCGCGATCAGGCCGCCCGGCTGCAGCGGGTAGCAGCGCAAGGCCATCATCAGCGTGACGATGAACTCGAGCAGCATGGTCCAGCCGGCGGCGACCGGGCCGAAGGCCGCGAGCACCAGGGGATTCGCCACCAGGCAGGTGACGATCAGCGCCTTGTACCAATCCGGGGCGTGGCCGAGGAAGTTGCGCCAGAAGGCCCCGCCGAGCGTGCCCGTCATCCGGACTCCCGGGAGCCCGGCAGCGCGCGGAACAGGGCGGGACCGTTGGCGCTGCGCTCGATGGCCTTGAGCGCCTCCTCGTGCGCGGCGAGTTCCTCGGCGCTGGCGCGTATCACCGGGATCTTCAGGTCGCCGCGCCGCGCGCGGCGAGACTCCCCGCCCTCGTCGTCACTTTCCTCGAGGCCGTGCTCGAGCGACAGCGCGGCCTGGCCGCCGCTCATCGCAAGGTAGACGTCGGTGAGGATGCGCGCGTCCAGCAGCGCCCCGTGCAGGTCGCGGCCCGAGTTGTCCACCTTGTAGCGCTTGCAGAGCGCGTCGAGGCTGTTGCGCTGTCCCGGATGCAGGCGCCGCGCCAGCGTGAGCGTGTCGAGCACGCGGCAGCTGCCGGCGATGGTCCTGGCGATGCCGGCCCGGGCGAGTTCGGCGTCGAGGAAGCCGAGGTCGAATTCGGCGTTGTGGATCACGAGCTCCGCGCCCTCGATGAACTCGAGGAACTCCGCCGCGACCTCGGCGAAGCGCGGCTGCGAGGCCAGGAACTCGTTGCTGATGCCGTGCACCGCGAGCGCCCCGGCCTCCACTTCGCGCTCGGGCCGAAGGTAGCGCTGCCAGGTGCGGCCGCTCGGCCGGCGGTGCAGCAGCTCGATGCAGCCGATCTCGATGATCCGGTGGCCCTGGGCCAGCTCGAGGCCGGTGGTTTCGGTGTCGAGGACGATCTGGCGCACGGGGGGCTAGCTTATCAGGTCAGTTCGTCGATGCCGCGGTTGGCGAGCGCGTCCGCACGCTCGTTCTCCGGGTGGCCCGTGTGCCCGCGCACCCAGTGCCAGTCGACGTCGTGCTGCGCGGCGAGCTGGTCGAGGCGCTGCCAGAGGTCCTGGTTCTTGACCGGCTTGCGGTTCGAGGTGCGCCAGTTGCGGCGCTTCCAGTCCGCGAGCCAGGTCGTGATCCCCATGCGCACGTACTGCGAGTCGGTGTAGAGCGAGACCTTGCAGTGCCGTTTCAGCGCTTCCAGCGCGCGGATGGCGGCGGTCAGCTCCATGCGGTTGTTGGTGGTCTCGGGCTCGCCGCCGTACAACTCGCGCTCGCGGCCCTGGTGGCGCAGCAGCGCACCCCAGCCGCCCGCACCCGGGTTGCCGCGGCAGGCGCCGTCGGTGTAGATCTCGACCCGGCTCAAGAGGCGCGCCGTGCCGCGGGCTCGGCCAGCCCGCCGATCACCGCGGTGCGCAGCCGGTTGCGCAGCCGCAGCGGCGTCATCGAGTACACGCGCTTGCGCGCGCGCAGCAGGTAGGCGCCCGAGAAACGCGGCCAGGCGCGACGGCCCGCGCGCTCGAGGAAGCTGCGCGTGCGCGACAGGCCCGCGAACGGCGGCGCGTACAGGTAGCGCTCCGCGACGCCCACCTCGAAGCCGATCAGCTTGAGCCAGTCGGAGAGACGCTGGGCGCCGATCCGGCGCCGGATGCCCGGCGGGAGTCCGTCGCGGGTGAACGCGCCGCGCAGCGTCCATGCGCCCAGCGGCTCGAAGCCGAGCACGATCAGCTCGCCCTCGCCCGCCAGCACGCGCGCGGCTTCGCGCAGCACCTCGTGCGGCTCGCGCGCGAACTCGAGGGTGTGCGGCAGCAGCATCACGTCCACGCTGTCGGACTGCAGCGCGAGTTCGTCCGCACTGGAAACCAGGGCGACGCCGGGTCCCGGCGCCGGCGCCACGAGCGCCGAGCGGCGCGTGCGCGCGAGCGGCAGGAAAGTCTCCGGCCCGCCCCAGTCGCCGACCTGCACGCAGTGCAGGCCGAACGCGCATTCGAGCGCGACCGCGACCATCGCGCGCTCCTGACCGAGCACCGCGCCGCCCAGCGGCCCGGCGAGCCAGGCCTCGAGATCCTGCCGGGATGCACTCATAAGGCCCGGAATTGTCGCATAATTGCCCATGCCCGACGTCCAGCCGATACCGGCATTCCAGGACAACTACATCTGGCTGATCCGGGGTGCGCTGGACCCCGCCACGGTCGCGGTCGTGGACCCGGGCGACGCCGCGCCGGTCCTCGCGCGGCTCGCATCCGAGGGCCTGCGACTTGCCGTGATCCTGGCCACGCACCATCACGCCGACCATGTCGGCGGGATTCCCGAGCTCGTCGCGGCGACCGGCTGCGACGTGTTCGGGCCCGCGCGCGAGCGGGTGCCGACCGAGGCCACCCGCCTCGCGGGCGGCGACGTCGCGCGGCTGCCGGCGCTCGGACTGGAGTTCGAGGTGCTGGACGTGCCGGGCCACACCGCGGGGCATATCGCCTATTACGGCCACAGTGCGCTCTTCTGCGGCGATACCCTGTTCAGCGCCGGCTGCGGCCGGCTGTTCGAGGGCACCCCGGAGCAGATGTTTGCCTCGCTCGAGGCCTTTGCGCGCCTTCCGGACGCGACGCGCGTGTTCTGCGGCCACGAGTACACCCTCGCCAACCTGCGCTTTGCGGCCGAGGTCGAGGCCGGGAACCCGGATGTGGCGGATTACAGCCGCAAGGCGGCCGATTTGAGGGCTTCCGGCCGGCCCACCCTGCCGTCGACCATCGGGCTTGAGAAGCGCGTCAACCCTTTTCTGCGAAGCCGGCATGAAAATGTCAAATTATCGGCGGAACGGCGGGCGGGCAGGCCATTGTCCAACCCGGTAGCCGTGTTTGCCGAGATCCGCAGCTGGAAGGACACTTTTCGATGACGGAATCGCGAGACTTCACGTTCCGCCTGGCGGCCCTCGCCGCCCTGGCCACCTTGGCGGCGGGCTGCGCCGGCGTCCAGTCGACGACCACGACGCCGACCAGTTCCCTGCCGGACCAGACCATCGTCAACGACCCGGAAGCGGAGGCCTTCCCCGAGGCGCCGGAAACGCCGTCGCTGCCGCTGCCGGTCGTGGAAGCGCCGATGCACGACGAGCTGCCACCCGAGCCGGTGCAGTTCGGCGATGTCCTGGAGCGGGTGCGCGACCGGTTCTCGCTTCCCGACGTGGATCACCCGCGCGTGGACCGCGAGCTGGCGTGGCTGCAGCGCAATCCTGATTACGTGGCGCGCGTCTTCGACCGCGCGCGGCTATACCTGCACCACATCGCCAACGAAGTCGAGGCCCGCGGCCTTCCGGGAGAGCTCGCGCTGCTGCCCGTCGTCGAGAGCGCGTTCTACCCCTTCGGTTACTCGCGCAGCCACGCCTCCGGCCTGTGGCAGTTCATCGCCCCGACCGGCGAGCGCTTCGGGCTGGAGCGCAACTACTGGAAGGACGAGCGGCGCGACGTGCTCGAGTCCACGCGCGCGGCGCTCGAGTACCTGACCTCGCTGTACCAGCGCTTCGACGGTGACTGGTTCCTCGCGATCGCCGCCTACAATTACGGCACCGGTAACGTGCAGCGCTCGATCAATCGCAATCTCGCGTTGCGCCGCCGCACCGACTTCTTCTCGCTGTCGCTGCCGGCCGAGACACGTGCCTACGTACCCAAGCTGCTGGCCGTCGCGCGACTGGTCTCGGACCCGGCCGCACACGGCATGTACCTGGCGGCCATCCCGGACACGCCGTATTTTCGCGTAGTCCCCACCGACGGTCCCGTGGACCTGCGCCTGGTGGCGGAGCTGGCCGGCCTCGACACCGAGCAGCTGCAGATGCTGAATCCGGCATGGAACCGCTGGATCACCGATCCCGACGGCCCGCACCGCGTGCTGATCCCGGAAGCGGTGGCGGAGTCGTTCCATGCCCAGTTCACCGCTCTCGATGCCAACGGCCGTGCGCGCCTCAAGGTGCACAAGGTCGAGGCGGGCGAATCGCTGGCCTCGATTGCCGGAAAGTACAAGGTGCCCGAGAACTTCATCGACCGCATGAACGCGGGCAAGCGCGCCGTGCTCCAGCCGGGCGACGAGCTGCTGGTCCCCGCAGGCGACGTCTCGCAGCTGCGCGCGGGCCTCGGCGCCGACCTCGAGCGGCGCATTCATCGCGTCCGCAGCGGTGAGTCGCTGTGGAGCATTTCGCGCCGTTACGGCATGACGGTCGCGCAGCTCGCGCGCATGAACGGCATTTCCACCAAGTCACTGCTGCAGCCCGGCCAGCGCCTGCAGGTGTCGGGCCAGGCTGCGCGCGCCGAGGAACCGGTGATCCTCGCGGGCGGCAAGGTCAATTACACGGTCCGGCGCGGGGATACGCTCTCGGGGATCGCGCGGCGCTTCTCGGTGACCGTGCGCCAGCTGCAGGCCTGGAACAACCTGGGCGGCAGCACGCTGGTGCGCGCCGGGCAACTGCTCACCATCCACGTCGGGGGAAGTTCGGACGTCGGCAGCTGAGCCGCCATTCGCGGCAGGCTACGGAGGGGAAGGCATGGGGTTTCTGGCAGGACGAAAGGCCCTGATCGTGGGCCTGGCGACCGATCGTTCGATCGCCTGGGGCATATCGCAGGCCATGCAGCGTGAGGGCGCGGAGCTCGCCTTCACCTACCAGAACGATCGCATCAAGGACCGCGTGGTCGAGCTCGCAACCGGGCTCGGCTCGAAGCTGGTCATGCCGATGGACGTCGGCATCGACGCCGAGATCGCCGCGGCGTTCACGCGGCTGCGCGAGGCCTGGGACGGGCTCGACGTGCTGGTGCACTCGGTGGCCTTCGCGCCGCGCGAGGCGCTGACCGGCGGCTTCGTCGAGGCGACCACCCGCGAGGCCTTCGCCCAGGCGCACGACGTCTCCAGTTACAGCCTGACCGCGCTCGCGCGCGCCGCCCTGCCGCTCATGCAGGGCCGGCCCGGGGCGATCGTCACGCTGTCCTACCTCGGCGCCGTGCGCTCGATACCCTCCTACAACGTCATGGGCCTCGCCAAGGCGAGCCTGGAGGCGAACGTGCGCTTCCTGGCGGCCGACCTCGGTCCCAGGGGCATCCGCGTGAACGCGATCTCGGCGGGGCCGATCAAGACCCTCGCGGCGGCCGGCATCCCGGGGTTTCGCAAGATGCTGCACCACGCCGAGCAGGTGGCGCCGCTCAAGCGCAACGTCACCATCGAGGACGTCGGCAACACAGCCGCGTTCCTCTGCTCCGATCTCGCGGCGGGGATCACGGGTGAGACCATCTACGTCGATTCAGGCTACTCGCACGTCGGGATGAGTTTCCCGGAATAGCGCTGGCGCGGGATTCGAAGGGCGGGCCGGGAGGGAGCTCCCTCGGTCGCTCAGAAGAACCTGAAAATTCGCGCCCTCGGGACTCCCTCCCGGCCCGCCCCGCGGATCGCGCGACGGTGCGATCAGGCGATGCTCAGCCGATCGTGCTGTCGCCGAGGAACGTTGCTAGTTGAGCCGGAGCAGGTAGCGCGCTTCGCGCGTGCGGCCGTTGGCGTGGCTGGCAACAATGCGCAGCGTCCAGACGCCGGATCCCTGGAAGGCCGCAGCCGGGATTTCGGCGAGCACGCCGTTGCGCACCGGTCGGGCCGGTCCGCCTTCGACCGGCTTCCACGCCGATGGAGATTCGCCGGCGCCGATCTCGATCCGCGCCCCGGCGAATTGCTCCGCGTCCGCGGTGCCGATCACCCGCGCAACCGGGCCACGCGCGGCATTCGCGACCTCGACCCGCGCAATGGCGGCATCCAGGAAAAAGGCGGGATCGGCACGAAGCGCAGCCGCCACGTCCAGTCGGCCATATCCCGTAAGGTGATCGACTCCCGGCGTCTCGATGTCGCGCGCCGAGTGCAGCAGCATCCGCTCGACCTGCGCCGCGCTGAGCGAAGGATTTGCCGCGAGCAGCAAGGACGCGGCACCGGCGACCAGCGGCGCGGCGAATGATGTCCCGGACGCGCGGATGTATCCGGCATCGCCTCCGACCACATTCTCGCCGCGAAGGTAGTTCCTGGCGCGCGCAGCAGCCACCAGGTCCGTGCCGATGGCCCGCGGCCCGAGCACGTCCACGCCCGGGGCGGCAAGGTCAATGTCCGGGCCGTAGTTCGATTCCTTCACGCGGCGGTCGCTCGTATCCGTCGCGGTCACCGTCAGCGCGCGCGGCAGCCCGCCGGGACCATAGTCGCTGAGATCGATGCCCTCGTTGCCGGCGGCCACCACGACCAGGGCGCCGCGCGACCACGCGAACTCGATGGCCAGGTACTCTGTACGGGTCAGCATGCGGCCACCGACGCTCAAGTTGATGACCCGTGCGCCACTCGAGGCCGCATAGACGATCGCTTCGGCGATGGCGGACGCGTTCCCGCGGCCCCACTCATCCATCGCCTTGAGCGCCATGATGCGCGCGCCCGGGTTCACGCCGGCGATGCCGGCGCCGTTGTCGCGCCCGGCCGCAATGATGCCCGCGACCATCGTGCCATGGCCGTTGAAGTCCCAGGGCAGGTTGTTGCGGTCGACGAAGTTCCACCCGACGATGTCGTCGGTGTAGCCGTTCCGGTCGTCGTCCTTGCCGTTCGCCGGAACCTCGCGTGGATTGATCCACAGCTGATTCGGCGCGAGGTCCACGTGATTCCAGGCCACGCCGGTATCGATCACGGCGACGACGATCGGCTCGCCGGTGCGCGCTGGCGCCGCAGGCGCCGGCAGTCCCACCTGCTTCAGGGCCCACTGGTCGTCATGGGGCTGCCCCCAGCTGCCGCGGGACGTCAGGTAAGGATCCGCCGCCTGCACGCCGCGCAAGACGTCACCCTCGGCGTACACGAAACCGGGTGTCTGCTGCAGGGCGTCGACGATCGTGCCCGAGCTGCTCAGCGGATACTGAAGCACGAAGACATTGGTCGGCGTGTCGCAGGCCGGTGGCTCACCCGCCGTGTATTGGCAGCCGATCGGGAACATCTTGATCACAAAGGGCAGCCATGGCGATGGCAACCCGGTCACCGCGGCGCCCGACGCCTCCGGCACGACATGAATGATCGTGCCTACGCGAGGCCCGCCGACGACTGTCGTATCTCCGCTGCTGTCCGCCAGGGACGCCTGTCGCGCGTCGCGCGCCTCGCGGGCGGCTTGCACGGCCGACTCGGGCATCTCCGGGAACGGGGCCGGCTGGCGCACGCGAAGTGAATGCGGGGTATTGGTCGTCCAGATATGGATGGGCAGCGGATCGCCCTGTAGCAGCCGATTCAGATCGAACGGGAAGTCGAGGAGGCCGGCCGCCGGCGGGGTGAAGGGCTCGAGGATCAGGGTTTCGGACGGCAGGTCCGGGGCTTCGAGCACCGCCGTGCGGTTGGGATCGGCGATCCGGCCCGGAATCACCTCGGTCACGTCCCTCACCGACGAGTCGCTGGCGCCGCGCGTTCCCGGACCGAGGTCGATCCCGAACGGATTCGCGATCCATGGCGGCGGCGGCGACGTCGGCTGGACCGGTGCGGTCCACCCGGGGACCACTTCGGCAGGATTGCCAAACCCGCGCAGGAGCAGATCCGCCTTCTGCACGGTCTCCGTTGGCGTCAATGGACCGGGCTTCGCGAGAAGCGCATCGATTTCCGCCTGGCTCATGTCCGCCGTGTAATAGCCGGGCGCAGGATGGCTGCCTTCACCACCATCCTCGTGCAAGTGAATCGGCGGCTTGTCGGAGAACGGGCCGATGAGGTCTTCGCCGACTTCCTCGGCGAACAATTTTTGATTGGCATCGGGGCTCAATCTGATTTGATTTTCGAACGCCTTGCCGGGTGCCATCCGGTCGAGGATGACCTCGGCCGGAGCATTACGCGTGGCTTCGCTCACGGGTCCCCATTGGCCGTTGTCCAGGAGTTCGATCCAGAGCTTGCCCTCGCGAACCGAGGCAACGATCTTCGCGCTCTCCGCCTCGATCTCCCAGGCGAGCGTGAAAGCCGTGCTCTCGGCGCGATTGAGTTGCGACACGTATTGGCCACGCACATTCTCGGGTAGCGCCCGGATGAAATTGACCTGATCCTTCGCACTCAGCGCCCTGAATGCGGCGATCTCGGCAGCCTGGACCCGCGCGGCGGCCACGTGGAGCGACATCGCCGATCCCGCATACGAGATCGGCGCGGTGGTGCCCACCAGTATGAAAGTGCTCAACTGGGCTCCGAACAGGTCGCGATAGGGCATCGTGCCGAGGTGGCTTGCGCCCGCGCCTGCGGACGCTGCCCCTTCCGCGCGCTGCAGGTCCTGCCAGGCATAATAGGTCCGGATCCCTTCAAGCACGACTTGGCCGGTCGTCAATGTGACCTCCAGAGTGACCAGCGCCGGCGTCGCGGGCGGGAAGAAGACGATTGACCCGGCGATCAGGATGCCGACTCCGATTTGTGCAAAACCAATCGCCACGTCGGTCAGGACGCGGGTATGTTCCGTTGCCGCAAAGTTGGCGTCATACAAGCCCGTGAGGTCGCCCATGTAGACGGCGATCTGCGGGTAGACCGGCGTCAGCTGGGTGATGATCTGCGCCCTCAGGGGCGCAAAGACCGGAGAGCCGTAGGCTTCGAGCAGCGGCCCGGTCGTGACGATCGTGCCGAACCGGTCGATCACCTGCGCATTCGCCTGGTCGACGACATCGATCGCCTGTGTGAGGGCCGCCTGGTCAGACGCTGGGGTGCGGGTGCCGGAGGTCAGGTACTCCCACATCGTCTGGGAATCGCCGCTGCCGGTCGGGTCGACCTGGGCGCCCAGGAACGGCGACTGGCTCAGTGCGCTGAGGTACCTGGCCTCGTACTTCTTTTTTTCGATCTCGAACTGCTCGGGCGTTCCCTTGAAGTTGGTCCTGACCTCCACGCCGTCCTTGAATTCGATGATCCTCATCTGTTCCTGGAATTCGATCCAGGTCCAGTAGGCCCAGTAGACATCCACCGACAGGTCGGCAAGCCCGTCGATCAGGCCCGCGCGCGCATTCATCAGTCCCTCGCTTGGAGCAAGGCCGTCGATTTTGAGCAGCGTCGTACGCTCGGCTTCGAGCGCCGCGATGCGGTCGGCATCGCCGCCGGTCGCACGCAGCGTGCCGATTTCCTGGTTGATCTGGCTCAGCCGGACGAAGCTCTGCGCCCCGCTCTGGGTGACAAGGCTGCCGGGCGTCACCGTGCCGTCACCGATCTTGATCGTGTTGAGCCCCGCGCGGAACTGCAGCAGCTGCCCCATGTGGCCGTCCTGCGTCATCAGCGCCGCGGACTTGGGGACGTCGGGCGCAGGCGACAGGTCCGGATTCGGGCCGAGCAGGCCGCGCGCCTCGCGCGTGTAGCCGTACTCGATCTGCTTCCCGGTAGCCGCGATGTCCTCGCGCAGCCGCTGGGCGCGCTCGGCTGCGACGGTCACATTCTGCAGGGCGCTCTTTGAAAGTGCTGCCTTCTGCTCAGGCGTCAGCTCCTGCAATTGTCGCAGAGTCTTGCGGTTGTCGTCGTAGGCGGTTTCGAACGGCGTGTCAGGATCGAACAGGGTCGACGTGAAGAACGCGGCAAACTGCGCTGCCCACACGTCGCCCGCCATCGATTTGAGGCTCGCCTCGAACTGCTCCGCCTCGAGCTGTTCCCGCCGATTGCGGTCGTTGATTTCCTGCTGCGTGCGCGCCTCGTCTGCGTCGAGCCGGCTCTGGACCGCCGTCCCGACCTCTGGATCCAGATCTTCGAGATCCCAGAGATTGGCGAGGTACTCCTGGTACGGGCCGGTCTGTTCCAGCTGCTTCAGGTGCTCGTAGACCTTGTCGGCATCGCCGGCGATTTCCTCGGGAATATTGAGATCCCAGGGCTCCTCAGGTGGCGTTTCCGGCGGCGGCGGATCCTGTTGCGGTTCGCCCGCCTGCCCGCAGGCCTTCTCGCAGGTGCGCAGGCGCCCCTTTGCAGCGGCGAGTTGTGCGCCCAGCTCCGCCAGCTGTCGCTCGAGTGCGGCGACCTTCGCCAGCTCCCGCACCAGCTGCGCGCGATAGGCCTCGAGCCGCTCGCGCGCGAATTTCAGCCTGGCGTCGCGTTCGGCCGATTGCGGCAGTTGCTCGAGGCCGGCGATCTCGGATGCAACCAGGTCGACGGCCTGCTGCTGCAGGTCCACTTCGCGGCGCCGGAACGCCAGTTCGCGGTTCAGCGCGTTGATCTGCCCCGCAATCCGGTTGTGTTCATCCGCATGCGGCTGGCACTCGGGGCAGGAAGCCGTCACCTCGGGCACCGCGGG
>DATBMQ010000005.1:0-6759 GCA_036554765.1 Steroidobacteraceae bacterium | reverse complement strand
CGCGCCCATGAGGATCGGCAGGATGAAGTACGGGTCGCGCGACGACAGGTCCTGGATCCAGCCGAAGAACGGCGCCTGGCGCATCTCGACGCTCTCGAGCAGCACCCAGTAGAACGCGAGGAAGAACGGGATCTGCACCAGCACCGGCAGGCAGCCGGCGACCGGGTTGATCTTCTCGCGCTTGTACAGCTCCATCATCGCGCGCGCCTGCGCCTCGCGGTCGTCCTTGTGCCGCTCCTGCAGCGCCTTGAGCCGCGGCGCGACCGTCTTCATCTTCGCCATCGAGCGGCCGCTCGTTTCCGACAGCTTGTAGAACACGAGCTTGATCAGGAACGTCACGATGATGATCGTCACGCCCCAGTTTCCTACGAAGTCGTAGATCTTCGACAGCAGCCAGAACAGCGGCTGCGCGAGGATCGTGAGCATGCCGTAGTCCGCGGTGAGCTCGAGGCGCGGGCCCGTCGCCTTCAGCTGTTCCTGCAGCTTCGGCCCGACGAACAGCTTCTGCTCCAGCGCCAGGCTGCCGCCCGCCGGGATGGTCTGCGCCGGCCCGATCACGCGCAGCAGGTAATCGAGCTGCCTGGCGCGCAGCTCGTACTGCCAGGCCTCCCCCGCCGGCGGCACGACGGCCGCGACGAAGTGATGCTGCAGGGAAGCCACCCAGCCGCCGGTGATCGAGCGCGACAGCGCGGCGTCGTCCTCGTCTTCGATGTCGAGCTTCTGGTAGCTCTCGCCGTCGTAGTACGCGGGCCCGCGGAACGAGTAGGTCTCCGGGTCCCACATCGAGCGCTCGGTGCCGGGCGAGTGGCGCAGCAGCTGCGCGTAGGCCGCCAGCCGCGCCGGCGCGCTGCCCGCATTGTCGATCCGGTAGCGCAGCTCCACCGCATAGCTGCCGCGGCGCAGCACGAAGGTCTTGGTGACCGAGAGGCCCGCGCCGTCGGTCCAGGTCAGCGGCACCTCGAGCGTGTCCGCGCCGTCGGCCAGGCGGTATTCCGCCGCGCCTGCCGTGAACGGCGCCTTGTGGTTCGGTTCGCTGCCGCCCTGCTCGCCGCGCGTCAGCCCCGACTGGAACCGGAACTGGGTCTCCGGCGAGTCGAGGTTGAACAGCCGCATCGGCGTCGCCGGGTCGTCCTTGTGGCGGGGATACTCGGGCAGGTCTGCACGCAGCAGCTCTCCCCCCTCGAGGCCGATGTCGAGGTCCAGCACGTCGGTGACGGCGCGCAGCTTGCCGGCGGCCGGCGGCGGCGCCTCCGTAATCCCGGGCGCACCCACTGGCGTGGCGGGTGCCGCTGCGGCCGCCGGCGCATCCGCGGCAATGGAAGGCAGCTCGTCGGCGAGGCCGTTTGCGCTGTTGGCCGCGGGCGCGGGCGCTCCGGCAGCGGCCGGCGTCTCTGCCGCGGGCGGCGAGGCGGCGGGTCCCGGCTCGTAGTCCTTCATCCAGGCGTTGAGGTTGAACCACAGCACCACGCCGAGGCCCAGCCACAGGAAGATGCGCAACTGCTGGTTCATGCGCGCCGCTCCTCGGGCACGGGGTCGTAACCCGCCCCGCCCCAGGGATGGCAGCGGCAGATGCGCCGGGCCGCCAGCCAGGAGCCGTGCGCGGCCCCATGCGTCTCGATCGCCTCCAGCGCGTAGGCCGAGCAGGTCGGGTGGTAGCGGCAGTTGGTGCCGAGCATCGGGCTCAGCAGCCAGCGGTACAGGTGGATCGGGGCTTGCAGGAGCTTCTTCATCGTGCGTCGATGATCTGCTGCCAGAGGCCTTCCAGGCTGGCGAGCACCTCGCGGTTGCCGGCGCCGCGGGCGGGCGCCTTCGCGGTCACGAACACATCGAGGGCGGGCAGCCTGGGCCGGTTCATGCGGAAGGATTCGCGGATCAGGCGGCGCAGGCGATTGCGCCTGACCGCGTTGCCGATGGCGCGGACGCCGACCGCCATGCCGAGCCGCGCGCGACCGGGGCCGCCGTCTGCACATTGCACCAGGAAGAGAGCATCGCTGTAGCGTTCGCGGCTTTTCCGCGCGCGCTCGAACTCCGCGGCGGTCCTGAGTTTCTGGCCGGCCCGTAGTCCGAGGCGCCGCGACGTAGGATCACTCGTCAGCGTTTTTCGGTGACGGCCAGGCGCTTGCGGCCCTTGGCGCGGCGGCGCTTCAGGACCTGACGGCCCTTCTTCGTCGCCATGCGTGCGCGGAACCCGTGCGTGCGCTTGCGCTTGATCTTGCTCGGCTGGTAGGTCCGCTTCGTGGCCATGATCCCAAACCTTTGAAATTAAAGGGACTACAGATGTCTGCAAAGGGCGGCAAGGTTACGGAGCGGCGCTATTTCTGTCAACCGTAAAGGCCTGTGGATAACTCTGGCGCGGTGGCCTGACGGGCCTTAGACTCACGCGACATTCCTCGGCCCGACCGAACAACGAGAGCGGGGTAACTCGTGCAGGGGTCGCTTTGGCATCGCTGCCTGCGCCAGCTCGAAAGCGAGGTGCCGGAGCAGCAGTTCAACACCTGGGTGCGGCCGCTGCAGGCGGTCGAGCGCGAGGATGCCCTGCACCTGCTCGCCCCGAACCGCTTCGTGGTCTCCTGGATCGAGCAGAACCTGTTTGGCCGCATCGAGCAGCTGGTCGGCGACAGCGGCGGCGGGCAGCCCCCCAGGGTCGTGCTCGAGGTCGGCAGCCGCGGTGCAGAGGCCCCCGCGCCCGCCGTGCCGAACCCGGCATTTTCCGCGGCGAGACCGCGCGAACCGCAGCTCATCGGCAGCCGCATCAACCCGGAATTCACCTTCGCGAGCTTCGTCGAGGGCAAGAGCAACCAGCTGGCGCGCGCCGCAGCCGTGCAGGTCGGCGAGAACCCGGGCCAGGCCTACAACCCGCTCTTCATCTACGGCGGCGTCGGGCTCGGCAAGACCCACCTGATGCACGCGATCGCCAACCTGATCCGCGAGCGGCGCCCCGGCGCGCGCATCGCCTACGTGCACAGCGAGCGCTTCGTCAGCGACATGGTGCGCGCGCTGCAGCACAACACGATCAACGAGTTCAAGCAGACCTACCGCACGCTGGACGCGCTGCTGATCGACGACATCCAGTTCTTCGCCGGCAAGAACCAGTCGCAGGAAGAGTTCTTCCACACGTTCAACGCCCTGCTCGAGGGCCAGCAGCAAATCGTGCTGTCCTGCGACCGCTATCCGAAGGAGGTCGCGGGCCTCGAGGAGCGGCTCAAGTCCCGCTTCGGCTGGGGACTCACGGTCGCGATCGAGCCGCCCGAGCTCGAGACCTGCGTGGCGATCCTGATGTCCAAGGCCCAGGCGGCGGGCGCGGAATTGCCCGAGGAAGTGGCCTTTTTCGTGGCCAAGCGCATCCGCTCGAACGTGCGCGAACTGGAGGGCGCGCTGCGGCGCGTGCTCGCGACCTCGCGCTTCACCGGCCGGCCGGTCACGCTCGAGCTGGCACGCGAGGCCCTGAAGGACCTGCTGGCCGCGCAGGAACGCCTGGTCACGATCGACAACATCCAGAAGACGGTCGCGGAGTACTACAAGATCCGCGTCGCGGACCTGCTCTCGAAGCGCCGCAGCCGCTCCATCGCGCGGCCGCGCCAGGTTGCGATGGCGCTCGCGCGCGAGCTCACGAACCACAGCCTGCCGGAGATCGGCGACGCCTTCGGCGGCCGCGACCATACCACCGTGCTGCATGCCTGCGACCGCGTGAAGGAGCTACGCGAGATCGAGCGGCGCGCCGGCGAGGATTACCTCAACCTGTTGAGAATCCTGACCAACTGATGTGGATAATGTGTGGGCTTCGCCGCGGGGCGTTTCGCTCCACAGCGCGTCCACAGGGGTGCCATAGTTTCCTGCCGTTCCGTCCGTGGGGTTATGCTTCGCGCAAGCCATTCACGGCGGTCGCATTTCGCCGCTTTTCCACCGAAAATGCGCCGCTCTACAGTCACTACAGTCATCAGATAAAAAGATGATTCCAGCAAGATCCGAACCACGATCCAGCCATCCAGGTGCACAGATGAAATTCAGTGCCGAACGCGAAAGCTTGCTCGCCGCCCTGCAATCCGTCATCGGCGTGGTCGAACGGCGGCAAACGATGCCGATCCTGGCGAACCTGCTGCTGGCGGCGGACCAGGGAAGCCTGTCGGTGACGGCAACCGACCTCGAAGTCGAGCTGGTCGCGAAAGCCGAGATCAAGTCGGGCGCCGACGGGCGTACCACCGTTCCCGGCCGCAAGCTGCTGGACATCTGCCGCTCGCTGCCGGAAGGCACGACGCTCTCGCTCAACCAGGATGGTGAAAAGCTGACGGTCAAAGCAGGGCGCAGCCGCTTCGTGCTCGCCACCCTGCCCGCCAGCGATTTCCCGGTGATCGATGAGCTCGCCCAGCAGCAGACCATCAAGGTCGCGCAGGCGGATCTGCGCCGGCTGCTGGACAAGACCCATTTCTCCATGGCCCAGCAGGACGTGCGCTACTACCTGAACGGAATGTTGCTGGAAACGGACGGTAAAATGCTGCGAACGGTCGCGACTGACGGCCATCGTCTGGCATTGTGCGAGATGGATCTTCCCGGCAAGGCGGGCAGCCAGCAGGTCATCGTTCCGCGCAAAGGCGTGCTCGAGCTGCAGCGCCTCCTCGGTACGGAAGGAGACGTATCGATCACGATAGGATCCAATCACGTTCGTGCCCAGATTGGCGACGTTCGATTCACTTCGAAGCTTATTGACGGGAGATTCCCGGAGTACAGCCGGGTCATCCCGGCCGCCCCGCCGAAGGCGGTGGTCGCAGATCGCGAGGTGCTGCGGGCGGCCCTGCAGCGCACCGCCATCCTCGCGAACGAGAAGTACCGCGGCATTCGCCTCGCCCTGAAGAAGAACCTGCTGACGCTCCAGGCCCACAACCCGGAACAGGAAGAAGCCGAAGAGCAGGTGGAGGTGAGTTACAAGGGCGATGAGCTGGAGGTCGGCTTCAACGTCGGCTATCTGCTCGATGCGCTGGGCGCCGTGGATGGCGCCGAGGTCGAGATTGGGGTCACCGACGGCAACTCCAGCTGCCTCGTGCGAGCGCCGGGCGCGACCAGTGCGCGCTACGTCGTGATGCCGATGCGGCTCTGACCCGCCGCGCGCGGGCACCTCCGGATCCTCGCTCCGCATGGCCATCGGCTGGTTCCGCGCCGAGAATTTCCGCTGCCTGGCCGCAGTCGAGATCGAGCTCGATCCGGGAGCCAATCTGTTCGTCGGCCCGAATGCCTCGGGCAAGACCAGCCTGCTGGAGGCCGCGTTCTTCCTGGGCCGCGGCCGCTCGTTCCGCAGCCGCCGGCGTGACTCCCTGATCCGCCATGGCCAGCCGGAATTCCTGCTGGCGGGGCGCACCCACGGCGCGCCGGCGCCCATTGCACTGGGCGTGCGTGCCGGCCGCGAAGTCACGGAATGGCGCCTGGGCGGCGCGCCGGCGGGCGGCATCGCGGATCTTGCGGAGCAATTCCCCGCGCAGGTCATCGACCCAGAAGTCCACAAGCTGCTGGAGGAAGGGCCGGGCCGGCGCCGGCGGTTTCTGGACTGGGGAGTGTTCCACGTGGAACCCACGTTCCTGGACAACTGGCGCCGGTATCACCAGGCGCTGCGGCAGCGCAATGCCGCGCTGAAGCAGGAGCGAGGAGATCCCGACCTGGCGGCCTGGGAACAGGAGCTGGCGCCGTCCGGGGAAGAGCTGGCGAGGCAGCGGGATCGCTATCTGGCGCGGCTTTCCGGACCCCTGGAGCGCATCGGGCTGGCCTTGCTCGACCGGCCGATCGGACTCGTCCACGGTGCCGGCTGGGACCGCGACAAGGGGCTGCTCGAGACCTTGGGCGAGGGGCGGGCGCGCGACCGCCGCTACCGCGCGACGCAGGCGGGTCCGCACCGCGGCGACGTGACGATCCATGTCGGTGGCCGGCCTGCCAAGGACGAGGTCTCCCGCGGGCAGCAGAAGCTGGTGGCTGCAGCGCTGATGCTCGCGCAGCTCGAGATCCAGGAGCAGCAACGCCCGGGCCGCTCGGCGCTGTTGCTGGATGATCCCGCGGCCGAGCTCGATCGCCAAAACCTCGCTCGGCTGATGGCGATCGTGCGGGGCCTGCCGGCGCAACTCTGGGTCACCTCGCTGCGCCCGGAAATTCCGGGACTGCCCGCGGGTGCGCGGGTGTTCCACGTGGAACAGGGGGCGGTCACGAGCGGCTAGAAAAGCCGGTGTTCCACGTGGAACAGGTCCATTTTGCGACGCAAAATAAACGAGGCCCGAAAGACCCGGATTTTTCTCGCCAAGCAACTGAAAAACAAAGCAAAAACGACAAATTGTCTGCTATGATTTCGCGATTATGCACAACGGCCCCGAGACCCCCGGCGCAGACGCCTACGATTCCACTAAAATCAAGGTCTTAAAGGGTCTCGAAGCGGTCCGCAAGCGCCCCGGCATGTACATCGGCGACACCGATGACGGCACGGGCCTGCACCACATGGTCTTCGAGGTCGTGGATAACTCCATCGACGAGGCGCTGGCGGGCTACTGCGACCGCATCGTCGTGACCATCCACGCCGATGAATCGGTGACGGTCACCGACAACGGCCGCGGCATCCCGACCGACATCCACCAGGAAGAAAACCGGTCGGCGGCCGAGGTCATCATGACCGTGCTGCACGCCGGCGGAAAATTCGACGACAACTCGTACAAGGTCGCGGGCGGCCTGCACGGCGTCGGCGTCTCGGTCGTCAACGCGCTGTCCGGCTCGCTGACGCTCTCGATCGCG
>DATBMQ010000061.1:0-2238 GCA_036554765.1 Steroidobacteraceae bacterium | reverse complement strand
CGCCGCAAGCGAACAGGCAAGGATCGCATTGGCCCCCAGCCGCGATTTGTTGGGCGTGCCGTCGCAGTCGAGCATCGTGTGGTCGATCGCCGCCTGGTCGGTGGCGTCGAGGTCGAGCAGCACGTCGGCCAGTTCGCCGTTCACGTGTCCCACCGCCTTCTCGACGCTCTTGCCAAGGTACTTTCGCTTGTCGCCGTCGCGCAGTTCACACGCCTCGTGCGCGCCGGTGCTCGCGCCACTCGGGACGGCGGCGCGGCCGACGGTGCCGTCCTCGAGTTCGACGTCCGCCTCGACGGTCGGGTTGCCGCGGGAGTCGAGGACCTCGCGGCCGTGGATCTCGACGATGCGCGTCACAGCGTGGATTCCGCCCAGGGCCGCGACTTGACCGCGCGGTCGAGCTCCACCAGCACCTCGAGCAGCTCCCGCATGCGCGGCAGCGGCCAGGCATTCGGTCCGTCCGACAGCGCGCGCTCGGGGTCCGGGTGCGTTTCCATGAACAGTCCCGAGACGCCCGCCGCGACCGCCGCGCGCGCGAGCACCGGGATGAATTCGCGCTGGCCCCCGGACGCGCTGCCCTTGCCGCCGGGCAGCTGCACCGAATGCGTCGCGTCGAACACCACCGGCGCGCCGAATGCGCGCATGACCGCGAGCGCGCGCATGTCGGAAACGAGGTTGTTGTAGCCGAAGCTGAAGCCGCGCTCGCAGACCAGGATCTCCCGGTTGCCGGTCGAGCGCGCCTTCTCGATGACGTTCGCCATCTCCCAGGGGCTCAGGAACTGGCCCTTCTTGATGTTGACCGGCCTGCCCTGCGAGCACACGTTGACGATGAAGTTGGTCTGCCGGCACAGGAACGCCGGCGTCTGCAGCACGTCCACGACCGCGGCGACCTCCGCCAGCGGCGTGTCCTCGTGCACGTCGGTCAGCACCGGCACCCGGTGCTGGCGCCTGACCTCGGCGAGCACCCGCAGGCCCTCCTCCATGCCCGGCCCGCGGAACGAGGCCCGCGACGAGCGATTGGCCTTGTCGAAGGACGCCTTGAAGACGAACGGGATGCCGAGTGCGCCGGTCATCTCCTTGAGCCGTCCCGCGATGTCGAGCGTCAGCGCCGCGTCCTCGACCACGCAGGGCCCGGCGATCAGGAACAGCGGCCGCTGCGGGCCGATCTCGGCGCCGGCGAGCTTCACGCGCTGGCCGCCTGCGGCAGGCGCCCGGCCGAGTGGTCGCGCGCGGCGCGCACGAAGCTCGAGAACAGCGCATGCCCGTCGCGCGGGTTGGAGGTGAACTCCGGGTGGAACTGCACGCCGATGAACCACGGATGCGACGGCAGCTCGACGATCTCGACCAGGCCGTCCTCCGAGAAGGCCGAGAACGCGAGCCCCGCCTTCTGCATGCGCTCGAGGTAGTGGTTGTTGAACTCGTAGCGGTGCCGGTGGCGCTCGTGGATGGCGTCGCGGCCGTAGACCGCGCGCGCGAGCGTGCCGGCGCGGATCCGGGATTCCTGAGCGCCGAGCCGCATGCTGCCGCCGAGGTCCGAGCGGTCGTCGCGCCGCTCGGTCGCGCCGCTGCGGTCGCGCCACTCGGTGATCAGCGCGATCACCGGGTCCGCCGCCGCGCGATCGAATTCCGTGGAGTTCGCCTGCGGCAGGCCCAGCACGTGGCGGGCGAACTCGATCACCGCCACCTGCATGCCGAGGCAGATGCCGAGGTAGGGCACGCCATTCTCGCGCGCGTGGCGCACGGCCTGGACCTTGCCCTCGATGCCGCGCTCGCCGAAGCCGCCGGGCACCAGGATCGCGTCCATGCCCGCGAGGCAGCCGGTGCCCGCGCTCTCGATGTCGGTGGACTCGACGTAGTGCACCTGCACGCGCGTGCGGGTCCTGAGCCCGGCGTGGCGCAGCGCCTCGTTCAGCGAGATGTAGGAGTCGCGGATCTGCACGTACTTGCCGACCATCGCCACGTTGATGGTCGCCTCGTACTGCTGGCGCGCGGCGACCACCTGCTGCCATTCGCGCAGGTCCGCGGGCGGCGCGTCGATCCTGAGCTTGTCGCAGACGATGTCGTCGAGCGCCTGCTCGTGCAGCAGGATCGGGATGCGGTAGATGTCGTCGGCGTCGACGGCCGAGATGACCGCGCGCTCCTCGACGTTGGTGAACAGCGCGATCTTGCGCCGCTGTTCTTCCGGCAGCGGATCGCGGCAGCGGCACAGCAGCACGTCCGGCTGGATGCCGATGCCGCGCA
>DATBMQ010000047.1:0-7777 GCA_036554765.1 Steroidobacteraceae bacterium | reverse complement strand
ACCCACGCCCGTGGCATGGATCGGGTTCTTGACCACGTCACCGAGCCCGGTCACGCCGACGGGACTGCCGAGGCGGACGGGCATGTGGAAGATCTCTTCGGCGAGCTCGACGGCGCCTTCCATCTTGGCGCTGCCGCCGGTGAGCACGACGCCCGCCGCGACCGACTCCTCGAAGCCGGAGCGGCGCAGCTCGTCGCGGATCAGCATGAAGAGCTCCTCGTAGCGCGGCTCGACGATCTCCGCGAGCGTCTGGCGCGCGAGGCGGCGCGAGGGCCGGTCGCCGACCGAGGGCACTTCGATGGTCTCGTCGGGATTCGCGAGCTGCGAGAGCGCGCAGGCGTAGCGGATCTTGATCTCCTCCGCGTACGGCGTCGGCGTGCGCATCGAGACGGCGATGTCGTTCGTGACCTGGTCGCCGGCGACCGGGATCACCGCCGTGTGGCGGATCGCGCCGCCCGAGAAGACCGCGATGTCGGTGGTGCCGCCGCCGACGTCCACGAGGCAGGCGCCGAGCTCCTTCTCGTCGTCGGTCAGGACCGCGAACGACGACGCGAGCTGCTCGAGCACGATGTCCTCGACTTCGAGGTCGCAGCGGCGCACGCACTTGACGATGTTCTGCGCCGCGCTCTCGGCGCCGGTCACGATGTGCACGCGCGCCTCGAGGCGCACCCCCGACATGCCGATCGGCTCGCGGATGCCCTCCTGCCCGTCGATGATGAATTCCTGCGGCAGCACGTGCAGGATCTTCTGGTCCGCCGGGATCGGCACCGCCTGCGCGGCGTCCATGACGCGCGACACGTCGCCGCCCGCGACCTCCTTGTCCTTGATGGCGACGATGCCGTGCGAATTGAGGCTGCGCACGTGGCTGCCGGCGATGCCGGTGAACACCGAGCGGATCTCGACGCCGGCCATCAGCTCGGCTTCCTCGACCGCGCGCTGGATCGACTGCACGGTCGAGTCGATGTTGACGACCACGCCCTTCTTGAGGCCGCGCGAGGGATGCGAGCCGAGGCCGATCACCTCGACGCTGCCGTCGGCGTGCATCTCCCCGACCAGGGCCACGACCTTCGACGTGCCGATGTCGAGCCCCACGATCAGGTTGCGGTCGGAACGCTTAGCCATCTGTCCTGTCGTCTCCCTGCGTGCGGCGGGCCATGGCGGCGGGCGAAGTGCGCGGCGGCTTGCGGTCGCGCCGCCAGCCGATCGAGAAGCCGTTGGAGTAGCGCATGTCGATGTAGTCGATGTCGGCGGCGCGCCCGGCGATGACCTGCGCGCCGACCTGCATGAAGCGCTCCATGCGCTCGTCCACCTGGCGGCGGCCGAGCCGCACCGTGACGCCGTTCGACAGGCGCATCTGCCAGGCGCCGCGCGGATCCATCGACAGCGCGGCGACCCGCAGTCCCTGCTCGACCAGCCGTCCCTGGATCGCGAGGTAGCGCTGCGCCACCTGCCACTCGGTGCCGGGCGGCCCGTCCAGGCGCGGCAGTTCCGGCGGCACGTGGCGCACGCCGGTCGCGAACAGCTCGCCGCGCGTGTTGAGCAGGCCGTCCTCGCCCCAGCGCGCGGCCGCCTGCTGCTCGACCACCTCGACGCGGATGCGGTCGGGCCACAGGCGCTGCACCCGCGCCCGGTCCACCCAGGCCAGCGCCTCGACCGCCTCGCGCAGCCGGTCGAGATCGGCGCTGACGAAGCCGCCCTGGATCGCGCCGCGCGCGGCCTGCTCGACCTCGACCGCGGACACACGCTGGAACTGCCCGTCGATCACGATCGCGCGCACCGGCTGGTCGAGGCCGAGCGCGAGCAGCGCCGCGAGCGCGGCGACCGCCGCCAGCGCGCCCAGCAGGCGCCCGGCGCGCGGCCATTCGAGCTCCGGCAGCTCGAAGCGCCGGCCCGCGGGCTTGCGACGGTTGCGCTTGCGCAGCCAGCCCATGCTCAGACCCTCCCCCGCGCGAAGCTGGTCTCGAGGATCCGCCAGGCGAGCTCCGGGAAGTCGATGCCGGCCGCGCGCGCGGCCATCGGCACCAGGCTGTGGCTCGTCATCCCGGGCACCGTGTTGATCTCGAGCAGCAGCGGCACGCCGTCGGCGCCCGTCACGAAATCGACCCGGCCCCAGCCGGAGGCGCCGGTCGCCGCGAACGTGGTGAGCGCGGCTTGCTGCATCGCCGCTTCCGCCGCGGCCGGGAGGCCGCAGGGAATCAGGTAGCGCGTGTCGTCGGCGAAGTACTTCGCCTGGTAGTCGTAGAACGCACGCGGCGTCTCGATGCGGATCGCCGGCAGCGCCTCGCCCTGCAGGATGGCGACCGTGTATTCGCCGCCCGTGATCCAGCGCTCGGCGATCACCACCGGGTCGAGCGCCGAGGCGGCACGCCAGGCCGCAGCCAGATCGGCCGCCGATTCCACCCGGCTCATGCCGACGCTCGAACCCTGGCTCGCCGGCTTCACCGCCATCGGCAGGCCGAGTTCCGCCACCGCGCGCTCGAAGTCCGGCGCGCCCCGCAGCAGCAGCCACGGCGGGGTCGCCACGCCCGCGGCCTGCGCCAGCTGCTTGGTGCGCATCTTGTCCATGCCGAGCGCCGAGCCCAGCACGCCGCTGCCGGTGTAGGGCGTGCCCATCCACTCGAGCGCGCCCTGCACCGCGCCGTCCTCGCCGCCCGGCCCGTGCAGCGCGATCCAGACGCGGTCGCAGCCCTGGGCCACGAGGTCGGTCAGCCGCCGCTCGGCGGGATCGAACGCCTCGGCCTTCACGCCGCGCTGCTGCAGCGCCTTCAGCACCGCCTCGCCGGTCATCAGCGAGACTTCGCGCTCGGCGGAGCGGCCGCCCATCAGCACCGCCACCTGGCCGAACTCGGCGGCATCCGTCACGCGGCGGAACTCGACGCCGGTCGCGCGCAGGCGGCTCACGCAGTCCTCCTCAGCGGCAGCAATGGCCGGCGCGCTGACGGAAACACGCATGCGCCGCGAGCAGCCGCGATCCTGCGAGCGAGCGAATCCGGTCGCCGGCCTGAGCGAGCGAGCAGGGATCGCGGCTGCGCAGTGCGCACATGAATGTTGCCGAGTTCGCTCATGCGGCTTCCCCGACGACACGCACTTCCGGCACCAGCCGCACGCCGTGCACGCGCTCCACGGTCGCCTGCACGTGGGCAATGAGCGTCTCGATGTCGGCCGCGCGCGCGGTCCCGGTGTTGAGGATGAAGTTCGCGTGCTTTTCCGCGACCTGTGCGCCGCCGATGCGGTGGCCCTTGAGGCCCGCACGCTCGATCAGGTCCGCGGCGTGGCCGCCGGGCGGGTTGGTGAACACCGAGCCGCAGCTCGGCTCGCCGATCGGCTGCTTCGCATGGCGTTCCTCGAGCAGGCGCTTGATCGAGTCGGTGCCCGCGTCCGGGCGCTGCTCGAAGCGGAAGGTCGCGGCCAGGAACCATTCGCCCGCCACCGGCGGCGTGACGCTGCGGTAGCCATAGCGGTACGCGGACGCCGGGCGCCGGTGGCGCGCGCCCGAGCGGTCGATGGTCTCGACCTCGACCACGCGCGGCCAGGTCTCCCCGCCCCAGGCACCCGCATTCATCGCGAGCGCGCCGCCGACCGTGCCCGGGATGCCGGCGAAGAAATCCGCGGGGCCGAGTTTCCACTTCGCGCACTGGCGGCCGAGGCGCGCGCAGGCGACGCCGGCCTCGGCACGCACCCGGTCCTCCCCGACGCGGTCGAGCGCGTTCAGGACCCCGTGCACCGAGATCACGACGCCGCGGATGCCGCCGTCGCGCACCAGCAGGTTGCTGCCGAGCCCGACCCAGGTCACCGGCACCGTAGCCGGCAGCGAGCGCAGGAAGGCCGACAGCTCCTCCACGTCGCGCGGCGAGAACCAGGCGTCGGCGGGCCCGCCGACGCGCCAGGTGGTGTGCCGCGACATCGGCTCGTCGCGCAGCACGCGGTCGGCGAATCCCGGCGGGATGGCGAGCGCACTCATCGTCCCGCTCCCGCGGCGAGCGCGCGCGGCAGTTCGTGCGCGACGCCGCCGATGCTGCCCGCGCCCATGGTGAGCACGACGTCGCCCTCGGCGATCACGCCGGCGAGCGCGCCGGCGAGCTCCTTCACGTCCTCGACGAACACCGGCTCGAGGCGGCCGCGGCCGCGCACCGCGCGGCAGATCGCGCGGCCGTCCGCGTTGGCGAGCGGTTCCTCGCCCGCGGCATAGACCTCGGTCACGACCAGCGCGTCGGCCTCCGACAGCACGCGGCCGAAATCGTCGATGAGGTCGCGCGTGCGCGTGTAGCGGTGCGGCTGGAACGCGAGCACCAGCCGCCGGCCCGGCCAGGCCTGGCGCGCGGCCTCGAGCGTCGCCTCGATCTCGGTCGGGTGGTGGCCGTAGTCGTCCACGATCGTGACGCGTCCCGCACTGGTCGCGGCGTCGCCGACCACCTCGAGGCGCCGGCCGATGCCCGCGAACGAGGCCAGTGCGCGCTGGATCGCGGCATCGTCGACCTCGAGCTCGGTGGCGACCGCGATCGCGGCGAGCGCATTCAGCACGTTGTGCCGCCCCGGCAGGTTGAGCGTCACCGGCAGCGGCGCGCGTCCCGGGCGCAGCGCCTCGAAACGCGTCTGCGCGCCCTCGCCGGCGAGCCTCACCGCGCGCAGGTCGGTGTCGTCGCCGAGGCCGTAACGGACCATCGGCCGGCCCACCTGCGACAGCAGCTCGCGCAGCACGGGGTCGTCGCCGCAGACCACGGCGAGCCCGTAGAACGGCAGGTTGTGCAGGAACTCGACGAAGCTCTGCTTCAGCTTCTCGAAGTCGCCGCCGTGCGTGACCAGGTGGTCGTTGTCGACGTTGGTGACGATCGCGATCACCGGCTGCAGGTGCAGGAACGAGGCATCGCTCTCGTCCGCCTCCGCCACCAGGTAGCGGCCGGCGCCAAGGCGCGCGTTGCTGCCTGCGCTCTTGAGCTGCCCGCCGATCACGAAGGTGGGGTCGAGGCCGCCCTCGGCGAGCACCGAGGCGACCAGGCTCGTGGTGGTCGTCTTGCCGTGCGTGCCCGCGACCGCGACGCCCTCGCGGAACCGCATCAGCTCGGCCAGCATCTCGGCGCGGCGCACGACCGGGATGCGCACCGCCGCCGCCGCCGCGAGTTCCGGGTTGTCCGCCGCGACCGCGCTCGAGACGACCACGCAACCGGCGCCGGCGACGTGCGCGGCGTCGTGGCCGATGAAGACGCGCACGCCCAGCCGCTCCAGCCGCGCCGTGACCACGTTCGCGCGCAGGTCCGAGCCCTGCACCCGGTAACCGAGGTTCACCAGCACCTCGGCGATGCCGCCCATGCCGGCACCGCCGATGCCGACCAGGTGGATCGTGCCGATGCGGCGCATGCGGTTCGTCATGGCGACGACCCCGGCGCACGCCGCCGCGCTGCCGGCGTCGGCGCTCGCGCATGCGCATCGCAGCCGGGATTCCTGCCCGCTCGCTCAGGCCGGCGACCGGATTCGCTCGCGGGCAGGATCCCGGCCGCGCGCAATGCGCGAGCGCTGGCGTGGCGGCTCATGCCTGCGCCTCCTCGGCCTCGAGGCAGAGCGCGGCGACGCGCTGCGCGGCGTCCGCCACCGCGCGCGCGCGCGCGGCCTCGGCCATGGTCGCGAGCTTCGCGCGCCCGCCGGAGCACAGCGTCGCGATGCGGTTGGCGAGTTCCGCGCCGGTGAGGCCCGCCTCCGCCACGACCTGGGCAGCGCCCGTCTCGGCGAGCCAGGCCGCGTTGCGGGTCTGGTGGTCGTCCACCGCCGCCGGGAACGGCACCAGGATCGCGGCGATGCCGGCGGCCGCGAGTTCCGCGACCGTGGAGGCGCCGGCACGGGCGACCACGAGGTCCGCGCCCGCGTAGGCGGTCGCCATGTCGTCGACGTATTCGTGCACCTGCGCGGCGACGCCGGCGCGGGCGTAGGCCTGTTCCGTCGCCTCGCGGTGGCGCGCGCCGCACTGGTGCACGACCACGGGCCGGCGCGACGCCGGCAGCAGGCCGACCGCCTCGGGCACCAGCCGGTTGAGCGCGGCGGCGCCCTGGCTGCCGCCGATCACGAGCAGGCCGAGCGGGCCGTGGCGCGCCGCGTAGCGCTCGCGCGGCGGCGGCAGCGCCGCGATGTCGGGCCGCACCGGGTTGCCGACGAAAGCCGCGTGCCGCGCGGCCGGGAAGCTGCCCGGGAATCCCTCGGCGACCCGCGCGGCGACGCGCGCGAGCCAGCGGTTGGTGAGCCCGGCGACCGCATTCTGCTCATGGATCACGAGCGGCGTACCCATGAGCCAGGCCGCGATGCCGCCCGGGCCGGACGCGAAGCCGCCGCAGCCGAGCACCACGCCGGGCCGGCGCCGGCGCAGCGCCGCGCGCGCCTGGCGCACGGCACGCAGCATCGTGAAGGGGCCCAGCAGCCAGCCCTTCGCGCCCTTGCCGCGCAGGCCCGCGACCTCGATCCATTCGACCGGATAGCCCGCGGCCGGCACCAGGCGCGCCTCGATGCCGCGTTCGGTGCCGAGCCAGACGATCTCGCGGCGCCCGCGCAGCGCGCCCGCGACCGCGAGCGCCGGGATCACGTGCCCGCCGGTGCCGCCCGCCATGATCATGACCGGCGCGCTCATGGCTGGCGCGCCTCCGGCGGCAGCGCGCTCTTGCCGCTCGCCGCGACCTCGTGGTGCACGCGCAGCAGCATGCCGACCCAGGCCAGCGTGACCAGCATGCTGGAGCGCCCGTACGACAGGAACGGCAGCGTGAGCCCCTTGGTCGGCAGCAGGCCCATGTTCACGCCGATGTTGATGAACGCCTGCAGGCCGAGCCACACGCCGAAGCCCGCCGCGAGGCAGGCGTGCAGCGGCATGCCGGCATCCGCCGCGATGCGCGCGAGCCTGAGGCTGCGCAGCACGAGGGCGAGGAACGCGACCACGACCGCGGTGACGCCGAGCAGCCCGAGCTCCTCGGCCATCACCGCGAACACGAAGTCGGTGTGCGCCTCGGGCAGGTAGAAGAGCTTCTGGATGCTGGAGCCGAGCCCGACGCCCAGCCACTCGCCGCGGCCGATGGCGATCAGCGACTGGGTGAGCTGGAAGCCGCTGTCGAAAGGGTCGGCCCAGGGATCGAGGAAGCCGGTCAGGCGCTGCAGGCGGTAGCCGGCGGCCATCGCGAGGAAGGCGATGCCGGCGCCGCCCGCGGCGGCCACCAGCAGGAAATCGCGCAGCCGCGCACCCGCGACGAACAGCACCGCGGTGCCGGTCACGCACAACACCACCGCGGCGCCGAAGTCGGGCTCGAGCAGCAGCAGCAGCGCGGCCGCGACCAGCACCGCGAGCGGCTTGAAGAAGCCCTGCGCGCTCGAGCGCAGCTCGGTCTGGTGGCGCACCGCGAACACGGCGACGTAGGTCAGCAGCAGCCAGCGCGCCAGCTCCGAAGGCTGGAAGTTCAGCAGGCCGATGCGGATCCAGCGCCGGCTGCCGTTCACCTCGTGCCCGATCCCGGGCACCAGCACCACGACCAGCAGCAGGAAGCTCCCGACCAGCAGCACCGGCGCCAAACGCTGCCAGGCGGAGACCGGCACGACCAGCACGGCGCCCGCGAGCGTGCAGCCGATCAGCACCGACAGCAGCTGGCGCTCGAGGTGGAAGAAGGGATCGCCGGTCGCGCGCTCCGCGACGTTCAGCGAGGCCGAGGTCATCATCACCAGCCCGACCAGCAGCAGCCCGGCCACGGCCATGACGATGACCGGGTCGAGCACCAGGCGCGGCTGGCGGCCCGCCGAGCGCGAGTACTGCAGC
>DATBMQ010000035.1:0-2651 GCA_036554765.1 Steroidobacteraceae bacterium | reverse complement strand
TCCGGCGCCCCAGACTTCCTTGAGGTGCTCGATCATGAGCGCCCGCATCCCGGACATCGGGTTGCGCTCGACCGTGAACACGGGCGGGTTGCGCCGCAGCATCGGCCAGTGGCTGCCGCGCATCAGCGTCTGCAGGTATTCCACGTTCTTGCGGATCGCGTTCATGTACGGGTTGTCGCCGCCGTACAGGGGCTCGACGTAGCGGTAGGCATGGTTGAAGGACTTGCCGAGCCGGTTGTCGATCGTCGAGGAGATGAACTTGGGCGTCTGGCGCAGCAGGTCGAGGCCGGAGCCGTAGAGCACCCTGGTGCCGTTGCTGCCGTGGCTCACCGCGACGTCGCCGAGCACGAACTCCGCGTACAGGCGGTCGCGGCACTTCTCCAGGTAACAGCGGTCCGCCATCTGCGCCAGCATGTCGGCGGTGCCCAGCATGTGGCCGACCAGACGGTCGCGCGAATCGGCGACGCGGATGGTGTCGAGCGGCACCTCGTAGCCGGTGAAGTGCACGATGCGCGTGGCGACGGGCACCCACTGGCCGAGTCCCGCGCCCGGCAGGTACTTCGCGAGGTACTGGGCGCTCCTCGTCACGTGGTTGCGCGTGAACACGGCGCCGTTCGGGATCGCGGACTCGCCGACCTCGCGGATGTAGCCGGAGTCGTGGAAGAGCGCCGTCACCATGCCCATCAGCGCGCGTTCCGGGCCGATGCGCGGACCGTCCGGGTCCAGCTCGTAGCCGGCCATCAGCCGCACCATCGCCAGCACCACGTCCTGCGAGTGCTGCAGGTCGTGGTAAACCGTGTCCACGCCGAGGTAGCCGGGCTCCTGCCCGGTGAACAGCCGCTCGAAGTCCGCGAGCGCGCGCGACAGCGTGGCCAGCGGCGCGCCGGGCCAGGTGCGCGAATACAGGTCGAGCACGGCCTCGCGCACGGCGGGCGGCGAGCTGACCTGCACCGTGTCGGTGACGTCGTAATCGCTGCGGCGGTAGGGGCGTGGCACTCGGCCTCGAGCCTCCTGGATCTGCGATGCTGCCGGCCAGTCTACGGACTGCCGCCGCGTCCCGGCCGGGGCGAATGCCGCGAATTTGCGCGCCGTCACATCCTGGCCCTCAGCCTATGTCAAACGCGGCCACGACCGGCGCGTGGTCGGACGGCCTTTCCCAGGCGCGCGGCGTGCGGTCGATGGTGCACGACCGGCAGCGCCCGGCGAGCGCCGGCGAGGCGAGCATCAGGTCGATGCGCAGGCCATGGTTGCGGCGGAATGCGCCCATGCGGTAATCCCACCAGGAATAGGTGCCGGGCGGCTGCTCGAAGCGCCGGAACAGGTCCTCGAGCCCGAGCGCCGTGATCGCGGCGAGCGCCTCGCGCTCGGCTGCGCTCACGTGCACCGAGCCTTCCCACTTTGCCGGGTCATGCACGTCGCGGTCCTCGGGCGCGATGTTGAAGTCTCCCGCGACCAGGAGCAATGGGTGCTGCTTCAGCAGGCCGGCGAGGTGCTTCCTGAGCCGCGCCAGCCAGTCCAGCTTGTAGGCGTACTTGTCCGAACCGACCTCCTGTCCGTTCGGCACGTAGACGTTGACCAGGCGCAGGCCCCCGACCGTCGCCGCGATCACGCGCCGTTGCGGGTCGTCGTGGTCCGGGATGCCGGTCGCGACGTCCTCGGGCGGCTTGCGCGCGAGGATCGCGACGCCGTTGTAGGTCTTCTGGCCGTAGTGGGCGGCGTGCATCCCGAGCGCGCGCACCGCGTCGGCGGGGAACTGCTCGTCCGGCGTCTTGAGTTCCTGCAGTGCGATCGCGTCCACCGGGTGGTTCTTGAGCCACAGTCCGAGGTGCTCGAGCCGCACCTTGAGCGAATTGACGTTCCAGGTCGCCAGGCGGATCACGCCAGCAGCCCCGCGGGACGAAAACCGAGCGCGCGGGCGGCGAGGCGATGCGGAAACGTCGCGCAGCGCAGGTTCAGCAGGCTGGCCGCGGCGTTGTACTGCTCGCGCCGCGCAGCGACGCGCGCGTCCAGCTCATCCACGCGCGCGACCAGCGCCGCGAAGGCGGTGCTGGTCGCGAGCTGCGGGTAGCTGCCGGCGACGGTCAGCAGGTCGCCCGCGGCGGCGCGATGCTGCTCCTCCGCGGCGGCGAGCGCGGAGACGTCGGCCCGGGAGATGGCGGCGAGCACCGCCAGCGTGGCGATGCGCGCCCGCTCGAGCGTTTCCGGTTCCTCGTGCATCAGCCGCCCGCAGAGTTCGAGAATGCGGGTCATGAGCTCCCCGCGCTTGCCGAGCTGCGCGGCGAGCGCGTCCCAGGCCGCGCGCGTGTCCCGCTCCAGGCGCAGCAGCCCGCGGCGGATCAGGACCGCTGCCGCCACGGCGAGCGCCGCGATCGCGGGCACGATGAGCCAGGCCATGTGTGAATCGAGTATATCATCGGCCTCCGTGGCATCCGGGCGCGAAAACTGGGACCTCGCGGTCATCGGCGGCGGCAGCGGCGGGCTCGCCTGCGCGCAGCGCGCGGCGGAGCACGGCGCGCGCGTCGTGCTGGCGGAGCCCGGGCCGATCGGGGGCACCTGCGTCAACGTGGGCTGCGTGCCGAAGAAGCTCATGTACCACGCCGCCGAACTGGCGCACGGCATCGCCGACGCCGCCGGCTACGGCTTCGACGTGG
>DATBMQ010000272.1:0-4991 GCA_036554765.1 Steroidobacteraceae bacterium | reverse complement strand
TCGCCGCCTCGCGCTCGAGCTGCTCGCGCTGGTGCCGGACGACCAGCCAGGTGAACAGCAGCAGCGCCGCGGTGACGGCGAGCGCCAGGTAGAGCCCGACTTTGAATTGCAGCGTCCTGTGTTTCACGATCGCTCGCGCCCACTCCGGTGACACAGCGTCGCAGGTCGATTTTCGCAGGCTATTGCGGAAGATACGTATGTTCGGCGGGCGCGGTTTGGCCCGAAATGCGATTGTGAGAATTGCGGAAATGGCGCATTCTGTCCGGGCGAGGCAGCACTCGCCGCCGGCCATTCGTCAATACGAAGGATAAAGCGACAATGGACGCCAAACTTGCGTTGCGTTTGATTCTTCTGCTGTCGCTCGGCGCATTCGTGGCGGGCTGCAGCGACGGTGGAGCGGCGGGGATCCAGGGACCTGCGGGTCCTCCCGGGGCCGGCGGCCCTCCCGGCCCTCCGGGGCCTCCCGGCGGCGGCGGCGGCGTGCCGATCGACAGCGCCGAGACCATCAACATCACGGTCAACAGCGTCACGATCCCCGCCGGCGGCGGCGCGCCGGTCGTCAGCTTCCGCCTGTCCAATGACCTGAACCAGGGACTGGTCGGCCTGCCGGCCGCGTCCGCGCGTTTCGTCCTCGCGCAGCTCTCGCCGGCGCCCGCGGGCAGCGGCGCATCCAGCCAGTGGCAGTCCTATGTCTCGCGCACCAGTGGTGCGGCCAGGCAGGGCACGACCGAAACCGCGGCGGCGGCGCGTTTCGTGGACAACGGCGACGGGACCTACCAGTACACGTTCGCGAGCGCGCTCACCGCCTACACCGCAGCCCCCGCCTACGATGCGAACAAGACGCATCGCCTCGGCATCGAGATCCGCAACCAGGCCCCGATCACCGGCAACGGCATCTTCGACTTCGTGCCGGCCGGCGGCGCACCGACGTTCACGCGCCTGATCGTCGACAACGACACCTGCAACGCCTGTCATGACGTGCTGAATTTCCACGGCGGCCCGCGCACCGACGTCGAGTACTGCGTGACCTGCCACAACCCGCCGTCGATCGACGGCGACACCGGCAACACGGTGGACATGAAGCGGATGATCCACAACATCCACTCCGCCCGGCCGGACTACCAGATCGTCGGCAACAATGGCGTGCTGTACGAGTGGTCGCACATCCACTTCCCGCAGGATATCCGCAACTGCCAGACCTGCCACGAGGAAAGCGACGCGGATACTCCGCAGGCGAGCAACTATCGCCTGAACCCGAACCGCGCCGCCTGCGGCACCTGCCACTATGACGACGGCATCGCCAACACGGTGCACAACTTCGCCATCGAGGACGGCGTGCACCCGGGCGGCTTCAATTTCAGCGACGACACGCAGTGCGCCGGCTGCCACGGACCGAATGGCACCGTGACCGGCTCCAACGGCCGGCTGGTGCAGGTGCCGGTGGCGCATGAGGTCCGCGAAGCCACCGCCGCGCAGGCGTTCCAGTACCAGGTCGTGAGCATCACCAACACCGCCCCGGGACAGATCCCGACCGCGACCATCCGCGTGCGGAATCCGCAGACCGGCACCAACTACGACATCGGCGACGCGGCCGGGCCGTTCCAGACCTCGAGCGCCAGCCTGCGCCTCGACATCGCCTGGAACAACGTCGATCTCGGCAACCTGGATCCGAACAACACCCTGGCGCGCTCCGCAACCAGCGGCACGCCGTACGGCCCGATCGTGATCGACTTCAAGAGCGCGACCGGCCGCACCAACGACGGGACCAACACCTTCACCAAGGCGGCCTCGGTCGCGATCCCGACCGGCATCACCGGATCGGGCATGGCGATCATCGAGGGCCGGCCGCAGGTGCCGATCGACGGCGTGCTCACCAGCCTGCAGGTGACGTCGGTCGGCTTGCCGTTCGCCATCACCGACGCGACGGCAGTGGACCGCCGCGCCGTGGTGGACATCGCCAAGTGCAATGACTGCCACAACGTGCTGTCGCTGCACGGCAGCAACCGCACCGGCAACACCGAGCTCTGCTCGACCTGCCACAACCCCAATGCGACCGACATCAGCCGGCGCGTGGCGGGTTCGGCCTGCGTGCTGAACGCCGGACCGGACGACCAGACGCTGGACATGAAACGCATGATCCACGCGATCCACGCCTCGGGCATCGACGGCTCCGGCCGCGTGGGCGATCCGTTCCAGATCTGCGGCTTCTCCGGCGCGTTCACGTTCGAGGCCGGCTACCCGGGAAGGCTCAAGAACTGCGAGGGCTGCCACCTGCCCGACACCTACTACCCGGTCGACCCGGCGCGGGTGCTGGCAACGACCATGGATGCCGGCGCCAACCGTGCGGTCCTGACGGACGACGTGGCGATCTCGCCGAACACCGCGGTCTGCACCTCCTGCCACACGAGTTCGCTGGCGGCGGACCACATGCGGCAGAACGGCGGCGACTTCGCGGCGGGCAAGACCAACACGGGCGCCCTGGTATCGTCGGGCTCCGAGACCTGCGCGCTGTGCCACGGCCCGGGACGCAGTGCCGACGTGAAGACCATGCACGGGGTCGGGTCGTTCGGGTTCAACTGAACGCAGGGGCAGCCGCCGCAGCATGACCAGGCCAACCCTTCCGCTGCTCGTCGCACTGGCCTGTTGCGGCGCCGGCATCCCGACCGCATCGGTACCGCAGTCCGCGCCGGCGGGCGACGCCGGGTACACGCCGTCCGGCGCCGACACCTGCCTGATGTGTCACAGCAACGACGCCGTGCTCGGCATCTTCCGCACCCGGCACGCGGTGCCGTCCGATGCGCGCGGGCCATTCGGCCAGGGCCAGCTGCAGTGCGAGTCCTGCCATGGCCCCGGCGGCGCGCATGCGGGCATGCAGCAGGTCGACGGCAAGATGGCCCACGTCATCCACTTCGACAAGGCCTCCGCCGACAGCGTCGAGACGCAGAACGGCATGTGCCTCGGATGCCACGAGGCGGACATGGGGCTGGCGACGCACGCCGGCGCGCACGCCGACAACGGCCTGGGCTGCGCGAGCTGCCACCAGCTGCACAGCGCCAGCGACGCCGTGCTGGCCACGGCGACGCAGCCCGGGAAGTGCTACGAGTGCCACACGCAGCACCGGAGCGATTCGCTCAAGGCGTATGCGCATCCGCTGCGCGAGGGCAAGATGGCCTGCACCGGCTGCCACAGCCCGCACGGCGCGACCACGGAAGCGCTGCTGGCACGGCAGACCACCAACGACACCTGTTACCAGTGCCACGCAGAGAAGCGCGGGCCGTTCCTGTGGGAGCACGCGCCGGTCGCCGAGGACTGCACGACCTGCCACGACCCGCACGGCTCCAACCAGCCCGCGATGCTGGTGAGCCGCGCCCCGCTGCTGTGCCAGAGCTGCCATTCGCAGGCCGGGCATCCGAGCGTCGCGCAGGACGCCGGAGGGCTGCCGGCAGGCACGCCGTCGCCGTACCTGCTCGGCCAGGCCTGCATGAACTGCCATTCGCAGGTGCACGGGTCGAACCACCCGTCCGGGTCGAAACTGATGCGCTGACGGGCGGCATGGAGCCGCGCGGCAGCGCTTGAGAGGCTGAATCGATGCGCGACATCAGCTGGAACCGCCCGGCACGGCTGCCGCTCCTGGCAGCGGCGGTGTCGGCGCTGCTGGCGCCGGCCACAGGATCGGCGGCGCCCGACACCTCCGCATGGAAGTGCGAGCGCTGCCCGTTCGCAAAGGGGCACCAGGCGGAACTCGCCGCCGGCAGCACCTGGGTCAGCGACGATGCGGTGACGGTGGGCGATGCGACCGGCTACGACGAGCAGGGCGGCTACGTCAACGCCGATGGCTCCGGCCTGCTCGCGAGCGGCACCCACCGCCTGGCCTGGTCGGCCGAAGACCTCGGCCTGGACTCGCGGGCGGTGGCCATCGAAGGCGGCCGCCCCGGCACCTTCGATTACCGGCTGTCCTACCGCCTGCTGCCGCGCCACCGGTTCGACACGACCCGCACGATCTTTGCGCGGGCCGCCGATGGCCTGCTGACGCTGCCGGCGGGCTGGACTTTCGCCGGCACGACCGCGGGCATGACCGGACTGGCGGCCGGACTGGTCGCGCAGGACATCGAGAGCGAGCGTGAGACGATCGGCGCGGGCCTGGGCGTGCAGGCGGCTTCGCGATTCCGGCTGTTCGCCGACTTCCAGCGCGAGCAACGTGACGGCACGCGCATGGTCGGCGCGCCGTACTTCACGAACGCCAGCCTGCTGCCGCACTACTTCGACTACCAGACCGACCGGGTGGATGCCGGCATCCGCTACGACGGGGACCGCGGCTACCTGAAGCTTGCCTACCACGGGTCGTTCTTCGATGCCTCGGCCGGCGCCATCCGCTGGGTCAGCCCGTTCACGAGCGCGCCCGGGGCGCAACAAAGCGCGCTCGCCGAAACGCCGGACAACGACTTCCAGCAACTCGTGCTCACCGGCGGCTACCGCCTGTCGCCGTTCGACACGCGCATCTCGTTCTCGGCGGCGATGGGACAGGGGACGCAGGACGAATTGCTGCTGCCTTACACCACCAATCCCAACCTGGTGACGGCCGCCCTGCCCCGCGCCTCGCTGGACGCGGAGGTGGACACCACCAACCTGGCACTGACCGTCGTGTCGAGGCCCTTCCCGAAGACGCGGGTCGAGTTCGCCCTGCGCAACGACGAGCGCGACAACAAGACCGACGCGCTGCCATGGTCGCGCGTCATCGCCGATACCTTCCTGTCCGGCGAGACCGAATTGAACGTGCCGTACGGATTCGAGCGGCTGCGCATGAACCTGAGCGCAGACTACGAGTTGGCCGACGGTCTGGTGGTCTCCGCGGGCTACGACTTCACGGACCTCGACCGGGATTTCCAGGAGGTCAGCGAACAGAACGAGGACACCGGCTGGGGCCGGCTGCGCTGGCGCACCGGCGCCGGCCTCGACATCATGGCGCGCGCCGGCATTGCGCGCCGCGAGGT